>NZ_DASXJD010000216.1:0-82812 GCF_036497585.1 Actinomycetospora sp. | reverse complement strand
AGAGCAACTGCGCGGCCGCTGAGATCGTGCTGAGCCCCGACGAGTGGAGCGCGCTGGGCGAGGCCTCCGAGCGCTTCACGCCGGTGCGGGGGCTGTCCGCGGCGGTCGGCGTCGCGAGGGCGCTCGCGCCCCTGTGAACGAACGTGGTCGTCCCGACGACCACATCCGTTCACGTGCGCGGCAGCCGCGTCCTCCTCGCCCCCGGCGACGCATGCATACAAGATGCATCAATGCGGTGAGAGTAGGGTCGCCGCGACTGGGTCGGCAAGAGTGAGGACACGGTGGGCGGAGGACTGTCGGCCAAGGAGCGGGCGTACCGGCACACGAAGGCCGGCATCCTCGACGGCAGCCTGCCGGGCGGCGACCTCATCAGCGAGGGCCAGGTGGCCGAGGCACTGGAGATGAGCCGCACGCCGGTGCGCGAGGCGTTCCTGCGCCTGGAGGCCGAGGGGCTGCTCCGGCTGTTCCCCAAGCGGGGTGCGCTCGTCGTGGCCGTCTCGCCCGTCGAGGTGGAGGCCGTGCTCGAGGCCCGGGAGCTCGTCGAGGGCCACGCGGTCGCCAAGCTGTGCGCGGCGAGCCCGGCCGATCGCGAGGGCGTCGTGGGGCGGCTGCGCGAGGAGCTCGCGGTGCAGCGGGCGGCGTTCGCGGCGGGGGACGAGACCGGGTTCGCCGAGGGCGACCGCCGGTTCCACACCGTGCTCGTGGAGAGCGCCCGCAACCCCATCCTCGACGAGCTCTACAGCTCGCTGCGCGACCGTCAGCTGCGCATGAACCTCGGGTCGATGCTCGGTCGGGGTCCGACCCGCGCCGAGGCGATCCTCGCCCAGCACGAGGCGATCCTCGACGCGCTCGGCCCCGATGCCGCGGTCGAGGCGCAGGCCCGCCTGGTCGAGCACCTCTCCTCGACGCGCACGGCGGTGCTCGGCCGGTAGCCGGGGGCCGTGGGGCCGCCTTGTGGTGGTGAAGCCCCACGACAGGGCGGGCGTGAGTGGCGCCGTCCTCGCATCTGACGCCAGCATCGTGCCGTTGCTGCCGTGGGGAGGAGCGGCCGGCCGACGAGTGAGCGGCGCCGTCCTGGCGTCAGATGCCAGCGTCGTGCCGTTGCTGCCACCTGGAGAGCACGAGGCCTCAGCCCAACGCCGGCTCCACCAGGGCCCGCAGCGCGTCGCACCCGGTCTCGACGCCCCGGCGCAGGGTGTCGGGGTCGGTCTCGAGCGGGTTGATCGTGTTCGCGCCGTCCGGCGGGCGGACCTCGAGCAGGTGCGGGGGCTCGTCGACCCCCTCGTCCCCGGAGATCGCGCTCGCCTTGGCCAGCCACTCGTCGTCGGCGCGACGGTTCTCGAGGCGGCGCCCGAGCACGTGCACCAGCCCGGGTACGCGCGCCTCGCCGAGCCGCGCCACCAGGGCCTTCTCCAGCCGGGTGGCGTCGATCGCCTCCTGGTCGGCGCGGCGGGTGCGCAGCATGAGCACGTGGGTCGCGCCCTGGTCGAGCGCGGTGTGGAACGGCAGCGGCTCGGCCACCGCGGCGTCGACGAGGCGCCGGCCGTCGATCTCGAGGGGGAGACCCGCGAGCACCGGGACGTTCGCCGACGCCTGCAGGGCCCGCTTGAGCGACTCGTCGTCCCTGATGCTGTCGTGCAGGTCCACCGCCTGGCCGGTGTCGACGTCGGTGGCCACCGGGTGCAGCGGCACCTCGGCGGAGACGATGTCGGACCACCGGACCGGGATGACCTTCTCCCCGACGGTGTGGATGAGGTACTCGACGTCGACCACCGGACGCCCGCGCAGCCCGCGGGTCGGCTTGGTGACCCGCTCCATCAACCCGGGGCGCCACCACCCGGCACAGCACTCCTCGGCCTGCTCCGCGATGAGCCAGCTGCCCGCCAGCGCGCCCGCCGAGGCGCCGTAGACGGCGTCGAAGCAGCGGCTCAGGCCGAGCCGTTCGAGGCCGAGCACCATCCCGGAGGAGTAGGTGGCCCGGCTGCCGCCGCCCTCGATCGCGAGGACGACGCGGTGGGGGTCGGACCGGTCACGGGGACCGGAGCCCTCCGCCCGGCGGGCGGCGAGCACCTCGAGGACGCGGTGGAGCCGGGGCACGGGGGCATCCTCGCGGGAGACGCCCGCTCGGGCGACACCGAGGTGGGTCCCGGACGACGCCGCGGCGGGCCCGCCCGGCCCCCGCGGGCGGACCGCGACCGCCGCCGGAAATGCGCGGTCCGGATCGGACGTGTGCCACCACGCGTTTTTCGGGCATTCGCGCGGACCTCACCGCGATCACGCGAATCCCCACCGGGTCGTGGTCGCGGCGACCGGCGTCATCGCCCCGCACCAGGGGGGTCTCCGCGGCGAGGACGCCAGGTCCGAGAAGTGCCGCGTCACATCGAGGTGACGCGGAGGTCGGTGGTGCGGCGATTCCGTCGATGCGCGGGCAATCCGTCGTCGGGAGTTCCGGGAATGCGTCGGAGGCATGTCCCGGACGCCGTCGCCGATCGAGAGCGGCCGGAGGGCACCGGCCCCGGAGTTCCGGCGGTCGGTGCCCTCCGGTCCTCCCCGGCGGGTGACCGACGACTCACCCCTGGCGGGCGCGACGCTCCAGGACGACCCGGTCGATCTCCTGGCCGGTGTCGGTGATCGTGCGCAGCGTCATCGTCGTCGGCTGCCCCGGCCCGGCCGGTGGGACGACGTCGACGGTCAGGTAGGCGTAGTCGAGGTAGCGCGCCTGCGACCAGTCCACGGCGTCCGGGATCTTCGTCTTCGCCCCGGTGGCCTGGAAGCTCACCACGTTCACCCCACTGTCGGGGCCGGTGTTGCCGCGGTAGCGGTCGGTCTCGGTCGGCTGCCAGGCGTAGCGCGGCCGCCCGCCCGACCCGACGCACACGTACGTCGTGCCGTCGGTGTCCGGGCGGACCGTGGCGCCGTCGCGGGCCTGCACCGTGGAGCGGCCCCGGCGGATCGGGTTCGACCGCTCGTACTGGTGGTTGTGGCCCTGGATCGCGAGGTCGACCGAGAACTCGTCGAACAGCGGCGCGACCGCCGCGCGCACCCCGGCGTCGGAGCCGTGCGTGGACGACGTCGCGAACGCGCAGTGGTGGAAGAACGCGACGACGAAGTCGACACCGGGGTCGGCGCGCAGGTCGGTGAGCGTCTGGCGCAGCCACGCCGCCTGGGAACCGCCCGAGTACCCGGCGTTGGTGGGGATCTCCATCGACAGGTCGTTGGCGTCCACGCTGACGATCCCGACGTTGCCGTAGCGCATCGAGTACACGGTCGGGCAGGCGCCCGGGCCGTTGCGGGGCAGGTCGAGGCGCGCGGCGTGCCCGCCGTACCCGTGGGAGGCGCCCCGCGTGGTGTTGTCGTCGTAGAGCGCCTCCATGTCGTGGTTGCCCGTCGCGAACATCCACGGCGTCGACGCGGAACTGCGCTCGATCAGCCCGAAGTAGGTGGTCCACACCGTCGGGTCGAAGCTGTCGAACCCGGTGGGCGAGGTCGAGGTCCCCGTGCTCCTGACCGCCTGCCCGTTCCCCGAGGGGTCGGCGTAGCAGATGTCGCCGGCGAGCAGGTGGAAGGCGGGCCGGGTCGCGGCGATCCGGTCGACCATGGACGTGGACGGCGTCATCGTCCGGCGGGTGTCGTCGGGCTTGAAGTACTGGTCGGTGAACCCGGACAGCCCGCTCGGCGGCACCGTGTCGACGCCCTGGTCGGCGAACGCGGTGAAGCTCCAGGGCCCGGTGACGGTGCGCGGCGCGGTCCGGAAGGAGGCGGTCCCGGTGGTCGTGCCGTCGGGCATGCGGAAGCGGTAGGAGTAGCTCTGGCCCGGCGACAGCCCGGCCGCGGCCGCGTGCACGAAGTACTGGTCGCTCGCACGGATCGACCCGTCGGCCTGCGGGACCTGCGAGACGAGGTGGCGCACCTCCACCGGGATGCGCATGCCGAAGTTCCCGTCCTGCCCCAGGTCGACGACCATCGCGCCCGACGGCGGCGGGCCGGTGAGCTCGCCCGCCATCGCCATCGAGGTCATCGGGTCGTTGCCGAACGACAGGTGGCGCCCGACGACGGTGACCGGCGACGCGGCCGCGTTCGCGCACGCGGCGAGCGTCCACGGTGCGGACGCGAGCCCGAGGGCGGCGACGACGCCGGAGCCCTGGCGCAGCGCGGTGCGGCGGCTCACCGGGTGGCGCCGCAGGAAGCCGGCCACCCAGTCGTGCTGCTCGGCGACGGTCATGTACTCGGCGGCCTCGGCCGGCACGCCGACGTCGGGGGCCTCGCCACGGAGGGTGCGCGTCACGGAGCGCAGCGTCACCCGGCCGTGGCGGTGCCGCGACCGGCGATCGGCGAACTCGGGGTGAACACCGGGCACCCCCGGCCCGCGTCATGATGGAGCGATGAGCCCGGTCTCCCGCCTGCTGCGCCGGGCCACCGGCCTGCCCGCCCCGCGCAGCCCCCGCGTCCGCGTCGTCCGGGACGTGGCGGTACCGATGCCCGACGGCGTGGTGCTGCGGCACGACCGCCACGTGCCGGCGGGGGTCACGCGCGGGCCGGTCGTGCTCGTGCGCAGCCCCTACGGCCGGGCCGGGTGGATCGGCGCGTTCTTCGGGCGGCTCGTGGCCGAGCGCGGGCGTCAGGTCGTCGTCCAGTCGGTCCGCGGCACCCGCGACTCCGAGGGGGAGCTCTCGCCGTTCGACGAGGCGGACGACGGTGTCGCGACGCTGCGCTGGGTCACCGCGCAGCCCTGGTGCGACGGGCGCGTGGTCACCCTCGGGCCCAGCTACCTCGGGATCACGCAGTGGGCGCTCGCCGGGGACGCCGGCGACGCGCTGCGCGCCATGGGCACGATGGTCACGGCCTCGCAGTTCCGCGACCAGACCTACCCGGGCGGCACGTTCTCCCTCGACAACGGGCTCTCGTGGGCGTCGATGATGCGCCACCCGCGGCTGTCCGAACGCCTCGTGGAGGCCGTGCGCCACCGAGTCGAGGCGGGCTTCGCCGCCGTGCCGCTGGCGACCGCCGACACCGTCGCCGCGGGCGGGCCGATCGACTTCTTCCAGGACTGGCTGCGCGAGCAGGCCCTGGACTCCGCGTACTGGGCCAAGCGCTCCTATGCCGACCGGGTGGCCGAGGTGGCCCGCCACGGGGTGGCGGTGAGCATGACCGGCGGCTGGCAGGACATCTTCCTGCCCTGGCAGCTGCAGGACCACGCCGCGCTCCGCGCTGCCGGCGCCCGCCCGGTGCTGCGCATCGGCCCGTGGGTCCACACGACGCCCGCCGGCACGGCGGCCGGGCTGCGCGACGCGCTGGCCCTGTTCGACCGCGCCCTCGACGGCGTCACCGGTCCCGACGAGGAGTTGCCGGTCCACCTCGAGCTCTCCGGCGACGGCGGCCGGCGCCGCCTGCCGGACTGGCCGCCCGCGCACGTCACCGAGCGGACCGTCTACCTGCGCACCGACCACGGCCTCGGCGAGGAGGCCCCGACGGTTCCCGACCGCGGCGGGGCGCACTGGGCGGGCACCCGGTTCACCTACGACCCGCACGACCCGACCCCCGCGGTCGGCGGCGCGATCCTCACCGGCCGCTCCGGGTCGCGGGACCAGAGCGCCCTCGAGGACCGCTCCGACGTCATCGTGTTCACCGGCCCGGTGCTCTCCCGCGACCTCGTCGCCCTCGGGCCGGTCCGGGCGACGGTGCACGTCCGCGCCGAGGTGGAGCACCTGGACGTCTTCGTCCGCGTGTGTGACGTCGACGAGACCGGGCGCTCGGTCAACGTGACCGACGGGATCCGGCGGATCACCCCCACCGAGCCCGGCCCGTCCGACGACGGGACCGTGGCCGTCGGGATCGAGCTCTGGCCGGTCGGGCACCGGTTCGCAGCAGGCCACCGCCTGCGGGTCCAGGTCTCCGGGGGCGCGCACCCGCGTTTCGCCCGTCACCCCGGTACCGGCGCCGCGCTCGGCGAGGCCGAGGTGCTGGTCGCCCGGGAGCGGGAGATCCTCCACGACGCGGCCCACCCGTCCCACGTGGTGCTCCCGGTCGAGCCCTGACCGCCGGGCGGGCGAGGCGCCGGCCGCCGTCGGGAAACCGCGTCACGATCCCGCGACGGCGACGTGGGCCACACATGACCGCCGAGTACAGTCTCCCGGGCCGCCGACACGGTCGGCGGGACGCTCCCGGGCCCCTCCCCCCGGGCGTCCGGAGCGTCGAGCGGACCGGTCGTCCCCCCGGCCGGTCCGCTCCCCCGACACACCACGCGATCCGCGTGCGGCTCCCCGCCCGCTCCCCGACGAGGGGGAGCGTCGCGCGTCACCCTGTGACGCCCCCGACCGGCAGTCCGTCCCGGCGACCCGGTGAGCCGCCACCCCGACGGGCACCCGGAGGTTCGTGATGGACACCGCCCTTCGCGGGACCCGCCGCGCCGGACGGCGGGAACGCCCGGTGCCCGGCGTCGTCGGTGACGACGGCGTCCCCCTCGACGTCGCGATCCGCGGCACCCGCGGCCCGACCGTGGTCTTCTGCCACGGCTTCACCGTCGACTCGCAGTTCTGGGCCCCGCAGGTCGCCGCGCTCGAGGGCCACGCCCGCGTCGTGACGTGGGACCAGCGCGGCCACGGCCGGTCCGGTTGGGGCGAGACCTCCCACGGCACCGTCGACCAGACCGGCCGAGACCTCGCCGCCGTGATCGACGCCGTCGCCCCGTCCTCGCCGGTCGTGCTCGTCGGGCACTCCATGGGCGGCATGAGCATCCTGGCGCTGGCCCGGCAACGGCCCGAGTGGTTCGGCACCCGCATCGTCGGCGCGTTCCTCGTCGCCACCTCGGCGGGCGAGCTCGTCCGGGAGGGTCCGCTCGGGCTCGCCCACGACGCGGCGCGGCGGCTCGGCGTCCTGCCCGCCGTCCTGTCCGGGGCGCGGATGGCCGCGCCGTTGGCCGACCTGCTGCCGTGGCGCGCCTCCCGGCTGGGCCGCTGGGCGATCCGCCGCCTGTTGTTCACCGCCGACGCGACCGAGGACGAGGTCCGCGACGCCCAGGCGGTGAGCGAGCGGTTGCCGCTGCCCGTGGGCCAGGCGTTCGGCGCCTCGCTGCTCGACCACGACGAGTCCGGCGCGCTGCCGGTGCTGGCGCGCATCCCGGTCGTCGTCGTCATCGCCACCCGCGACCGGCTCACCCCCGCCGAGCACGGGCGCCGGATCCTCGACGCGATCGGGCCCTCGGCCCGCCTGGTCGAGGTCCCCGACGCCGCCCATGCGGTGACCGTCACCCACCACGAGGTCGTCGACGACGCGCTGGTGGAGCTGGTCCGCGGGGTTCGCCCCGGCCGGATGACCGGACGCGGCGCCTGACCAGGAGAGTTGCGCCGAACGGGCCACGGCTGACAATCTCGCGGACGCTCTTGTTCTCCGGTTGAGCCCCCAGCCGCGACGACACGGCTCGCGAGGACCGCTCGGACAGTTCCGGCGCGGTGTCTGGGGTTACGGCTCATGACGAAGACCGGATCGGCACCCCCGGACACCGCCGAGACCACGGCCGACCGTGATCCCGGGAGCGAGGACTTCGCCGCCCTCGTCCCGCTCTTCGTCGAGCACGCCGCGTGCGGCGCGGACGACCCGCGCCGGGGAGAGCTGCGCGACCGGCTCGTCGTCTCCTACCTGCCGGTGGCGCGGAACATCGCGCGGCGCTTCGCGCGGCGCGGCGAGCCGACCGAGGACCTCGAGCAGGTCGCCACGGTGGGGCTCATGCACGCCGTCGACCGGTTCGACCCCGGACGGGAGCGCGACTTCCTCTCGTACGCGGTCCCGACGATCATGGGTGAGGTCCGGCGCTACTTCCGCGACTCGGCATGGTCGGTGCGGACGCCCCGCAGCGTCAAGGACCGCTACCTCGCCGTCGGCACCGCGACCTCGGCGCTCTCGCAACGGCTCGGGCGGGCGCCGACCGTGCCCGAGATCGCGACACACCTCGGGCTCACCCGCGAGGAGGTGGCCGAGGCGGTGGCGGCCCACGGGTCGTACCACCCGGCCTCGCTCGACGAGACCCTCGGCGAGGGCGACGATTCCTCGCTGGCGAACATCCTCGGCTCCGTCGACCCCGAGTTCGACCGCGTCGAGGTCCGGTCCCTGGTCCGCTCGCTGGTGGCGAGCCTGCCGCCGCGGGAGCGCACGATGCTGGCCCTGCGGTTCGTCCACGAGCAGACCCAGGCCGAGATCGCCTCGGTGCTCTGCATCTCCCAGATGCACGTCTCGCGACTGCTGACCCGGACATTGGCGCAGCTGCGCAGCCAGGTGGAGGCCCAGGTGCGCGCGGACGAGGGAGACGGCCCGCCGGTCGCTGTCTGAGGTCACCTCCTGACACTGGGTGCTGGGGTCGCGCGCGTCTGCCCACCCGGATGGTGGGGCGAACCCCGACGTCGACACCTCGACGTGACGGTCTGGTTACGACGCGCCGGATTCGTGGGCGATTGTCGACCACTTCGTGCCGGTGGTCGTGTTCCGGTGGAATGTCCGGCTCGCGCGCACGCCGACTGGTGCGCACCATTCCGCGGATCGAGTGCGCTCGGCCGTGGCCGCGCGCGCCCGCCGCCTGGCCACCGCTCGCGATCCGGGAGACCTATGTCCACCACCGCCGAAGGGCCCACGCTCACCACGGGCACCGGGCTGCGCCGCACCGTCGGGTTCAGCGCGCTGATGTTCATCTCGCTCGGCTCGATCATCGGGTCGGGCTGGTTGCTCGGCGCGCTCACGGCCGCGAAGTCGGCTGGTGGCGCGTCGATCCTGTCCTGGGTGCTCGCCGGCGTCATCGTCATCCTGCTGGCGCTCGTCCACGCCGAGCTCGGCTCCACCTATCCCGTGGCCGGCGGCACGGCGCGGTACCCGCGCCTGGCGTTCGGCTCGATCGCGGGGTTCGCGGCCGGCTGGGTCGGCTGGATCCAGGCGGTCGCGATCGCGCCGATCGAGGTCGAGGCGGCGCTGTCCTACCTCGACCACATCTTCCACGGCTTCGTCGACGACAACGGCAACCTCACGGGCTTCGGCTTCGTGATCGCGGCGCTGCTCATGGTGCTGTTCACCGGGATCAACCTGCTCGGCGTCGCGTGGCTGGCCGAGACGAACCGCATCACCGTGCTCTGGAAGATCGCGATCCCGGTGCTCACGGTGATCGTGCTGATCTCCGTCACATTCCACGGCTCGAACTTCACCGCCGGCGGCGGGTTCGCCCCCTACGGTGCGCACGGTGTCTTCGCGGCGCTGCCGCTGGGTGTGGTGTTCGCGCTGCAGGGCTTCGAGCAGGCGGCGCAGATGGGCGGCGAGGCCCGCAACCCGCAGCGTGACATGCCGCGGGCGCTCATCGGTGCCGTCGCCCTCGGGGTGATCATCTACCTGGCGCTCGAGGTGGCGTTCATCGGCGCGCTCGACCCGGCCAACCTCGTCGGCGGCTGGGCCAACCCGATCGGGAAGGGCGACTTCGGGCCCTACGTGACGATCGCGGGTGCGCTAGGGCTGACCTGGCTGTCGATCCTGCTCTACGTCGACGCCTTCATCTCGCCGGCCGGGACCGGGCTGGTCTACGTCGCGACCTCGGCGCGCCTGTCCTACGCGCTGAGCCAGTCCGGCTTCGCGCCGAAGGGTCTCTCGAAGATCTCCAAGCGGGGTATCCCCTGGGTCTCGACCGCGGTGGCCTTCGTCGTCGGGATCATCGCGTTCCTGCCGTTCCCGAGCTGGCAGTCGCTGGTCTCGCTGGTCACCTCGGCGACGGTGATCATGTACGGGTTCGCCCCGCTGACGCTCGCCGCGCTGCGCCGGGCCGACCCCGACCGGCGTCGGCCGTACCGGATGCCGGCCGCCCCCGTCATCGCACCGCTGTCGTTCATCGCCGCGAACGAGATCATCTACTGGTCGGGCTGGACGACGCTCTGGAAGCTCTACGTCGCGATCGTCATCGGTTTCGTGCTCTTCGCGATCTACCGCGCGGTGCAGAGCTCGCGCCACGCCGTCCCGGCCGTTGCCAAGGACCTCCAGCTGCGCGCCCTCGGCTGGATCGTGCCCTGGCTGGTCGGCATCGGCGTGATCTCGGCGCTCGGGCAGTACGACGCCTGGGTCACGGTCATCCCGGAGTGGTGGGACCTGATCCTCGTCGCGGTGTGGTCGCTCGTCATCTACTACCTGGCCGAGCGCATGGTGATGCCGCGCGAGATGGTGGCCGCGCAGGTCGAGCAGGAGGCCGCGGACGCGGCCGCCGAGCCGGAGGAGCTGCACGGGTAGTCCGTTCGGCGCCCCCCGACGGGCGGGTAGGTGGTCCGGGTGACCACTGCCCGCCCGTCGTCGTCTCCGGCCTCCCGCGCCAGCTGCACTGCTCGCCGAGGACGTCGACGCGCTGACCGACCCGCCGCGGGCGCGGGCGGTGGGCTGAGCCGCCCACGGCACGGCAGGATGCCGTCGTGGCGCAGGACGACGACGCAGGCGGGGCCCCGGATGTCGAGGCTCCCGACCTCGAGGAGGCAGCCGACGAGCTGTACGGCCTGCACCCCGACCAGTTCGTCCCGCGCCGGACCGAGCTGGTGAAGGCCGCGCGCGCCGCGAAGGATCGGGAGACCGCGAACGCGATCGGCGCGCTGCGCAAGCCGTCGCTCGGGGCGTGGCTGGCCAACGTGCTCGCGCGCGAGTCCCCGGACGAGGTGGCGGCGCTCGAGGAGCTCGGTGCCTCGTTGCGGACCGCGCAGGAGGAGCTGTCGGGGGACGCGCTGCGGACCCTGACGCGGCAGCGGCGGGAGCTGGTGGGGGCGCTCGTCGCGCGGGCGCGGCGGCTGGCGCGGCAGGACGGGGTCGGGGTCGGGGACTCGGTCGCGCGCGACCTCGAGAACACGATCGCCGCAGCCCTCGCCGACGACGGGGCGGCGCGCGCGTTCGCGGCCGGGCGCCTGACGACGGCGCTGGAGCCCGGCGTCGGGTTCACCGGCGGCGTGGAGCCGTCGCGCTCGGGGCGGCGCCCGCCGCCACGCGGTGGAGGGACGGCGACCCGACGGCCGCCGCCGCGCCGCGAGTCGCCCCCGGAGCCGGAGGAGGACACCGGCGAGGAGGACGAGCGGGCCGCCGAGGAGGAGCGGCGCCGGGCCCGGGAGGCCGCCGAGCGCGCCGTCGAGCGGGCGCGCGAGGAGCGCGACGACGCCGACCGTGCGCTCGAGCGGGCCCGCTCACGGGCGGAGCAGGCCGGCACCGACCTCGAGGAGGCCGACGAGACCGTCAGCGGGCTGCGCGAACGGCTCGAGCGCGCCGAGGCGGACCAGGAACGGGCCCGCGAGCAGCACGACGCGGCGAAGCAGGCCCGCGAGGAGGCCGAGACGGCCGCCGACGAGGCCCGCCGGGCACTCGACCAGGCCGAGGCGGAGCGCGCCGACCTCGAGTGATCCCCGGACTCGGCGCGCGCCGGGCGCCCGGCAGCACGGACCGCGCAATCCGCGCTAGACAGATGATCATGTCGACGGCACCGGGCGATCGGGTCCCCTCGGCATGATCATCTGCCTACGCAGATCTGTACCGACCTCGAAGGATCGCCTGTCCCGGCGCGACGCAGCGGCTTTCCTGCCACTGGATGCAAGCAACGCCGCTCCGCTGGCATCTGCGGCTCAGCCCCGCGCGGTCGAGCCCTGGGCGTACGGCTTGAGCGGCGGCTCGGCGAGCACGTGCGGGTAGGTCGCGACCTGGAGGGCGACGCCCGCCGTGTAGGTCGCGAGGTGCTCCGGGAACGTGGCCGGGTCGACCCCGGGCTGGAGCAGCTGGGTGCACACGGCCCGGTCGATGCGCGCCGCCGAGCCCGGTCCGTCGTGGTCGAGCGCGTCGATCACGAGCGCGTAGGCCACCGGGTCGAACGAGCCCATGGACAGGTGGTCGGCGACGTGGCCGGGGCAGACGTCGAAGGTCGAGATGTTGGCGCGGCGCCCCGCGCCCGTGGTCAGCGCCGAGCTCGGGGCCGGTCCGAGGTTCGGCACGACGACCTCGTCGGTCGGGGTGAACATCTGGGTGTAGTCGATGCCGGCGAAGGTCTCGGGTCCGGCGTTGAGCGCCGTCGTGAAGTGCGAGAACGACTGCTGCTGCCAGAAGGCCGGCGCGCAGCCGGCGGCCGCGCAGGCCGGGTAGGCGTCGAGGGTGCCGTGGTTCGAGGGGTCGATCCCGATGACGTCGCCGACGTCCGCGCGGGTGTCCGGCCAGTACTTCAGTGCCCAGCGCCCGATCATGCCGCCCTGGGAGAAGCCGACCACCGCGACGTCCTTCCCGCTGCGCTCCCGCACCGCGCGGATCGCGTTCACGACGTACTCGGCCCCGACCTGGATGTCGCTCATCTCGTGGTTCGGCAGCTCGACCGAGCAGTACGGCCGGCCGGCCGCGGTGAAGGCGCGGAAGTAGTTCCAGGAGAAGTTCTCCTGCGGGGTCAGCGTCGTCCCGGCGATGAACAGCGCGACCGGCCGCGACGCGTCCGTCGTCCCCGGACCGCACGTCAGGGCCGCGTCGAGGATGGCCTGCGGGACGTCGAACGCCGGACCGGAGCCACCGGAGCCGCCCCAGGCCGGGAGCGACGCCGAGGCGGCGGTCCCCCCGACGACGAGCGCCGTCGCCGTCGCGAGCGCGACCACCGCGGCGCGGACCGCCCAGGCCGCCCCGCCGCCGACCGTTCCGGTGCCGCCCCGCCCCGTGATCCATCGCACGCAACCCGAACGACCGTCCGGACCAACGGGTGCGGGCGGACCGTCGGCTCAGCGACCTCCGCCGTCGGCGCGGGGCACCGCGTCGCTGCGCAGCGCGGTCGGGGCGCCGAGGGCCCGGGAGATGCCGCGCGCCGCGGCGCGGACCGCGGGCACCAGCGTGCGCGGTTCGATCCCGCCGCCCTCGGAGGGCGAGGGCACGACGACCGACAGGGCGGCGACGACGGCGTCGTCCTCCCCACGCACCGGGGCGGCCACCGAGAGCGCCGCGAGGTCGATCATGCCGTCGCACACCGCCACGCCGTCGCGCCGGACGCCCGCGAGCACCCGGCGCAGCGCCGCGGGGTCGGTGACCGTCCTGGGGGTGAACGCGGGGAGCCGCTCGGCGAGCACGGACTCCTGCACCACCGGGGGCGCGTGCGCGAGCAGCACCTGCCCGACGGCGGTGGGGTGCAGCGGCCAGCGCCCCCCGACCCGGGAGTACACCCGCACCGCCTCCGGGTGGGCGAGCCGCTCGACGTAGACGATCTCGTGGCCGTCGCGTACCGCGAGCTGGACGTTCTGGCGGACCGCCTCGTAGAGGTCCTCGAGGAACGGCATGGCGCGCTCGCGCAGGCCGACGCTGCGCGGGGCGAGCGAGCCGACCTCCCAGAGGCGCAGCCCGACGCGGTAGGCGCCGTCGGGACCGCGCTCGAGCGCGCCCCACGAGGTCAGCTCGCCGACCAGGCGGTGCGCCGTGGACACCGGCAGCCCGGCGGCCCGGGCGATCTCGGTGAGGGTGAGCGCCCGGTGGTCGCCGTCGAACGCCTCGAGGATCGAGAAGACCCGCCCGGTCACGCTCGGCGCGCGGCGCCCCTCGGAGGAGCTCAGCCCGCTGCCCTCGGGCAGTCCGCGGCGTGCGCGCCCGCGGGGTCGCGGCGTCCGGGGGTCGGGGCCCGGCTCGGCATCGGTCGTCGACGACACGCCGGGCTCCTTTGCTTCCGGTGAACGGAAGCCAGCCTCTCGCACGCCCGGAATCCCCGCCACTCTGGGCGCCGTGAGCCCGTCACCCGCCGATCCGCCCGCGGAGCGCCCCGCGCGTGAGGTCACCGAGCAGGACCGCATCGTCGAGGAGATCCGGGCGGCCGCCGGCCTGCCCGCGCTGCGCGGCGGACACCCGGACCGCGCCTTCGGGCCCTACCGGTCCACCGCGCTGCGCTCGCCGTCGCAGCCGCTCGTGATCGCCCCGCCGAGCCTGACCGAGCGGTTCGCGCCGGTCTTCGGCGTGGTCGACGTCGCGGCGCTCGACCACGACCTCACCCGCCAGCACGTCGGGGACCCGCTCGGCGAGCGCATCGTCGTCACCGGGCGGGTCTGCGACGGCGAGGGGCGGCCGGTGCGGAACCAGCTCGTGGAGGTCTGGCAGGCCAACGCCTCCGGCCGGTACCGGCACGAGGGCGACCAGCACCCGGCCCCGCTGGACCCCAACTTCACCGGCGGCGGGCGCTGCCTGACCGACGACGAGGGGCGCTACCGCTTCGTGACGATCAAGCCCGGCGCGTACCCGTGGCGCAACCACACCAACGCCTGGCGGCCCGCCCACATTCACTTCTCGGTGTTCGGCACGGCCTTCACCCAGCGCATGGTCACCCAGATGTACTTCCCGGGCGACCCGCTCTTCGCGCTCGACCCGATCTTCTCCTCGATCACCGACGAGAAGGCCCAGCAGCGCCTGATCGCCCGCTACGACCACGACACCACCGTCGAGGAGTGGGCCCTGGGCTACCAGTGGGACATCGTCCTCGACGGGCCCGCCGCCACCCCCGAGGACCCGGACGACCAGTGATGAGCGAACTGTCCGCCTTCCCCGCGGCCTCGCCGGCCGAGCCGACGCCGTCCCAGACCGTCGGCCCGTTCTTCGCCTTCGGCCTGCCGTTCTCCGGTGGGGCCGACGTGGTCCCGCCCGGCACCCCGGGCGCGATCAGCGTTCACGGCACCGTGCGCGACGGGGCCGGGGCGCCCGTCCCCGACGCGCTGCTCGAGTTCTGGCAGACCGGGCCGGACGGGCGGCTCCCGTCCCGCCCCGGGTCGGTGCACCGCGACGGCCGCAGCTTCACCGGCTTCGCCCGCGTGCCCACCGACCGCGCCGGGGACTACGCGGTCCGGACGCTGCGCCCGGCGGCGCCCGCGGGCTCGGTGGACGCCCCGCACATCGCGGTGACGGTGTTCGCCCGCGGCCTGCTGCACCACCTGTTCACCCGGATCTACTTCCCGAACCACACCGAGGCGAACGCCGCCGACCCGCTGCTGGCGTCGCTGGACGACGACCGCCGCGTGACGCTCATGGCCGTGCCCGACGGTTCGGTCACCGGCCCTGGCTACCGCTTCGACGTGCGCCTGCAGGGGCCGGGGGAGACGGTGTTCCTGGATCTGATCGCCGGCAGTGACGACAGTGACGGGAGGGCCGGGTGACGGGCGAGCGGACGCAGGTGGCCATCGTCGGGGGTGGCCCGGCGGGCCTGCTGCTCTCGCACCTGCTGCGGGCGCGCGGGATCGACTCGGTGGTGCTCGAGGCGCGGCCCCGGGACCGCGTCGAGACCCGGCAGCGCGCGGGCATCCTGGAGCACGGCACCGTCGACGTGCTGCGCGAGGTCGGCGCGGCCGACCGGATGGACCGGCAGGGGCTGCCCCACGACGGGTTCGAGCTGCGCTTCGAGGGCCGCAGCGTGCGTGTCGACATGGCCGAGCTGACCGGGCGCAACGTCATGATCTGGGCGCAGACCGAGATCACGAAGGACCTCATCGCGCTGCGGCTCGACCAGGGCGAGCCGCTGTTCTTCGAGGCCGTGGTGATCGCCGTGGACGACGTCGACACCGACTCGCCGCGGGTGCGCTACCGCTACGAGGGCGCCGAGCGCGAGCTGCGGGCCGACGTCGTCGTGGGCGCCGACGGCTTCCACGGCGTCTCCCGCTCGGCGATCCCGGCGTCGGTGGTGCGGACCCACGAGCGGGTCTACCCGTACTCGTGGCTGGGGATCCTCGCCGACGTCGCGCCGTCGTCGGAGGAGCTGATCTACGCGCGGGGGTCGAGCGGGTTCGCGCTGGGCTCGATGCGCTCGCCGTCGGTGACCCGGGCCTACATCCAGGTGCCCAACGGGACCGACGCGTCGTCGTGGTCGGACGACGCGATCTGGGACGAGCTCGAGGCGCGCTTCGCGCTCGAGGACGGCTCGTTCACGCTGGCCCGCGGGCCGGTCACCGACAAGTCGGTCACCGCGATGCGCAGCTTCGTCGGCGAGCCGATGCGCCACGGGCGGCTCTTCCTCGCCGGCGACGCGGCCCACATCGTCCCGCCCACCGGCGCCAAGGGGCTCAACCTCGCCGTCGCCGACGTCCGCGTGCTCGCCGAGGCGCTGGGGGAGTGGTACTCGACCAAGGACGAGACGCTCCTGGACGCCTACTCGCAGACCGCGCTGCGCCGCGTCTGGAGGGCGTCGCACTTCTCCTGGACGATGACGACGATGCTGCACCGCGACCCCGACGGCGACCCCTTCGAGGAGCAGCTGGCGCTCTCGCACCTGCGGCTGATCGAGGCGTCGGAGAGCGAGCGGCGCACGATCGCGGAGAACTACCGGGGGCTGACGCTGCACGGGGTGTAGCGCCCGGTCACATCGCCGAGAAGCGGTCCACCAGGGCCGAGGTCGCGACCATCGTCGTGAACCGCGCGACGCCCGGGACCTGGGCGAGGGTGCGGCGCAGCAGGACGTCGAGGGCGTGCACGTCGGCGACGTCGACGCGCAGCAGGTAGTCCACGTCGCCGGTGACGTGGTGGCAACTCACCAGCCCGTCGAGGTCGACGATCCAGCGCTCGAAGCGCCCCACGGTCTCGGAGGTGTGGTCGACGAGCACCACCGAGAGGTGGACGACGAGGGAGCGGCCGATCGCGTCCGGGTCGAGGACCGCGCGGTAGCCCCGGATGACCCCGTCGGTCTCCAGCCGCCGCAGCCGCCGCTGCGCCGACGACGGGGAGATCGACACCGAATCGGCGAGGTCGGCCAGGCTGGAGCGGCCGTGGTCGACGAGGTGGGCGAGGATCGCGCGGTCGATCGAGTCCAGCTGGGTGGATCGTTGCGCGGTCGGCGTTGTCATGGGTGGATCGTGCACCACGGCGGGCGTCGCCGTCCGAGGTCGCCCGGCATCACCCACCCTCGCGGGCGCACGCTGGACGCATGACGAGGAAGGTGGCCCTGCTGGCGATGGTGATCGCCGGGGCGGGGTGGGGAGCGGTGTTCGTGGCGCCCGGACTGGCGCCGCTCGCCCCCGCGCTGCTGCTGGCGACGGGACGGTTCGTGGCGTTCGGGGCGGTGTCGCTGCCCCAGGTGAGACGGGTGCTGCGCGCGGACGTCCCGTGGGGCCGCGTGATCGCGCACGCGCTGACCGGCTCGGTCCTCTACTACGCCATGGTCGCCCTGTCGGTGCGCCTGGCCGGCCCGACCGTCGCCGTCGCGACCATCGGCCTCGTCCCGGTGGTGATGGCGTTGGTGTCGGCGCGGGGGAGACGGAGCGGAGCGGAGCTCGACCATCGGGACGGCACCGGGCGGATCGCCGGCCTCGTCCCGGCCCTCGGGCTCGTGGGTGTCGGCCAGGTGCTGCTGCACGTCGGCCCCGGCCAGGACTGGTCGCTCTCGGCGCTCGCCGGGCTGGGCCTCGCCGTCCTCGCGCTGGTCTCCTGGTCCTGGTACGGCCTGGACTCCCACAAGCTGCTCCACGACCGGCCCGACCTCGCTCCGGTGCTCGCGGGCGCCCAGGGCCTCGCCGCCGGCGTCCTCGCGCTGCCGGCGGCCGTCGCGCTCGTGCTGATCGAGGGCGTGCCGGCCCAGCCGCTGCGCGCCCTCGCCGTCGTGCTGTTCCTGGGCCTGGTGTCGTCGTGGCTCGCGGTGCGGCTCTGGCACACCGCGGCCGGGTACCTCTCGCCGGTGCTGGTCAGCCAGCTCATGGCGCTGGAGACGGCGTGGGGTTTCGTGTTCGCCGCGATCGCCGAGGGCGGGCTGCCCGGCCCGCTCGCGCTGACGGGCGAGGTCGCGATCCTCGGTGGCGTGACCCTCGCGGTGCTCGTCGACGCCCGGCGGACCCGGATCGTGGCGCGCTCGGCCGCACCCCTCCCGGAGCGACCGGCACTCTCGCGCACGTAGAAGCAGCGAACGCGCCGTTCGCTCCTCCGTCGGGGTCTCGATGACGATCAGGTTTCCTGTTAGTTTGACGACCATGGGTGCGCCGCCGGAGTTCGAGACCGTCAGCATCGAGATCGGTGGGGCGGACGGGGCGGAGGCAGGGATCGGCTGGCTCTTCTTCGACCGGCCGGACAAGCGCAACGCGATGAACCCGACGCTGAACCGGGAGATGATCGCCGCGCTCGAGTGGCTGGAGGCCGCCGACGAGGTCCGGGTGGTCGTCCTCACCGGGCGCGGCGAGGCCTGGTCGGCCGGGATGGACCTGCAGGAGTACTTCCGCGAGGTGGACGACGCGCCGCCGCACGTCGAGATCCGCGCGCGGCGCGACTCCGCCGACTGGCAGTGGCGCCGGCTCATCCACTTCCCGAAGCCGACCATCGCGATGGTCAACGGCTGGTGCTTCGGCGGCGCGTTCACCCCGCTCGTGTGCTGCGACCTCGCGATCGCGGCCGAGGACGCCTCGTTCGGCCTCTCCGAGGTCAACTGGGGCATCCCGCCGGGTGGCCTGGTCAGCCGCGCGCTCACCGAGACGATCTCCGCGCGCGACGCCCAGTGGTACGTCATGACCGGGGAGCGCTTCGACGGGCGGCAGGCCTCCGCGATGCGGCTGGTCAACGAGGCCGTGCCGGGGGAGGACCTGCGTGCGCGCACCGTCGAGGTGGCGGGCAGGCTGGCCGGCATGAACACCCACGTGCTGCGGGCCGCCAAGGTCGGGGTGAAGCAGGTCCGGCAGATGTCATGGGACACCGCTGAGGACTACCTCTACGCCAAGCTCGACGCCGCCACCGGGCACGACCCGGAGCACGGCAAGCAGCAGGGGCTCACGCAGTTCCTCGACGACAAGACCTTCCGCCCGGGTCTGCGCGCCTACGACAGGTCCGGCTCCGCCGGGGATGAGCGCGGCTGAGCCGTGACGCCGCCGCCCGGCCTCGGCACCTGGACCGCCCGGCGCGCCCGCACCACCCCGGAGCGGACGGCGCTCGTGCACGGCGCCCGCCGCGTCACCTACGCCGAGCTCGACGACCGCGTCCGGGCGTTCGCGGCCGGGCTGGCCGGGCTCGGCGTCGGGCGGGGCGACCGCGTGGCGTACCTGGGGCCGAACCACCCGGCCTTCGTCGAGACCCTCTTCGCGACGACGGCGCTCGGCGCGGTGTTCGTCCCGCTCAACGCCCGGCTCGCCCCGGAGGAGCACGCGTTCGCGCTCGGCGACACCGGGGCCCGGGTCCTCGTGCACGCCCCGGGCCATGTCGGCGACGGACCACCGCTGACACGGCTCGAGGTCGGCGGCGGCCTCGACGAGCTGGTCACCGGCACCGCGGACCGTCGGGACCCGGTGGACGTCGACCCCGACGACACCGCGGTCCTGCTCTACACCTCCGGCACCACCGGGCGGCCCAAGGCCGCCCGGCTCTCGCACGCCAACCTCACCTGGAACGCGCTCAACGTCGTCGTGGACGTCGACCTGGCCCGCGACGAGGTCTGCCTGCTCTCCGCACCGCTCTTCCACGCCGCGTCGCTCGGCATGACCTGCCTGCCGGTGCTGCTCAAGGGCGGCACGCTGGTGCTGGAGGAGGCGTTCGACGTCGAGCGCACCCTCGACCTCGTCCCGGCCGAGGGCGTCACGATCATGTTCGGGGTCCCGACGATGTTCGCGGCGCTCGCCCGCTCACCGCGCTTCGGGGCCACCGATCTGTCCTCCGTGCGCTACCTGCTCTGCGGCGGCGCCCCGGTTCCGCCGTCGTTGCTGGAGACCTTCGCCGCGCGGGGTCTGACGTTCCTGCAGGGCTACGGCATGACCGAGGCCGCGCCGGGGGTCCTGCTGCTCGACCGGGAGCACGCCGTCGAGAAGACCGGCACCGCCGGGCGCCCGCACTTCTTCTCCGACGTCCGCCTCGACGACCGCGGCGAGATCCTGGTGCGGGGCCCGAACGTCGTGGACGGCTACTGGCAGCGGCCGCGGGAGAGCGCCGAGGCGTTCGACGACGACGGGTGGTTCCGCTCGGGCGACGTCGCGACCGTCGACGGCGACGGCTTCCACCGCATCGTCGACCGGGTCAAGGACCTCTACATCTCCGGCGGGGAGAACGTCTCACCGGCCGAGGTCGAGGGGGTGCTCGCCGGCCACCCGGACGTCGTCGACGCGGCCGTGATCGGGGTCCCGGACGAGCGCTGGGGCGAGACCGGGCACGCGTGGGTGGTGCTCGCTCCCGGGGCGACGGCGACCCCGGCGGACGTCCTCGCGTTCCTCGACGGCCGGCTCGCCCGGTTCAAGCACCCGCGCGCCGTGGAGGTCGTGGACACCCTGCCGCGCAACCCGACCGGCAAGCTCGACAAGGGTGCGCTCCGCGCCCGTGAGCACTTTCCGGGGTCATAGCCCCGGAAAGTGCTCACGAGGCGGAGCCACCCAGGGCCGACCGCGCCCGGTTGAGGTAGTCCCGGAAGCGCTCCCGGTCGGCGTCGTCGAACCCTTCGAGCATCCGCGTCTCCAGCCCGCTGACGGGGTCGTCGAACCGGGCGAGCAACGCGTGCCCGTCGGCGGTGAGGCTGATGAGCAGCTGGCGGCGGTTGTCGGGGTTGCGGCGGCGCGCGATGAACCCGCCCCGCTCGAGCGAGTTCACGAGGTCGGCCATCGCCTGCGGGGTGACGAAGGAGTTGCGGGCGAGCTCGGCGGAGGTCAGCCCCTCGCGGCGCGCCAGCACGGTGAGCGCGGTGTACTGCAGCGCGGTGACCCCGGAGTCGCGGAGCAGGTCGTCGAGGTGGGCCCGCACGATGAGCTCGACCTGCTTGACCGCGTAGAGCAGGGACGGGCGTGGGCGCTGCCGCGACACGGCGGGGGACCCCTGGCTCACCCGGGGGATCCTCCCACGTCCCCGATCCGCGGCCTCGGGCGCGCGCGGACAGGGCCGCGGGGGCGAGAATATCCGGGCTCCCCGCGTCGTGCCGCCAGCCCGGCGCGTCCGACCCGGCGTCACCCGGAGGTGCGACGGTGCCCCTGCTGCGCGCGCTGCTGGACGGCGGCCTCGACGACCCGGAGGCCGTCCGGATCGGCGACACCGCCTTCTCCGGGCCCGAGCTGCTGGGCGCGGCGGCCGTGGTCGCCGACGAGATCGGCGAACGGTCCGACCCCACCTCGCCCGTCGCGGTCGCGGCGACGGCGAGCGCGGAGACCGTCGTCGCGGTCGTCGGGGCCCTGCTCGCCGGGGCCCCCGTCGTGCCGGTCCCGCCCGACAGCGGCAGGGCCGAGCGCGGGCACCTGCTCTCCGACTCCGGCGCCACCACGTGGTTCGGGGACAAGCCGCGCGACGTGACGCTGCCCTGCCGTCGCGTGGACCTCTCCCGGCGCGCCGGGCACGAGGTGCGCGAGCCCACGAGCGACGGGGCCGCGCTGATCCTCTACACCTCGGGCACCACCGGCTCGCCCAAGGGCGTGCTGCTCTCGGCCGACGCGATGGCCGCGGGCCTCGACGGGCTCGCCGACGCGTGGACCTGGACCGCGGCCGACACCCTCGCCCACGGCCTGCCGCTCTTCCACGTCCACGGCCTCGTGCTGGGGGTGTTCGGGGCGCTGCGCACCGGGTCGCGCCTGGTGCACACCGTGAGGCCGACCCCGGCGAACTACGCGCGCGCGGTGTCGGAGCACGGCGGCACGCTGCTCTTCGGGGTGCCCACGGTGTGGTCGCGGATCGGCGACGACCCGGCGTCGGCGGCCGCCCTGCGCGACGCCCGGCTGCTGGTGAGCGGGTCCGCACCGCTCCCCGTGCCGGTCTTCGAACGCATCCGGGAGCTCGCCGGGCAGGCGCCGCTCGAGCGCTACGGGATGAGCGAGACCATGATCACCCTGGCGGTCCGGTCCGACGGCGAGCGCCGGCCCGGGTGGGTCGGGGTGCCCGTGGCGGGGGTCGAGGCGCGGCTGCGGGCGGTCACCGAGGACGACCAGGGCGAGATGGTCACCACCGACGAGGACGTGCCCGCCGACGGCGAGTCGATCGGGGAGCTGCAGGTCCGGGGGCCGTCGCTGTTCGACGGTTACCTCAACCGGCCCGAGGCGACCGCCGAGACGTGGACCGACGACGGCTGGTTCCGCACCGGCGACGCGGCCGTCGTCGACGAGGCCGGCTACCACCGGATCGTCGGGCGGCGCTCGGTCGACCTGATCAAGTCCGGCGGCTACCGCATCGGCGCCGGGGAGGTGGAGACCGCGCTGCTCGCCCACGCCGGGATCAGCGAGGCGGCCGTCGTCGGGGAGCCCGACGACGACCTCGGGCAGCGCATCGTCGCCCACGTCGTCTGTCCCGAGGGGCCCGTGGACCCCCAGGAGGTCATGAACTTCGTCGGCGAGCGGCTCTCGAAGCACAAGCGGCCGCGGGAGGTCGTCGTCGTCGACGAGCTGCCGCGCAACGCCATGGGGAAGGTGCAGAAGGCCCGGCTGCGCCGGTCCTGAGTCAGGCCGCGCGGAGGGTCTCCAGCCGCTCGGGCTTCGGCCAGCGGACCTTCCAGGCCCACCCGAGCTTCTCGAACAGCGCGATCGTCTCGGCCGACAGGTCGATCTCGAAGCGGCCGACGCCGTGGCGGGCGCTCGTCGGGTCGGCGTGGTGCAGGTTGTGCCACGACTCGCCCATCGACAGCAGCGCGAGCGGCCACACGTTGGTCGAGCGGTCGCGCACCCGCCACGGGCGCTCCCCGACCATGTGGCAGACCGAGTTCGTCGACCACGCGACGTGGTGCGAGAGCGCGATGCGCACCAGGCCCGCCCAGAAGAACCCGGTGACCGCGCCCCAGAACGACCAGGTCACGAGGCCACCGATCAGCGCCGGCAGGACGAACGAGGCGAAGGTGATCCAGCCGAACCACCGGCTGATCCGCACGATGTCGTCGTCGGCGAGCAGGTCGGGGCAGTACTTGCGCTGGTCGGACAGGGTGCGCTCGAGGATCCACCCGAGGTGGGCGTGCCAGAAGCCGCGGACCAGCGCCGCCGGCGAGGTCCCGTAGCGCCATGGCGAGTGCGGGTCGCCCTCCTTGTCGGCGAAGGCGTGGTGGCGGCGGTGGTCGGCGACCCAGTGCGTCACCGGTCCCTGCACGGCGAGGCTGCCGGCGACGGCCAGGGCGATGCGCAGCGCCCGACCGCAGCGGAACGCCCCGTGCGTGAAGTACCGGTGGAAGCCGACGGTCACGCCGAGCATCGACACCACGTAGAACCCGACGGCGAGCCCGGCGTCGAGCCACGACAGGCCCCACCCCCAGGCCAGCGGGATCGCGGCGAGCAGCGCGGCGAACGGCACGAGTACGGCCAGGTAGGTCATCACGTGCGGGGCGAGGGGGCGAGGGAGGATGGCTGGCATGGGGGGCACGGTGCGGTGACTCTCCCGGAGATCGAAGCGGTACGACGGCGTGTCGTGGGGCCGTCACGACGAGTGTGCCGAATCCCGACGATGCCCGCGGTGGGTGACCGGGTGACCGCCGGGGCCCGTCCGTCGCACCACGAGTACATGAGCGGACGGGAACGCGCGGGCTGTAGGGTGATCGTCGTGCAGCGCTGGTACCGGTTTACGTGCCCGGCCCGGGAGGGGTCGGCGGGTAGACCGCTGCGCTGACCCCCATCCCGCGAGCCGGATCCGGAACCGGCTCGGCGGGATCGCGGCGGGTCGGGTCCGGGTCTCACGGCCCATCCCCCGGAGGAACCCGATGACCGCCCCGGCCCTCGACCGGCCCGTCGACGCCACACCCCTCGACGGCGCCCGCACCACCGCCATCACCCCGCTGCCCTCGCCCGCGCTGCTCCGCCACGAGCTGCCGGTGCTCCCGGCGGCCGCGTCGGCCGTCCGTCGCGGCCGCGCCGCCGCTGTGGACGCGCTGCACGGCGACGACCGCCTGCTCGTCGTCGTCGGGCCCTGCTCGATCCACGACGACGACGCCGCCCGCGAGTACGGCGCCCGCCTCGCCGAGCAGGCCGCCGCCCACGCCGACGACCTGCACGTGGTGATGCGGACCTACTTCGAGAAGCCGCGTTCGACGGTCGGCTGGAAGGGGCTCGTCAACGATCCCGGTCTCGACGGCAGCTTCGACGTCGCCCGGGGACTGCGGACCGCTCGCGCGCTCATGCTCGACCTCGCCGGGCTCGGGCTGCCCCTGGGCTGCGAGTTCCTCGACCCGATCACCCCGCAGTACCTCGCCGATCTCGTGGCCTGGGGGTCGATCGGCGCCCGGACCGCGGCGAGCCAGGTGCACCGCCAGCTCGCGAGCGGCCTGTCGATGCCGGTGGGGATCAAGAACGGGACCGACGGCGACGTCGGCGTGGCGGTCGAGGCGATCGGGGCGGCCGCGGCCCCGCACGCGTTCATGGGGGTGACGCCGGAGGGCCTGGCGGGCCTCATCACGACCACCGGCAACGCCGACGCCCACCTCATCCTGCGCGGCGGGTCGTCCGGCCCGAACTTCGACGCGGCCGCCGTCGGGGACGCGGTCGGCCGGCTGCGGGCCGCGGGCCGCGAAGGCCGGGTGGTGGTGGACGCGAGCCACGGCAACTCCGGCAAGGACCACCGTCGCCAGCCCGGCGTCGTCGCCGACCTCGCGGGTCAGGTCGCCGCCGGCGGGCCGGTGGCGGGCGTCATGATCGAGAGCTTCCTCGTCGAGGGCCACCAGGAGATCGGGCCGGAGATGGTGCGCGGGCGCAGCGTCACCGACTCCTGCGTCGGGTGGGAGACCACCGTGGCGCTGCTCGACGAGCTGGCGGCCGCGGTCCGGGGACGGCGGCGCGGGTGAGCGCCACCTGAACCGATCCGGCCCCTTCGCCCCGGTGGCGTGGGCCATCACGTCGAACCGGTCCGGCCTGACCGTTCTACGATCCCGCGCATGACAGCCGGACCATCGACGTCGGGGTCCCCGGAGGCGCCCGAGGAGCTCGTGCTCGCCGGGGAGTTCGAGACCCCGGACCGCGACCGCTGGCGCGAGCTCGTGGCGGGGGCGCTCTCGAAGACCGGCCGGGAGGTCCGGCCCGAGGACGCCGAGGCCGCGATCGCGACCCCCACCGACGACGGCTTCGAGATCGCCGCGCTGTACACCGCGGCGGACGCTCCTGACGTCGCCACGGGGGAGCCGGGCCTGTCGCCCTTCACCCGGGCCTCGCGGCCGGAGGGGCACGTCGCCGAGGGCTGGGGGGTGCGCCAGCGACACGCTTTCCCCGCCGAGGCCGACCTGTCCGCGGCCCACGACGTGGTCATGGCCGACCTCGAGGGCGGGGTCTCGTCGCTGTGGCTGGTGCTCGGCGAGGCGGGCGGCCCGCCGGTCGACGCGCTGTCCACGCTGCTCGACGGTGTCCTGCTCGACCTGGCCCCGATCGC
This sequence comes from Actinomycetospora sp., assembly GCF_036497585.1. Lineage (GTDB taxonomy): Bacteria > Actinomycetota > Actinomycetes > Mycobacteriales > Pseudonocardiaceae > Actinomycetospora. The sequence continues at coordinate 57,585 of NZ_DASXJD010000216.1, read as the reverse complement.
GCTCTCCGCCGGCCGGGACACCCCCGACGCCTCGGCTGCGCTGCTGCGCCTGGCCGCCGAGCAGGGTGTCTCGGCCGCGCTCGGCGGATCGCTGGGGTACGACCCGCTGCTCGCCCGCACCAGGGGCGGCCCAGCGCTGTCCGACTCCTGTCTCGAGGCGATGGTCGAGCACTCGCGCACCGCCGCGTCCGACCACCCGGCGCTCGCGACCGTGGTCGCCGACGGGCTGCCCTTCCACGAGGCGGGCGGCTCGGACGGCCAGGAGCTCGGCGCCGCGCTGGCCGCCGGCCTGCACGCGGTGCGGCTGCTGACCGACGCCGGGCTCTCGGTCGACGACGCGTTCGCCCGGGTCGAGCTGCGCCTGGCGGCGACGGCCGACCAGTTCGCCACGCTCGCGAAGCTCCGCGCGGCCCGCCGGTGCTGGGACCGGATCGGCGCCGTCGCCGGGGCGTCCGAGTCGGCCCGGGGCGCGCGGGTCCACGCCGTCACCTCGCCGGCGATGATGACCACGCGCGACCCGTGGGTGAACATCCTGCGCACCACCGTCGCCTGTGTCGGGGCCGGCCTGGGCGGCGCGGACGCCGTCACGGTGCTGCCCTTCGACGCCGCGCTGGGGCTCCCCGACGACTTCTCCCGCCGCGTCGCCCGCAACACCCAGGCGCTGCTGCTCGAGGAGTCCCACCTCGCGCACGTCATCGACCCCGCGGGCGGCTCCTGGTACGTCGAGTCGCTCACCGACGACCTCGCCCACGCCGCGTGGGACGTGTTCACCACGATCGAACGGGCCGGCGGGGCGGCCGCGGCCCTCGACGACGGCTCGTTGGCGGCCGCGCTCGAGGAGACGTGGTCGCGGCGCGCCGAGCGGATCGCGCACCGTCGCGACCCCATCACCGGCGTCAGCGAGTTCCCGAACCTCGCCGAGTCGCGGCCCGAGCGCGACCCGGCGCCCGAGGCGTCCCCGGAGGGCGGCCTGCCCCGGCGGCGCTACGCGCAGGTCTTCGAGGACCTCCGCGACCGGGCCGACGCCGCGGCCGCGGAGACGAAGCGGCCGGTGGCCTTCCTCGCCACGCTCGGCGCGCTCGCCCAGTACACCGCCCGCACCTCGTTCGCGACGAACCTGCTGCACGCCGGCGGGATCGACGTCGTGGAGGGGCCGGGCGGCACGGACGCCGACGAGATCGTCGCGGCGTTCCGGGAGGCCGGCACCCCGGTCGCGGTCGTCGCGTCGAGCGACAAGGTCTACGCCGAGCACGCGGCCGACCTCGCGAAGGCGCTGGCCGAGGCGGGCGCCACCAGGATCCTCCTGGCCGGTCCGCCGAAGACCCCCGACCTCGGCCCCGACGACGGCACGGCGCTCACCGGGTACCTGTACTCCGGGTGCGACGCCGCGCGGCTGCTCACCGACCTGCTCGACCACCTGACGGACTCGAGTGCCTGACCGAAGGGAGGCCGTCTGATGGCCATCGGATCGTTCGCCGACGTCGAGCTCGGGACACCGGAGGGTGCGCAGCGCTCGTGGGACGACGCCCTCGAGGCCGCCACGGGGAAGGGCCCGGAGGATCTGCTCTGGGAGACCCCGGAGGGCATCGGCGTCAAGCCGCTCTACACCGCGGCCGACGTCGAGGGCCTGGACTTCCTCGAGACGCTCCCGGGGCTGCCCCCGTTCCTGCGTGGCCCGTACCCGACGATGTACGTGACGCAGCCCTGGACGGTGCGCCAGTACGCCGGGTTCTCCACGGCGAAGGAGTCCAACGCCTTCTACCGGCGCAACCTCGCCGCCGGGCAGAAAGGCCTCTCGGTCGCCTTCGACCTGCCGACCCACCGCGGGTACGACTCGGACAACCCCCGCGTCGCCGGCGACGTCGGCATGGCGGGCGTGTCGATCGACTCGATCCTCGACATGCGCCAGCTGTTCGACGGCATCCCGCTGGACCGGATGTCGGTGTCCATGACCATGAACGGGGCGGTGCTCCCCGTGATGGCGCTCTACGTGGCCGCGGCGCAGGAGCAGGGCGTCGAGCCCGAGAAGCTCGCCGGGACCATCCAGAACGACATCCTGAAGGAGTTCATGGTCCGCAACACCTACATCTACCCGCCCCAACCCTCGATGCAGATCATCTCCGACATCTTCAGCTACACCAGCGAGAAGATGCCGAAGTTCAACTCGATCTCCATCTCCGGCTACCACATCCAGGAGGCCGGGGCCTCGGCCGACCTGGAGCTGGCCTACACCCTCGCCGACGGCGTGGAGTACCTGCGGGCCGGGCGGGACGCCGGGCTCGACATCGACGTGTTCGCGCCGCGCCTGTCGTTCTTCTGGGGCATCGGCATGAACTACTTCATGGAGATCGCGAAGCTGCGGGCCGCGCGGCTGCTGTGGGCCAAGCTCGTCAAGGACTTCGGCGCGAAGAAGGACAAGTCGCTCTCGCTGCGCACCCACTCGCAGACCTCCGGCTGGTCCCTGACCGCCCAGGACGTCTACAACAACGTCGTCCGTACCTGCCTCGAGGCGATGGCCGCGACCCAGGGCCACACCCAGTCGCTGCACACCAACGCGCTCGACGAGGCGCTCGCGCTGCCGACCGACTTCTCCGCGCGCATCGCCCGCAACACCCAGCTGCTCCTCCAGCAGGAGTCCGGGACGACGCGGACCGTCGACCCGTGGGGTGGCTCGGCCTACGTGGAGCGCCTGACCCGCGAGCTCGCCGGCCGCGCCTGGGCCCACATCGAGGAGGTCGAGAAGACCGGCGGCATGGCCAAGGCGATCGACGAGGGCCTGCCGAAGATGCGCATCGAGGAGGCCGCGGCCCGCACCCAGGCGCGGATCGACTCCGGGCGCCAGCCGGTGATCGGCATCAACAAGTACCCGCTGCTCGGCGGCGAGGACGTCGACGTGCTCAAGGTCGACAACGCCGACGTGCTGCGCCAGCAGGTGGCTCGTCTGGAGGAGCTCCGCGACGACCGTGACAGAGAGGCGGTCGAGTCGGCGCTGGACGCCCTGACCAACGCGGCCCAGGCCGCCCAGGACGGCACGCGGGAGCGCGGCCTCGACGGAAACCTGCTCAAGCTCGCGATCGACGCCGCCCGCGCGCACGCCACCGTCGGCGAGATCTCCGACGCCCTGGAGAAGGTCTACGGCCGACACCGCTCGGACGTCCGGACGATCTCCGGGGTCTACCGTGACGAGGTGGGCGAGAACTCCGCCGTCGTGAAGGCGCGCGCCGCGTCCGCCGCGTTCGAGGAGGCCGAGGGCCGCCGGCCCCGCATCCTCGTCGCGAAGATGGGTCAGGACGGCCACGACCGCGGTCAGAAGGTCATCGCCACCGCCTTCGCCGACCTCGGCTTCGACGTCGACGTGGGCCCGCTCTTCCAGACCCCCGAGGAGGTCGCGCGCCAGGCCGTGGAGTCGGACGTGCACGTCGTCGGGGTGTCCTCGCTCGCGGCGGGCCACCTCTCGCTGGTGCCGGCCCTGCGGGACGCGCTCGCCGAGCTGGGCGCCTCGGAGATCCTCATCGTGGCGGGCGGCGTGATCCCGCCGGGAGATCACGAGGAGCTCCTGGCGAACGGCGCGTCGGCGATCTTCGGTCCGGGCACGGTGATCGCGGATGCGGCGACGCAACTGCTGGAGTCGCTGTCGGAGAAGCTGGGGCACGGTTCGGCGTCCTGATCCCTCACGACACGAGGGCGCGGATGTCGTCGGCGTCCAGCGCGCCGGCGAAGGCGGCGCCGTCGTCCATGACCCCGGCGGTGAGGGCGGCCTTGCGCTGCGCGAGCGCGCGGACCTTCTCCTCGATCGTGTCCTGGGCGATGAGCCGGTAGACCATCACCGTCCGGTCCTGCCCGATCCGGTGGGTCCGGTCGATCGCCTGCGCCTCGGCCGCCGGGTTCCACCACGGGTCGAGCAGGAAGCAGTAGTCGGCCTCGGTGAGGTTCAGCCCGAACCCGCCGGCCTTGAGGCTGATCAGGAAGACGGGGGCGGCGCCGTCCTTGAACTCCGCGATGATCGCGTCGCGGTCCCGGCTCGTCCCGTCGAGGTAGGCGTAGGCGATCCCGGCGGCGTCGAGGGCGGCCCGCACGTGGGCGAGGAACCCGGTGAACTGGCTGAACACCAGGGCGCGGTGCCCGCCGCCCGTGACGTCCCGGAGCTGCTCGACGAGGAGGTCGATCTTCGCGGACCCCGCCGTCGCGTCCTCGCCGACGAGCGCGGGGTGGAGGCTGAGCTGCCGCAGCTTCGTGATCGACGCGAGGATGGTGAGGCGGTTGCCGTCGACGTCGTCGAGCAGCTTCAGGATCTTCTGGCGCTCGCGCTGCAGGACGCGCTGGTAGAGCCGGTGGTGCGCCGGGGCGAGCTCGACCGGGAGGAGCTGCTCCTGCTTGGGCGGCAGCTCCGGGGCGACCTGCTCCTTCGTGCGCCGCATCATCAGCGGCCGGATCCGGCGCCGCAGCCGGGCGAGCAGCTCGGAGTCGCCCTTCTCGATGGGCTTGGCGAAGGTCTCCCGGAAGCGTTCCGGGTTCGGGAACAGCCCGGGCGCGGTGATCGAGAGCAACGACCACAGCTCCATGAGGTCGTTCTCCATCGGCGTCCCGGTGATCGCGAGCTTGAACGGGGCGGGGACCCGGCGGGCGCACTGGTAGACCTTCGAGCGCCGGTTCTTGAGGAACTGCGCCTCGTCGAAGAGCACGCTGGCCCACGCCACCTGCTCGTGGGCCTCCGCGTCGAGGCGGAACAGGGTGTACGAGGTCACGACGACGTCGGCGTCGGCGATCACCTCGTCGAGCTCCTCCCCGCGGCGGCGCAGCGTGTCGGTGAGAGCCACCACGCGGAGCTCCGGGGTGAATCGGGCCGCCTCCCGGGTCCAGTTCGGGACGACGCTGGTCGGGGCGACGATCAGCGTCGTCCCGGCGTCCGGGTCGGCCGCCCGGCCGTGGGCGATCAGGGCGAGGGCCTGCACGGTCTTGCCGAGCCCCATGTCGTCGGCCAGGACCCCGCCCAGCCGGTGGCGCCACAAGAACGCGAGCCACTCGAAGCCGGCGCGCTGGTAGGGCCGCAGGTCGGCCCGCAGCGAGTCCGGGACCGCGGCCGGGTCGAGCGCCCCGGCGGCGTCGTCCCCCGTCGCTCCGCCTGCCCGGCCGAGCAACCCGCCGACCTGCTCCCGCCACGCGTCGGCCTGCCGTTCGACGACGCCGAGCGCGGCCAGCTCCTCCCACCACCCGGCCTGGAAGCGGCTGAGTCGGATCGGCTCCTCGCCGGGGCGTTCCTGCATCACCCGCGCCTCCTCGATGAGGGCGCGCAGCGCGACGAGCTCGGGCTTCTCGAGCGAGAAGTAGGCCCCGTCGGGCAGCAGGAGGTGGGACCGCCCGAGCGCCAGCGCCGTGAAGACGTCGGCGAACGGGATCTGCCGGCCCTCCACGGTGATCGTGATGCCGAGGTCGAACCAGTCGTTGCCCACCTCCGAGGCGGTGGCCGACACCCCGATCGCGAGCTCATCACCGGCCTCGCGGTAGTCCGCCGGGTCGCCGGTCCGCTCGACGCGGACCCCCTCGGCGTCCGCGAGCACGGGCAGCGCTTCGGCGGTGAACGCGGCGGTGTCGAGCCCGCGCAGCCGCGCCGGGGACGGCGCGCCGCCGCGTCGGAGCCCGAACCGCAGCCAGTCGAGCGGGAGATCGTCCAGTCCATCGAGGAGAGCGTGCTCCGCGGCCGTGTCCCGGAAGTCCTCGCCGCGTCGCGGCCGGCCCAGGGCGGCGCGGGCGTCCGTCCCACCGACGTCGTAGGACCACTCCCAGGTGAGGTCGAGCGCGTGCTCGGCGGCGAACGCGGCGCGCAGGACGAGGACCGGCGGGCCGATCCGTGGCGGGGTGAACGAGCCGTCCGAGGAGGTCACTCCACGCATCTCGGCCAGGCGCGGGGCGAAGCGCGCCCGGAACCGGTCGACCTGCTCGCCCGGGACCGCGATCGCCGCATCGTCGAGCGCGGCCGTCCAGATCGGCCGGGCCACCGGCGGGTCGAGGCGGGTCAGGGTCAGGCGGCACGAGGCGGGCGCCAGGTTCTCCGCCCGCGAGACGGTGACGACGCCGTGGGCCTGCTCGCCCCCGAGGAACGCGACCGGGCGGGCGTCGTGGGCCGGGCCCTCGGCCCCGGCGAACCGCAGGACGGGACGGATCGTGAGGGACCCCGTCCCGGTCTGCTCCGCGGCGTCGTCGGGACTGGACGTGATGTCGAGGGTCAGCGAGGCCGTCCCGGGGCGGGGGAGCGGCCCGAGGCGGTGACGGGAGGGCAGGAGGTGCAGGCCGGCCTCGGCGGCCGCGTCGAGCAACGACCACAGCCGGGGGCTCGCGATCCCCGCCAGGTCGATCGACTTCTCGTCGGCGCCGTAGCCGTAGTACCGGTACGGCGAGAACCCGGCCCCGGAGTGCGCCGCGTGGTGGAGCAGGTAGAGCTCGCGGACGAGCGCCAGGTGGTCGGGGCGATGGTGCGCTGACGCCGCGGGCTGCAGCATCCGGTTCCACAGCAGCCCGCCGTAGACCCAGCCGTTGGCCCCGGGCCGCACCAGCCGCGCCGTGAGCCCGCCCGCGCCGTCCGGGGTGAGCTCGATCGCGAGGACACCGGTGGGCGCGGTCGGCGGGTCCGGGGCGCCCAGCAGGGTGTCGAGCCGGGACTCCCAGGCCGGGGCGGCGGGCGCCGGGGAGGGCGGCCCGGCCGGGACGGCGCTGAGCGCGACCGCCGCGACGTGCTTGCACATCTCCCCGACCGGGCACGAGCACTCGCCGTGGATCAGGTCGAGGCCGCCGTGACCGTCGGCGTCGAACGAGACGATCGTCGAGTAGACCTTGCTCCCGTCGCCGCGGACGACGGCGCGCAGCTGGAGAGCGCCCTCGTGCCACTGTGAGAACATCACGGCGCCGTCGCGCGCGTACCGCGCGCCCCGTTCCGCCGCCGTCGGGCCGAGCGCCTCGGCCACGTCCTCGACACGGACACCGTCGACCGTCACCCGCGTGCTCATGGGCGCCCCCTTTTCCGAAGATCACCGCGACGGTAGCGAGGGGGTCCGACAGTCACGGGCCATTCGAACAAACCCGACTCGCCGCGGCACCGCCGGCGGATGGCCTGACGCGGCGTCGCGGACGCGACTCGAGCGCGTTCTACACTTTGCTACGAGCCGCTACAGGTGGAGCATGGTGGTCATGACCGAGATCGCGTCGCGGGAGCTGCGGAACGACACCGCAGGTGTGCTCCGGCGCGTCGAGGCGGGTGAGACCCTCACGGTCACCTCGAACGGACGGCCGGTCGCTCGGCTCGTGCCCGTCCCGAGGACGCGTCGCTCGGGCATGTCGCGCGCCGAACTCATCGACGCGCTCCGCGACGCGCAAGCAGACCCCGGGCTCCGTGACGACCTGCGGCATCTGGCCGGCGACACCACCGACGATCTCGGTCCCATCCGGTGAGTCCCGGACGGGCGGTGGTCGACACGAGCGTCCTGATCGCCTCGGAGACCGGGCGCGCGGTCGACGAATCGGGCCTACCCGAGGACCCGGTGATGTCGGTCGTGACCTTGGCGGAGTTGCAGGCAGGGGTCCTCGCAGCTCCGGACTCGGAGTCGAGAGCTCGGCGGATGGCCACCCTGGATCGCTACGCACTCATCGAGGTCCTCGACGTGACCGAGGTCGTCGCAATGGAGTGGACGCGCCTCCGTGTCCACCTCGCCGAGCACGGCGGTCGAGTGAACGTGAACGATCTCTGGATCGCGGCGAGCGCCGTGGCGCACCGCCTGCCGATCGTCACCCAGGACGACGACTACGACCCCCTCGACGGCGTCCGCGGGCTCGCCGTCATCAAGGTCTGAGGAGCCACCCGTGACCGACATCGACCTGGCGCCCTACGTCGAGGGCGTCCGCTCCGGCTCGCGGCTGTGGATCGGGCGGGCGATCACCCTCGTCGAGTCGACCCGTGCCGACCACCGCGACGCGGCCCAGCAGCTGCTAGTCGAGCTCCTGCCCCAGGCCGGGGGGGCGAGACGCATCGGGATCTCCGGCGTGCCCGGCGTCGGGAAGTCGACCTTCATCGGGGCGCTCGGGTCGCAGCTGACGGCGTCCGGGTCCAAGGTCGCCGTGCTCGCCGTCGACCCGTCCTCCACCCGCTCCGGCGGCTCGATCCTCGGCGACAAGACCCGCATGGACGCCCTGGCGACCGACGACGACGCGTTCATCCGGCCGTCCCCGACGGCGGGCACGCTCGGCGGCGTCGCCAAGGCCACCCGCGAGACGATGGTCGTGATGGAGGCGGCGGGCTACGACGTCGTCATCGTCGAGACCGTCGGCGTCGGCCAGTCCGAGACCGCCGTCGCGGAGATGGTCGACTCGTTCCTCTTCCTCACCCTCGCCCGCACCGGCGACTCGCTGCAGGGCATCAAGCGAGGCATCCTCGAGATCGCCGATGTCATCGCGGTGAACAAGGCCGACGGCCCGCACGCCCGCGACGCCAAGCGTGCGGCCCGGGAGCTCGAGTCGGCGCTGAAGATGCTGCGCGGCGAGCGCGACCCGTGGCAGGTCCCGGTGCTCACGTGCTCAGCGCAGGAACGGACGGGTCTCGACGACGTCTGGGCGGCGCTGGTGCGCCACCAGGAGTTCCTCGACGAGCGTGATGAGCTCCGAGCCAAGCGCGCCCGCCAACAGGTCGACTGGACCTGGCAGATGGTGCGCGAGCGGCTGCTGGCCCGGTTGCGCGACCACCCGAAGGTCAAGGACATCCGCGAGGAGACCGAGCGCGAGGTCCTCGACGGCGAGCTGACCCCTGCCCTGGCGGCCGATCGCATCCTCGACGCGTTCGGTTCGTGAACAATTCCTGGGTGCTCGGTCAGAAGATGCCGAGGAAGCGGGACCGCGCTGGTTTCGGGAAATTCTTGGTGGCCGGCGCGAATTTCCCGTTGAGTCGCGGCGTCCGGGGCTCCCCGATTCCGAGGAGCGACGCGCCGAAGCGTTGCTTGGCCCCCCGGCCGCGGCAGCGCCAGCAGGGACGGTAGGCGTAGGTGAAGAACATACCGTTCTCGCGCTGGGCTCCCCGACGGTGGCAGGCCTCGCACGCCGTGTACGGGTGGAGCAGCAGCGAGACCACGTAGATCGACACCAGGACCAGGCCCGCGAAGAAAAGAACTCTCTCCATGATCCCCCCAAGAATCATGGGTAGAATCGCGACGTGCGAATTCCCCCGAGCTCTTCGTACCTCATCGGGGGTTCGTGCGCGAGGGAGATCCGACAATTCGGGGTGCTTGCTCACGCGACGTGAGCACCTCGAGCATCGCGGCGGCGGCGGGCGAGGGATGCGGCGGGGTCAGCGCGAAGATGCGCCGGACGACACCCGGACGGAGCCGCCGCAGGACCACCCGCCGCCCCATCTGGTGCACGGCGAGATCCGGGACCAGCGCCACCCCGACGCCGGACTCGACGAGGCCGCTCACCATCGGGAAGTCGTCGGAGTCGAAGGCGATGTTCGGGGTGAAGCCGGCGGCGGCGCACATCTCGACCAGCTGCGTCCGGCACACCTGACCGGAGTCGCGGATCCACGCCGCGTCGCGCAGCGTGGAGACGTCGATCTCGTCGGTGGAGCGTGGCCCCACGTCCTCCAGCGCCGGATGACCCGCCGGGAGGGCGACGTTGACGACGTCGTCGAGCAGCCAGGTGACCGTCAATCCATCGGTGTCGGGCTCCGGGAAGGCCGCCGGACTCGAGATCCGTTGCGCGTCGTCTCCCGGCCGATACCCGAAGGTGATCGCGAGGTCCAGCTCCCCCTCCCGCACCAGGTCGGGGGTCTCCTCGGGTTCGCGCAGCTCCAGGGAGAGCCGGACCCCGGGGTGACGGCGGCGGAAGGCCCCGATCGCGCCGGGCAGCAGCCGGGCGCCCGCGCTCGCGAACGCCGCGAGGCGCAGCCGGCCGGCCCGCAGGGTGGTGAGGTCGGCCACCTCCTCGCGTGCCCGCTCCAGGCGCCCGGCGACGGCGTCGGCGTGGTCCACCAGCAGCGTCCCGGCCTCCGTCGGCAGCACGCCGCGCGCGTGGCGGACGAGCAGCGGCGTCGCGACCTCCCGCTCGAGCGCCGCGACCTGCTGCGACACCGCGGACGGCGTGTAGCCCAGCTCCAGCGCCGCCGCGCTCATCGACCCGGCGCGCACCACCGCCCGGAGCACGAGGAGACGGCGCGCGTCGAGCATGAAGTCCAGCTTAACGCCGGGCTCGCTGATATTCGCTGGTCGCGCGGCTGGGACGCCCGGAGCATGGAAAGGGTGAGGACATGGGAGGCGCTGGCCCGGTTCTGGGCCGAGCAGAAGGAGATCGGGGAGCGGCTGACCCTGCTGGAGCGGCCGTGGGAGGAGCGCTACCTCCACTGGGCGTGGGAGGGCGGGGAGCTCGTGCTGCACGGTGAGCTCATGCCGTCGACGCGACGACGGATGTCGATCACGCGCGGCGGCTGGTGTCGGCGGGCGGCGGGTCGCCCGTCGCCGTATCCGCACCGGTGAGCGAGCGGCGCCGTTCTGGCATCTGACGCCAGGATCGTGCCGTTGCTGCCACCGGGGCCGGGGGCCGGGGCCGGGGGCCGGGGCCAGGGGTGCGGCGACTGCCGGACCAGCGGGCTCAGTCCTGGGGCACCGACGCAGCCAGCCCCGCCAGCAGCGCCACGAAGGGCGCCCGGCACTCGGCGCGGACCCGCTCGCAGTCCTCCGCCGGGGTGCGCGCGAGCAGTTGGCCGGCGGCCCCGAGCATGCCGAACGCGATGCTCGGCAGCGCCTCCCCGCCGCCCGGGGGGATCCGCCCGGCCGCCGCGAGCGCCTCGAGCATGTCCGAGAGCAGGGCGTACGAGTACTTCTCCTCGCAGCGCCGCCAGGCGTCCCAGCCCAGGGCGAGCGGCGCCTCGCGGAACACCAGCGCGCCGTAGACCGGCTCGGAGCAGGCGCGCAGGAACTGGTCGAGCGCGGCGAGGGCGCCCACGGTCGGGTCCGCCTCGGCCTCGAACGCGGCCCGGGCGGCGCCGTTCTCGGTGAGCTCGAGCTCGTCGAAGAGCACCTCGAAGAGGCCCGGCTTGCTCGCGAAGTGGTGGTAGATCGCGCCCTTGGTCACCCGGGCGACCGCGGCCACGTCGTCGAGCGAGGTGCGGGCGAACCCGCGCTCGGTGAACAGCGTCGCCGCGGCGTCGAGCAGGGCGCGTCGGGTGGCCTCGGTGTACTCCCCGCGACGGCTCTTGACCTGTGGCACGGCCGCCGAGCATAGTCGCCGTCAGGAACATACTCGGAGTATGTGTCCGACGGTCGGTCGGTGAGAGGTGGTCCCCATGTCCTCGGCTCCTGCGTCGTCCCCGCCGCGCGTCCCGTCCGACGCGCCCGTCCCCGCGCCCGACATCACCCCGTCGACTGCCCTCCTCGCGGCCCGCTGGGGGCTCTCCCACGGGCTGCTGCGCACGGTGCTGGCCTCGCGGGCGCGTGCTGGGAGCGCCGACGCGCGGCTGCTGCGTGACCCCGCCCTGCAGGCCGAGCCGTGGGAGCACTACCGGGATCTGCGGGCGCACCGCCCGTTCACCGAGGGGCCGATGGGCAAGGTCACCGCCCACCACGGCGTGGCCACCGCCGTCCTGCGCAGCGACGACTTCGGGGTGGCCGACCGCGACCAGGTGCTGCCCGCCCCGGTCCTGGCCGGGCTCCGGCTGATCGGTCCCCGCCGCTACGCCGGCGTCGACACCCCGCCCTCGATGCTCGTCGTGGATCCGCCCGACCATGCCCGCTACCGCCGCCTGGTCTCCCGCGCGTTCACCGCGAAGGCCGTCGCGGCGCTGCGGACCCGCACCGAGGAGATCACCGCCGAGCTGCTCGACGACCTGGCCGACGCCTTCGCGCGCGAGGGCTCGGTCGACCTCGTCCGCTCCTACGCCGCCCTCGTCCCCGTCACCGTCATCGCCGAGATGCTCGGGGTGCCGCCGGAGATGCGCGCGACCCTGCTGTCCTGGGGCGACGGCGCGGCCGCGAGCCTGGACATGGGCCTGCCGTGGCGGCGGTACGCGCGGGCGGAGCGCGCGCTGGCGGCGTTCGACGCATGGCTGCGCGTCCACCTGCGCACGCTGCGGGACGCCCCCGGCGACGACCTGCTCTCGAAGCTCGTGCAGGTGGCCGACGACGACGGGTCCGGGCTGAGCGAGCAGGAGCTCGTCGCCACCTCGATGCTCATCCTCGCCGCCGGGTTCGAGACGACGGTCAACCTCATCTCCAACGGCACCGTCCGGCTCTTCGAGCACACCGACCAGCGGGCCCGGCTCGCCGAGGACCCGTCGCTGTGGCCGAACGCGGTCGACGAGGTGCTGCGCCACGACTCCCCGGTGCAGCGCACGGCGCGCATGGCCCGCCGCGACACCGAGGTGGAGGGCGTGCCGGTCGCGCAGCGGGAGATCGTGGTGACGGTGCTGGGCGCGGCCAACCGCGACCCCGCGGTGTTCCCCGACCCCGACCGCTTCGACGTCGCCCGCCCGAACGCCAAGGAGCACGTGGCGTTCTCCAGCGGCATCCACTACTGCCTGGGCGCTGCGCTCGCCCGGATGGAGGGCGAGGTCGCGCTGCAGGCGCTGTTCACCCGCTTCCCCGACCTGGCGCCGGCCGGCGACGGCGTCCGCCGCCCGACGATCATCCTGCGCGGCTGGGAGACGTTGCCCGTCCGCGGGTGACCCGGTCGCTCACAGCAGGCACACAGGGACCGCCCAGCACGGGCGAATCGGACGCTGTCATCGTGGTGACCATGACCGCGACCCGTGCCGAGCTGCGCCGGCCCGACGGCAGCCCCGTCCGCGCCCTCGTCGTCGACGACGAGCCGACGCTGGCCGACCTCCTGTCCATGGCCCTGCGCTACGAGGGCTGGGACGTGCGCAGCGCGGGCGACGGTCTCGGCGCGGTCACCCAGGGCCGGGAGTTCCGTCCCGACGTCGTCGTGCTCGACGTCATGCTGCCCGACATCGACGGTTTCGAGGTGCTGCGGCGGCTGCGGGCCGACATCCCCGACGTCCCGGTGCTCTTCCTGACCGCGCGCGACGCCGTGGAGGACCGGGTCGCGGGCATCACCGCGGGCGGCGACGACTACGTCACCAAGCCGTTCAGCCTCGAGGAGGTGGTGGCGCGGCTGCGGGGCCTGCTGCGCCGGGCCGCCGTCGCGACCGCGGTCCGCGGCGACGCCGGCCTCGTCGTCGGCGACCTGACCCTCGACGAGGACTCCCACGAGGTCTTCCGCGGCGGCGCGCAGATCGAGCTCACCGCCACCGAGTTCGAGCTGCTGCGCTTCCTCATGCGCAACCCGCGACGGGTGCTCTCGAAGGCCCAGATCCTCGACCGGGTGTGGAACTACGACTTCGGCGGCCAGTCGAACATCGTCGAGCTCTACATCTCCTACCTGCGCAAGAAGATCGACGCCGGCCGGGCGCCGATGATCCACACCGTGCGTGGTGCGGGGTACGTCCTCAAGCCCTCGGGGTGAGGTGGAGCATCATGACCTGGATGCGCTCACTGCAGGCCCGGATCGTGCTCACGACGGTGGTCCTGCTCGCCGTCGTGTGCGCGGTCGTCGGCATCGGCGCCGCGCTCTCGCTGCGTCACTACCTGGGCGAACAGCTCGCCCAGGAGGTGTCGCGCACCGCCGGGTTCACGGCGAACCCGCCCGGCGGTGACGCCGGGGACCACCGTCCGCCGCCGCCGGACGCGGGCAGCGGCATCGGCGGCGGGGACGGCACGAGCCGCATCCAGGTCCGGATCGTCGACCACCACGTGGTGGCCGCCTCGGCGCTCGGGAACTTCCGCTCGGGCGACCAGCCCCTCGACGTCGACCAGGTCGCGCCCGTCGCCGACGTCCCCCCGCAGCCGCGGGGGACCGGCGTCGGCGACCCGGACGCCACGCAGTCGGTGACGCTGCCGGGCCTGGGCACCTACCTGGTGCAGGCCCGGTACGCCCGGGACGGCTCCGTCGTGGCCGTCGGCATCTCGACCGGCCGCATGGACGCCACGGTCGGGCGGCTGGCCTTCATCGAGATCGTCGTCTTCGCGATCGGCGTGGCCGTCGCCGGGGTGGTCGCCGCCTTCGCGACGCGCGCCACCCTGCGCCCGCTGCACCGCGTCTCGGCCACCGCGCGCCGGGTCTCCGAGCTGCCGCTGGAGCGCGGCGAGGTCGAGCTCGACGACCGCGTGCCCGAGGCCGACGCCGACCCCCGCACCGAGATCGGGCAGGTGGGGGTCGCCTTCAACCGCATGCTCGGCCACGTCGCGCGGGCACTCGAGGCCCGTCAGGAGTCGGAGACGCGGGTGCGCCGTTTCGTCGCCGACGCCTCGCACGAGCTGCGCACGCCGCTCGCCGCGATCCGCGGCTACTCCGAGCTGGCCCGCCGCCGCACCGAGGACCTGCCGCCCGAGGTCGCGGCGATGCTCGAGCGCGTCGGGTCGCAGGCCGAGCGGATGACGCTGCTGGTGGAGGACCTGTTGCTGCTGGCCCGCCTCGACGCGGGCCGTCCGCTCGCGCGCGAGCGCGTCGACCTCGCCCGGCTCGTCGCCGACGCGGTCGCCGACGCGCACGCGACGGCGCCCGACCACCACTGGTCGCTCCGGCTCCCCGAGGACCCCCACCAGATCGGCTTCGACGTCGTCGGGGACCCCGAGCGGCTCCACCAGGTCGTCGCGAACCTGCTCGCGAACGCGCGCACCCACACCGGATCGGGGACGCACGTCGTCGCCGGGCTGTCGCGCCGCGGCGGCACGGTGCGGCTCGAGGTGGCCGACGACGGCCCGGGCATCGACCCGGACCTGGTGGGGCGGGTCTTCGAACGCTTCGCGCGGGGGGAGACCGGCCGGGCCCGCAGCACCGGGAGCACCGGACTGGGGCTCTCGATCGTCTCGGCCGTCGTCACCGAGCACGGCGGCACGTTGGGCGTGCACAGCGTGCCCGGCGACACCCGCTTCGCCGTCGAGCTGCCCGCCGCCGACCGTGGCGGGCCGGCCGTCCCACCGGCACCGGTGCCGACGCCGGCGGCGCAGCGCGGCTGAGCTCTGCTCAGCGCTCCAGGCGCTCGGCGACCGACGCGGCCACGTCGGACACGGTCCGCGCCGCCCGGCCGGTCGCGTCCTCGGCGACCTCGCGGGCCCGCTCGGCGGCCTCGCCGGCCACCTCGGTCGCCTTGTCGGCCACCTGCTCGAGGCGCTCGCCCACGCTCGGGGAGGCGATGGTGGCGTCGGGGCCGGGCGTCACGATCGTCTCGTCGCCGTTGTCGAAGCGCACCCGGTACGGCGGCCCGTCGGTGCCGAGGACGCCGACGATCGTGCCCGTCCGGTCGGGGGTGTCGACGGTGTTGGCGTGCAGGGTGATGCGGTCACCGACGTCAGCACTCACGATGGCTCTCCTCCCGAAGGGGTCTGGGCAGCGGGTACCCGCCCGAAGATCACCGCAGACAGGACGCCCGTCCCCGGAACGAGCGAAGGGCCCCTCCGGTCGAACGGATCGACCGAAGGGGCCCTTCGCTCCTACGACTCCTGCCGCGGTCAGCTCGCCAGGGCGGGCTCACCCACGGAGAAGGTCAGCTCCCGGCCGTCGTCGGTGACGCCGACGCGGACCGTCTGGCGGGCCGCGATCTCGTCGCCGAGCAACATCTCCGAGAGCCGGTTGCCGACCTGGCGCTGGATCGTCCGGCGCAGCGGCCGGGCGCCGAACTCGGGCTGGTACCCGTGCTCGGCCAGCCAGTCGACCGCGGCCTCGGAGAACTCGACGCCGATGTGCAGCGACTCCAGCCGCTCCCGGGTCTCGGTGAGCAGCAGGTCGGTGATCGACCGCAGCTGCGCCGCGTCGAGGCGCTTGAAGACGATCACCTCGTCGATCCGGTTCAGGAACTCCGGCCGGAACGACTCGCGCAGTCGCGGCATGAGCCGGTCCTGCAGCGACTGGTCGGTGTTCGCGTTCGACGGAGCGAACCCGAGCGCCTGGGTGTTCGTCGTGATCAGCTCCGAGCCCACGTTGCTGGTCATGATCAGCACCGTGTTCCGGAAGTCGACCGTGCGGCCCTGGGAGTCGGTGAGCCGGCCGTCGTCGAGCACCTGCAGCAGCGTGTTGAAGACGTCCGGGTGGGCCTTCTCCATCTCGTCGAGCAGGACCACCGAGTACGGGCGACGCCGGATCTCCTCGGTCAGCTGCCCGGCCTCGCCGTAGCCGACGTACCCGGGGGGCGAGCCCACCAGGCGCGACACGGTGTGCCGCTCGGAGTACTCGCTCATGTCGACGCGCACCATGCGGTCCTCGTCGCCGAACATCACCGCGGCGAGCGCCTTGGCGAGCTCGGTCTTCCCGACGCCGGTGGGGCCGAGGAACAGGAAGCTGCCGATCGGGCGGTCCGGGTCGCCCAGGCCGGCCCGCGAGCGGCGCACCGCCTCGGCGACCGCGCGCACGGCGTCGTCCTGACCGACGACCCGCTGGTGGAGCTGCTCCTCCAGTCCGAGCAGTCGCGACCGCTCGGTCTCGGTGAGCTGCGCGACCGGGATGCCGCTCGAGCGGGAGACCACCTCGGCGATGTCCTCGACGGTCACCTCGAGCACGCCGCCCTGGCCGGAGGTCCGCTCGTGGCGGGCCGCCTCGAGGGCCTGGGCAGCGGTGCTCAGCTCGTCGCGCAGGGCGCCGGCGCGCTCGTAGTCCTCGTCGGCGACGGCCTGGTCCTTGTCGCGCTGCAGCGACTCGACCCGGCGCTCCAGCTCCCGGGTGTCGGTGTGCGGCGCCCGCGAGCCGAGCCGCTTCCGCGCGCCCGCCTGGTCGACGAGGTCGATGGCCTTGTCGGGCAGGAACCGGTCGGTCACGTAGCGCTCGGAGAGCTCGGCGGCGGCCGTCAGCGCCTCGTCGGTGAACCGCACCTGGTGGTGCGCCTCGTAGCGGTCACGCAGCCCGTGCAGGATCGCGATCGTGTCCGCGACGCTGGGCTCGGGGACCATGACCGGCTGGAAGCGGCGCTCGAGGGCGGCGTCCTTCTCGATGGACTTCCGGTACTCGTCGAGCGTCGTGGCGCCGACGATGTGCAGCTCGCCGCGAGCCAGGGCCGGCTTGAGGATGTTGCCGGCGTCCATGCCGCCACCCTCGCCGCCGCCACCGGCGCCGACCATGGTGTGCAGCTCGTCGATGAAGACGATGAGTTCGTCGGAGTGCTGACGGATCTCGTCGACGAGCTTCGTCATGCGCTCCTCGAAGTCACCGCGGTAGCGGGTGCCCGCCACGATGCCGGTGAGGTCGAGCTGGACGATGCGCTTGCCGGTGAGCTGCTCGGGCACGTCGCCGGCGACGATCCGCTGGGCGATGCCCTCGACGACGGCAGTCTTGCCGACGCCGGCCTCACCGATGAGCACCGGGTTGTTCTTGGTGCGCCGGGAGAGGACCTCGAGGGTCTGGTCGACCTCGTCCTCACGCCCGATCACCGGGTCCAGCTCGCCGGACCGCGCCTTGGCGGTCAGGTCGACGCCGAACTGGTCGACGGTCGGGGTGTCGCTCTCGCCACCCTGAGCGGCCTGGGCGCCGGGACGGCCGCTCGGGCGGCCACCGCCGGACGCGGAGCGCTGCAGCGACTGCGGGTCCACCCCGCGGCCCTGCAGGGCCTTGCCGGTCGGGGAGTCGGGGTTGGCGGCGAGCGCCAGCACGATGTGCTCCGGCCCGATGTAGGTCGAGCCGAGCGCCCGGGAGATCTGGTGGGCGTCGAGCAGCGTGCGCTTCGCGGTGGGGGTCAACGTCGGGGCCTCACCGGTCGCCTCGCCGCGCGGCAACTGCGCGTCGGCGTGGCGGGCCAGCTCCTCGACGTCCGCGCCGGTTCCCGCGATCAGGGCGCGCAGCGGCGGCACTGCCAGGCCGGCCAGGAGCAGGTGCCAGGCGTCGAGATCGGTGTTGCCGCGCTCGGCCGCCTCCTGGGCGGCCGCGCCGACCAGGCCACGGGCTTGCTCGGTCATGAGCGCGGTGATGTCGATGCGCTGGGCACCCCGGGGCGACGCTCCGCCGAGGAAGCGCGCCAGGAAGTCGTCGAACGGGCCGGACCCGGGGCCGCCGGGACCGAATGCGCTGGTCATGCGTACCTCTCTGCTGGGGTCCTGCCGCCTGCGGCCGGTGGCCTGCGGCGGCGGTCAGGTGGGATCAGCAACGCCCGTACCGGATTCATTCCTGAGTGGGTGTGACTCATGTCTGGTCCGGCGGGGTGCGTCGACCCGGCTCACGTGTTTCCCGTCCCCGGCGCGCGACACACACCCGTCATCGCGGGTAGTCCTGCCGTCATGACGACCGCCCACGAGGTCCACCTCGTCCGCCGCCCCCACGGCTTCCCCGACACCGACGACTTCGCCCTCGTCGAGCGCGAGCTGCCCGCGCCCGGAGCCGGCGAGGTCGTCGTCGCCAACCGCGCCTTCTCCGTCGACCCCTACATGCGGGGACGGATGAACGACGTGCCGTCGTACGTCCCGCCGTTCCGACTGAACGAGGTCATGGACGGCCGGTCGGTCGGCGAGGTGACCGCGGTGGGCGACGACGTGACCGAGGTCGCCGTCGGGGACCTGGTGCTGGGCAACCTCGCCTGGCGCGATTACGGGATCTCGAAGGCGAAGCACCTGCAGAAGGTCCCCGACGTCGACGGGGTGGACCCGAGGGCCTACCTCGGCGTGCTCGGCGCGCCCGGGCTCACCGCCTGGGTGGGGCTGCTGGACAAGGCGTCGTTCCGGCCCGGGGACGCCGTGTTCGTCTCCGGTGCGGCGGGTGCGGTCGGCAGCCTCGTCGGGCAGATCGCGAAGCAGAAGGGCGCCTCGCTGGTCGTCGGCAGCGCCGGCAGCGCGGAGAAGGTCGCCTGGCTGACCGACGAGCTCGGCTACGACGCGGCGTTCAACTACAAGGACGCGCCGGTGGGCGAGCAGCTGGCGAAGGCGATGCCCGACGGCCTGGACGTCTACTTCGACAACGTCGGGTCCGAGCACCTCGAGGCCGCGATCGACGTCGCGAACGACCACGCCCGCATCGCCGCGTGCGGCGCGATCGCGCACTACAACGACACCGACGAGCATCCCACCCCCGGCCCCCGGAACCTCTTCAAGATCGTCAAGAAGCGGCTGTCGATCCAGGGCTTCATCGTCACCGACTCCCTGGACCGGTTCCCGGCGTTCCTCGAGGAGGTGACGCCCTGGGTGGCGCAGGGGCGGGTGCGCTTCGCGGAGACCGTCGTCGAGGGCGTGGACCACGCGGTCGAGGCGTTCCAGGGCCTGCTGCGCGGGGAGAACACCGGGAAGATGCTCGTGACGCCCTGACCACCTGGTGCTTAGGGCCCGTGGTTCAACGCAGCACGCCGATAGGGGGGGCCGGGCGCGGCTCCAGCTCGACGTCCACGCGACCCGGGGCGGCCCGGCGGGCGTCGGGGACGTGCTCCGGGGCGGCGCACACCAGCAGGCACGGGGCCGGCGGGACGACGAGCTCGTACCCGCCGGACCCGTCGGTGCGGGCCGCGCCGAGCTGCCGGCCGCCGTCGTCGACCAGGGTGACGGTCGCCCCGGGGAGCGGCGTGCCCCCCGCGGTGCGGATGACGCCGGCGACGGTGCGTCGCACCCCGTGGGTGAGCGGCGCCGTTCTCGCCTTGGACGCCAGCATCGTGCCGTTGCTGCCGTCGGGAGCGGGGCCGCCGTCGTGGGTGAGCGGCGCCGTCCTCGCGTTGGACGCCAGCATCGTGCCGTTGCTGCCATCGGTGGCCAGCCCATCGGTGGCCAGCCCATCGGTGGCCAGCCCATCGGTGGCCGGCCCGTCGGTGGCCGACCCGTCGGGAGCGGGCCCCGTTCCCGCGACGTGCCGGTCCCGGGCCGCCCCGGCCCCCGCGACGGCGAGCGGCACCAGCAGCACGAGCAGGGTGACGACCGGGGCGGTCCAGCTGCCGGTGGCGTCGTGGATCGCGCCGAGCGCCAGTGGCCCGGCGGCGGCGAGCACGTACCCCACGCCCTGCGCCATGCCCGACAGCTCGGAGGTGTGCGCGGCGTCGGGGGAGCGCAGCGTGATCAGGGTGAGGCCGAGGCTGATCCCCACGCCCTGCCCGAGCCCGATGAGCACCATCCACAGCGGCGCCAGAGCGCCCGGCGCCAGGAGCAGCCCGAGGTAGCCGACCACCCAGAGCGCGATCAGCAGCACGACGAGGTGGTGCTGGGTGCGGCTGCGCGCCGCGAGCACCGGGGTGACCGCCGAGGTCACCAGCGAGGACACCCCGGCCAGCGAGAGCAGCAGCCCGGCCGCGGTGGGGGTCCGGCCGCCGTCGACGAAGATCGTCGGGGCCCACGCGGTGAGCGCGTAGAACTGCAGCGACTGCAGGCCCATGACCAGGGTGACCTGCCAGGCCAGCGGGCTGCGCCACAACCCCCGTACCGGAGCGGCGGGGACGGTGGGAGGCGCGGCC
Organism: Actinomycetospora sp.; assembly: GCF_036497585.1. Lineage (GTDB taxonomy): Bacteria > Actinomycetota > Actinomycetes > Mycobacteriales > Pseudonocardiaceae > Actinomycetospora. The sequence continues at coordinate 37,157 of NZ_DASXJD010000216.1, read as the reverse complement.
GCGGCCCGACGCCGGGCACGGATCACCCACGGCACCCAGAGCACGATCCCGAGCGCCACGAGCACCGCCCACAACGCCAGCGACGGGCGCCACCCCAGCCCAGTCGCGTGCTCGACCGGCACCATCACCGCGGCCGCCAGCGCCCCGCCGCCCGAGATCATCGTCGAGTACGCGCCGGTCATCACGCCGGTGCGGTGAGGGAAGTCGCGCTTGACCACGACGGGCATCAGCGTGTTGCCGATCGCGATCGCGATCCCGGCGAGCACGCTGCCGGCGAGCAGCGCCGCCAGCGTCGGGACGAGCCGCACGAGGATGCCCGCCGTCAGGACGAGCAGCGCCGCGAGCAGCGTCGTCTCGAGCCCGATCCGGCGCGACAGCCGCCCGGCGAACGGCGCGAGCAGGCCGAAGCAGAGCACCGGGAGCGTCGTCAGGAGTCCCCCGACGGCGCCGCCGAGGTCCAGGTCGTCCCGGATCTGCGAGAGCAGCGGGGACACCGCGACGACGGCCGGGCGCAGGTTGAGGGCGATCAGCAGGACCGCGACGACGAGGGCGGCGGTCCTCGCGCGGCTCACGTCGGCTGATCCAGCAGGGCGAGCAGCTCGTCGAGCAGGGCGTCCGACGCGTGCCCGGCGGCCTCGGCGTCCCCGGCGCGGATCGCTTCGACGAGGTCGGTGTGCACGTGGAACAGCGGCGAGCCCACCGCGTGCTGCTCGTCCACGGTGAGCGCGATCGTGGCGGCCAGGGCGTCGCCGAGGTGGTCGAGCAGGTCGGTCAGCACGGGGTTGTGGGCGGCGGCGGTGAGGAGGCGGTGGAAGGCGAGGTCGCCGCGGACGAACCCGTCGCGGTCGTCGGCGGCGGCCAGCTCGTGCTGGCGTGCGAGGGCCGCGGTGAGCCGCCCGAGGTCGTCGTCGGTGCGATGGCGGGCGGCGAGGCGCGCGGACTCCCGCTCCAGGCCCCGCCGGACCTCGAGGACGTGCCGGGCGTCGGCACGCCGGACGTACCGGTCCAGCACCGCGCCGAGGCCGCTGGCGGCGCGCACCCACGTCCCGTCGCCCTGGCGGACCTCGAGCATCCCGGTGTGCGCGAGCGCCCGCACCGCCTCGCGCACCGAGTTGCGCCCGACGCCGAGGGCCGCGACGAGCTCGGGCTCCGGCGGGATCCGGGTCCCGACGGGCCACTCGCCGGAGACGACCATCGTCTCCATCTGGGAGATGACGTCGCCGATGACGCTCGCGCGCCGCGAACTCTGCAGGGGCACCGAGACATCCTGACATCCCATCTCTGGCGACGGCCAGCGCTCGGGGTGTCCGCACGGTCACGCTCAGGGGTGGCGCTTGTCGCCCGAGCCCTGGTGCTTGCCGACGTGGTGCTGGGAGGTCGCCGGGGTGCTCCCGGCGCCGGTGGCGTCGCCGACCGAGCGCAGGTCGAACGAGACGAAGTCCCGGCTCGAGGTCTGCAGGTAGTGCTGGGCGCCGACCTGCTCGTCGGGGAAGAGCTGGAACGCGTCCGGGCGCGGCTGACCGGTGGGGTGGAAGTAGGCGCCCGAGACCCAGGCGGGGTTGATGTCAAGCTCCATCCCGCGCACCGCGCCCGCCGAGCGGAGGATCTCCCCGAGGGTGCACACCGACAGCGCCGGGCCGCCGACGTAGATCTCCGCACCGCTCGCGGTGACCCCGAACGCGCTCCGGTTGATGTAGGCGGCCTGCCCGACCGTCGAGCCCCACTCCGCGGTCCCGCCGGTGGCGCACGTCGGGTTCACGACGCCGTGGTCGACGAGCGGCACGAGGTTCTGCCGGACCCCCACGACGTCGGGCGACATCCCGACCTCGCTGCCCCACGCGCCGACGTCGGCCTTCCCGTCGCGGTGGAGCACCAGGCTCGCCGCACCGGGCAGGAGCGGCCGGGCCTCGCGCCCGTCGAGGTACCAGCCACCGTGGCTGTCGCCCTGCATCCGGAAGCCCGCGGAGAAGGCGGTGACGACGGTGCGCTGCTCGGTGCTGTCGACCGAGGTGGGGACCGGCCAGTCCCCGCCCGGGTCCTCCGTGCCGGGGTGCAGCACGCCGCGCACGAGGACCGGGTCCATCCAGAGCACCCCGACCAGGAACGAGGTGTGCGCGGCGTCGGGGCGCACCGTCGTCAGGCGGACCGCGTCACCGTGGGGGGTGGACACCACGGTCTGCCACTGGCCCTCGCCGGGCAGCGGCGCGACTCCCGGGGGCGCCGGCAGGGGCGGCGGCGCGGGGCTGCCGCCGGGCCGGTCGACGACGGCGCCGGACGGGTGCGGGATCCCGCCGGCGGGGGCGCCGCCGGTCGCGGGCTGGTCCAGGTCGTACTGGCGGGCCTCCGCCCACGTCACGAGCGACCCGAGCCCGTGGTCGCGGCCCCACTCCGCGAGCCGGGCCGGCACGGTGTCCGAGCCTGGACGGGTCAGGGCGTGGAGGAGGGACGGCGCCGCGACGAGCACGAGGAGGAGGACGACGACGGCGAGCGCGGCCAGGGCCCGTCGTACCCCGCGGTGGCGGGGAAGCAGGTGGCGGCGGGGCTTCGTCGGGACCGGGATCGCGGTGGTGTCGTCCTCGGCCGCGTCCGGCGGGGTCTCGAGGACCGCGGCGACCGGGATGGTGCCCGCGGCCCCATCGTCGGGGGCCTGCTGGTCCCCGCCGGCGTCGGGGTCCGCGTCGTCGGCGGCGTCCGGGGCTGCCTCGGCCGGGGCGACGGGGACCGTGCCCGCGCCCAACGCGTCGTCGTCCTCGTCGTCATCGGAGCCGCCGCTGTCCGGTTCGGTGTCCTCGGTGTCCTCGGCCTCGGAGCTCTCCTCGCTGGGCTCGGCGTCGTGGTGGCCGGAGTCGGTCGTGGCCTCGGCGTCCACGTGCGCGGGAGTCCCCACGACGGCGGTGGCGACCGTGGGCCCGTCCAGGGCGTCCTGATCCGCGGCCGAGTAGTCGTCGTCGGGGACGTCGACGCGGTCGGTCGGTCCGGTGTCCGGGAACGCCAGCGCGGACGAGGGATGGGGGGCCACGACACCTCATCGTCCACGCGACCTGCGGCGTGACGGTGAAGGCCCCGTCCCGGGATCATCGAGCCCGCCACCGGGTGGCTCGCAATCGGCCCGGTTCGTCCCGGTCGTGCCCGAAGGTCCGACCTGCGCCGCCCGGCGGCGGCCCGCACGCCGTTGACCGAAGGGCCCCTTCGGTCGAATAGACGAGCCACGGGCGCCCCTCGCCGGAACCGCGATCCATCCCCACGAACGAGCGAAGGGCCCCCTCGGTCGATCTACTCGACCGAAGGGGCCCTTCGCTCAGACACCGGACCGAGCCGCTACGTCGTCGGCCGGATCGTCAGCAGCAGGTGGTCCTTGCCCTTGCTCGAGCGCAGTGCGGCGTCCCACCCGTCCTTCACCGCCGCCGTGTAGAGCAGCGCCGTCGACGGCGTGCGCAGCGGCGCCCGGAAGACGGCGTCGACCGTCGACGCGGGCCCGTAGCGCCCCGACAGCGCGGCGAGGACCCGCGCCTTCGACCACATGCCGTGCGCGATCGTGCCCGGCATCCCGAACGCCTTCGCGGCGAGCCCGTTGATGTGGATCGGGTTCACGTCGCCCGACACCGCCGCGTACCGCCGGCCGATGTCGCCCGGCACCTTCCACACCGCGTGCGGCCGGTCCCCGACGGCGGGTGCGGGCTCCGGCGGGGCCGGCTCGGACGCGTCGTCGGCCTGGGCGCCGCGGACGAAGTACGTCGAGCGCGAGTGCCAGGTCTGCTCGCCGTCGGTGGTGTCGACCGTCGCGACCAGGTCGACCTGGGCGCCCTTGGGGTGCGAGACGAGCCGCTCGGCGTGCACCTGCAGCGTCAGCGGCTCACCGACCTCGAGGGCACGCCGCTGGGTGATGACGTTGCGCAGGTGCACCATGCCCGGCGCGGGCAGCGGGAACTCGCGGTCGGTCATCAGCCGCATCTGCAGCGGGAACGCCAGCATGTGCGGGTAGGTCAGCGGCACGTCGCCCCCCACATGGAACCCGCAGACGTGCGCGTAGTCCGCCACGGCGTCCGCGCTGATCGTGGTGCCGGCGAGCTCCAGCGTGCGGTCGGGCAGCGCGTGCCCGCCCGAGCGCGCGGTGAGCAGCGCCCGCCCGTACAGCACCCCCAGCGTGGGGGGCGCGTCCAGCGTCTCGGTCCCCATCGTCAGGCCCCCAGGAAGTTCTGGCCGTCGACCCGCAGCACCTGGCCGTTGACCGCGTAGGAGGCGCCCTGCGCGAAGTACGCGATCGTCTCCGCGACGTCCACCGGCAGCCCGCCCTGGGTCAGCGACGAGAGCCGGCGGCCGGCCTCGCGGGTGCCGACGGGCATCGCCGCGGTCATGTCGGTCTCGATGAACCCGGGCGCGACCGCGTTGATCGTCGCGTCCTTGCCCGCCAGCAGCGGGGCCGTCGCGTCGACGAGCCCGATGACGCCCGCCTTCGACGAGGCGTACGAGGTCTGCCCGCGGTTGCCCGCGATCCCGGCCATGGACGACACGGTGACGATGCGCCCGCCGCGGTGGAGGCCGGTGTCGTCGGGGGAGTCGATGAGCACGTCGTTGATCGCCAGCTGGGCGTTCAGGTTGACGTCGATCACCGAGTTCCAGCGGTCGGTGTCCTGGTTGGCGAGCAGCTTGTCGCGGGTGATGCCCGCGTTGTGCACGACGATGTCGATCCCGCCGTGGCGCTGCGCATGCGACAGGATCGCCTCGCCCGCGCCGTCGGAGGTGATGTCGAGCTGCAGGGCCGTGCCCCCGACGTCGTTGGCGGTGCGCGCCAGCGCGTCGCCGGAGGCGGGGATGTCGACGCACACCACGGTGGCGCCGTCGCGGGCCAGGGTCTTCGCGACGGTGCGCCCGATGCCGCGGGCCGCGCCGGTGACGACGGCGACCTTGCCGGCGATCGGGTGGTCCCAGTCGGTGCCCGCCGACGAGCCGGCGTAGCCCGGCACCGTGCCGACGTCGAGCCGCTGGCCGTCGACGAAGGCCGACCGCGAGGACAGGAAGAACCGCAGCGTCGACTCGAGGTCGTTCTCGGCGCCGTCGGCGACGTGGATCAGGTTGACCGTGGCGCCGTAGCGGGCCTCCTTGGCCGCGGAGCGCACGAGGCCCTCCAGCGCGCGCCGCGCGGCCCGCACGGCCGGGCGGTCGGCCTCGGCCGGGACGTCGCCGATCACAAGAACGCGGCCAGAGGCGCCCGTCCGCTTCATCACCGGGGTGAGGAACCCCTGGACGGCCGCGAGGTCGGACGGGCTCGAGAGCCCGGTGGCGTCGACGACCGCCGCGGCGACCTTGGAGGTCGACGAGCCGCCGCCGATCGGGGCGTGCGGGTCGTCGTGGACCTCGACGCCGGCCTCGACGAGGACGGCGCGGACGGCCTTGGCCACGCGGCCGTTCGCGGTGGCGGTGCCGAGCAGTGCGGCGCCGGACAGCAGCGGCTGGCCCGGCTCCCAGCGCCGCAGCACCGGGACCGGGGGAAGGCCGAGGTTGCCGGCGATCGCCTTGCCGACGCCGGAGTTGACGAAGTCGGAGTACCAGTCGTGGGACATCGCTGCCGCTCCTTCTCAGGCCTCGAGGATGGCGACGACGCCCTGGCCGCCGGCCGCGCAGATGCTGATGAGACCCCGGGTGGGTCGACCCTCCGGGCTGCTGTTCTCCTTGAGGATCTTGGCGAGGGTGGGGACGATCCGGGCGCCGGTCGCGGCGAACGGGTGGCCCGCCGCGAGCGAGGAGCCGTGGACGTTGAGCTTGCCGCGGTCGATCGAGCCGAGCGGCGCGTCGAGCCCGAGGCGCTCCTTGCAGAACTGCGGGCTCTCCCACGCCGCGAGCGTCGCGAGGACCGTGGAGGCGAAGGCCTCGTGGATCTCGTAGAAGTCGAAGTCCTGCAGCGTGAGGCCGTTGCGCTCGAGCATCCGCGGTACCGCGTAGGCCGGGGCCATCAGCAGGCCCTCGTCGCCGTGCACGTAGTCCACGGCGGCGGTCTCGGCGTCGACGATGTGCGCGAGCACCGGCAGCCTCCGTTCGGCGGCCCACTCGTCGCTGGCCAGCAGCACGGTTGCGGCGCCGTCGGTCAGCGGCGTGGAGTTGCCCGCCGTCATCGTCGCCTCGGCCTTTCGGCCCCGGCGGGGAAGAAGACCGGCTTGAGCTTGCCGAGCTTCTCGACGCTGGAGTCGGCGCGCAGGTTGTTGTCCTTGGTGAGCCCGAGGTAGGGCGTCATCAGGTCGTCGAAGAACCCGGCGTCGTAGGCCTTGGCGAGGTTCTGGTGCGAGAGCGCGGTGAGCTCGTCCTGCGCGGTGCGGGAGATGGCCCAGTGCGCGGCGGTGATCGCCGCGTGCTCGCCCATCGACATCCCGGTGCCCGGCTCCCGGTTGGCCGGGATCTCGGGAACGATCTGGCCGGGGCGCAGCCCGGCCAGGGCCTTGACGACGCCGGCGGTCGACTTCGCGCGGTTGGCCGCGAGCAGGACCTCGCGCAGGTCCTCGTTGACCGCGATCGGCGCGTCGCTCGTGGTGTCGACGCCCCCCGCGATCCCGGACTCGGCCTGACCGAGGGCGATCTTGTTGGCGATGAGGACCGCGGCCTCGAGCCCGGTGCCGCACGCCTGCTGGACGTCGTAGGTGGGCGTCCACGGTGAGAGGCGGCTCGCGAGCACCGCCTCGCGGGTCAGGTTGAAGTCGCGGCTGTGCTTGAGCACGGCGCCGGCGACGACCTCCCCGACCCGCTCGTCGGCGAGCCCGAAGCGGGCGACGAGCCCGTCGAGCGCCGCGGTGAGCATGTCCTTGTTCGAGGCGCGCGCGTAGGCGCCGTTGGAGCGGGCGAACGGGATACGGTTGGCACCGACGACCGCCGCGCGACGGGGGCTGGCCACTGGGTCCTCCAGGGGTGCTGGGCTTCGTTACTCGAAAGTAGCAGGTACCGTGGGTGCCGTGAGTCGTCGTTCGCAACGTCACGAGGACGAGGGACGGAGCCGCCGCGATGAGTCCCGTCGCGGCCGTCCGGGCCCGTCGTCGGGCGACGCCGCGGCCGACGTCCCGCCGGACGACGGCGCCGGAGCGGCTGATCCGGACAGTGCCCCGCCGCCTCGCCGGGACAAACGTTCCAGCCGCTGGGACGAGCACCGGGCCGCACGGCGCCAGGAACTCACCCTGGCGACCATCGTCGCGATCCGCACGCACGGCCCCGACGTCGGGATGAGCCAGGTCGCGGCGCAGGCGCGCACCTCGAAGACGGTGGTCTACCGGCACTTCGCGGACAAGTTCGACCTCTACCAGGCGGTCTGCGAGCGCGTGGGCGCGGTGATCGTCGGGCAGGTCCAGGAGGCGATGCGCGAGGCCGGCCCGCCCCAGGAGACGCTGCTCTCCGGGGTGGACGCCTACCTCACGCTCATCGAGGCCGACCCCGACATCTACCGCTACGTCATGCGCCCGCCGGCCTCCGAGCGGTCGTCGTCGGCCGGGGGCCCGAACGACTTCGTCGGGGACCTCACGTCGTTCATCGGCGACTTCGTCGGCGATGTCATCTCCACCGAGCTCCGCCGGCAGAACCGGGACGCGACGCCCGCGACCACGTGGGGGCACGCGCTGGTCGGGATGGTGCGCTCCGTGGGCGACCACTGGCTGACCGTCCGGCCGGAGGTCCCGCGCGAGACGATCGCGGCCGAGATCGCCGACCTCGCCTGGCAGGGGATCTCCCGCACCGTGAACCAGGCGGCCGCCTCGGCGTGATCGCGACCACCGCATCGGGGCGGTGACCAGCGGCGTAGGGAATCTACTCGCGGGTAACCTGATGTCGACGGCGGTCGCCCGGCCGCCGCTCGTCCCTCCTGGGAGGTCGGAGACCGTGACCGCCAGTACTCCTCTCGACCCCGAGTCGGTCACTTCCGCCAGCGTCGTGGCCGTGCGCCGGGCGCTCGACGGCCGCTGGTCGAGCCTGCGCGACGAGATCCGCGCCCGCGACGACTTCGCGCAGCTGCGCGTCGAGCCGGGCACCGACAGCGAGACCCACCGCGCCCGCGTGTGGGAGATGCTCGGGACGCTCGCCGCCGACGGCCACGCCCTGCACGGCTTCCCCACCTCGGTCGGCGGGCACGGCGACATCGGCGGCTCCGTCGTCTCGTTCGAGATGCTCGCCTTCGCCGACCTCTCGCTGCAGGTCAAGAGCGGGGTGCAGTGGGGGCTCTTCGGCGGCGCGATCCAGGCCCTCGGCAACCCCGCGCAGCACGCGCGCTACCTGCCGGGCGTCATGGACCTCAGCCTGCCCGGCTGCTTCGGGATGACCGAGACCGGCCACGGCTCGGACGTCCAGTCGGTGCACACGACGGCGACCTACGACCCGCGCACCGGCGAGTTCGTCGTCGACACCCCGACCGAGTCGGCCCGCAAGGACTACATCGGCAACGCCGCGCGCGACGGGCGGATGGCCGTGGTGTTCGTGCAGCTGTACACGGCGCCGGAGGGCGAGGAGCCGCAGCGCCACGGGGTGCACGCGGTGCTCGTCCCGCTGCGCGACGAGGCCGGGAACGTCCTGCCCGGCGTCGAGATCACCGACGACGGGCACAAGGAGGGTCTCAACGGCGTCGACAACGGGCGTCTCGCGTTCCGCGGGGTGCGAGTGCCGCGCGAGAACCTCCTCGACCGCTACGGCACCGTCACCCCGGACGGGACGTACTCGAGCTCGATCGAGAGCGAGAACCGGCGCTTCTTCACGATGCTCGGCGCGCTCGTCCGGGGCCGGATCAGCGTCTCCGGCTCCGCGGTCGGCGCCGCGATGCTCGCCCTGACGATCGCGATCCGCTACGGCGAGGCCCGTCGCCAGTTCGCCGCACCCGGCGGCGGCGGCGAGATCACGATCCTCGACTACCTCGCGCACCAGCGGAAGCTGCTGCCGCTGCTCGCGCGGACCTACGCGCTGCGGTTCGCCCAGAACGAGCTCGTGGAGATGCTCCACGACGTCCAGACCGCCCGCGAGGCCGGCGAGGACGTGCCCGAGAAGCGCCAGCGCGAGCTCGAGTCGCGCGCCGCGGGCATCAAGGCGCTCTCGACCTGGAACGCCACCGAGGCCATCCAGGTCTGCCGGGAGGCGTGCGGGGGGCAGGGCTTCCTGTCCGAGAACCGGCTCGGGTCGCTGCGCACCGACACCGACGTGTTCACCACCTTCGAGGGCGACAACACCGTCCTGCTGCAGCTGGTGGCCAAGGGGCTGATCTCCGGGTACGCCGACGACTTCGGCAACCTCGACACGTTCGGGACCATCCGCTTCGTCGCCGACCAGGTGCTCGACACGGTCGCCGAGCGCACCTCGCTGCACTCCCTCGCCGAGCGCCTGCGCGGTGCCGCCGCGGGCGGCGACGACGACGAGGTCCTCGACTCCTCCTGGCAGATCAAGCTGCTCGACGACCGCGAGGAGCACACGCTCGACTCACTGGTCCGCCGGCTGCGCCCGGCGCGCGGGAAGGGCGTGAGTGCCGCCCGGGCCTTCGAGATCTTCAACAACGCGCAGGACCACCTGCTGCGGGCCGCCCGCAGTCACCTCGACGGCCTCGTCCTCGACGCCTTCAACCGCGCGTGCGAGGCCCAGACCGACCCGACGGCCAAGCACCTCATGCGCCAGGTGTGCGACCTCTACGCCCTCTCGGTGATCGAGGCCGACAAGGGCTGGTTCCTCGAGCACGGCCGCATGTTCGCCGCGCGCTCCAAGGCCGTGACGGCCGAGGTCAACCGGCTCTGCCTGGGGCTGCGGCCCCACGCGCGGGCGCTCATCGACGCCTTCGGCATCCCGGAGCCCTGGATCGGCGCGCCCATCGCCACCGGCGACGAGCAACGGCGGCAGGACGAGGCGGACGCACACGCTCATGCCGACGCCGGTGCGCAACAGGTCTGATCGGGTAGCACCCGTGTGAACGGGGTCCGCCCGGGTACAGGGTGGACACGGCACCGGTCCCGCCGCCCCGGTGCGCCGCACGAGGAAGGACCACGACGTGACGAGCGATCCCGCCGGGCAGTGGAACAGCAACGCGTCGGTGATGCCGCCACCACCGAAGAACGGTGCGGCCGTCTGGTCACTGGTGCTCGGGATACTCGCCCTGCTCTTCTGCTGGCTCTCCGCGCTCGGCGTCCTCATCGGGACCGGCGGCGTCATCGGGTTCGGGCTGATCCCGATCATCGTGGCCGTGCTCGCGATCGTGCTCGGGATCGCCGGGATCCGCCGGGCGTCCCGGCAGGGTGCCTCGCGGCGGGGTGTGGCCATCGTGGGCCTGATCATCGGGATCGTCGCGCTCATCGCGGCCGTGCTCATCACGATCGGCTCGTCGCTGGCGCTGGTGGTCATCCCCGGCGGACTCGGCGGCACCATCGCGCAGGCCCAGCAGTGCGTCCGCCAGCAGGTCGCGAGCGGATCGACGCTCGACCAGGCCAGGCAGGTCTGTGCGCAGCAGGCGGGGCAGCAGGTCCAGAAGCAGGTCGGCGGGGGCTGAGCTCGCCCCCCGGACGACAACACGCCCCGCACCTCGGGTGAGGTGGGGGCGGCACGCAGCGCCGCGGAGCTGCCGCGCCGGAGGCCGGGCACAGCCCGTCGTACGTGTCAGGGTGTCCGGACCGAGCGATGAGCCGCCTCGCGGCGCGTGGCACACCAGGGCTTCAGCCGAACGATCGTCCCTGGCGGCTCTTATCAATGAGACCCGGGGGCACATGGCGCCCGGTCCGGACGCCCGATACAACCATGCCCCCCACCCCCGTGTTCCAGCGGCTGTGACATTTCGGCCATCCGCTCGCGCGCCGGGACCACGCCGACGCCGTCGCGCACACGGCGCAGCGGCGTGTCCGAGGGGGTGTTGGCGACGGCGAGCGTCCCGCCCCCGGGCCGGCGCACCATCTGGGTGGACCCGCCGCCGTCGAGCCCGACCGCCTGCGGGTAGCCGAGGTCGACCACGAGGCGCCCGAGCAGGGCGAGGGTGAGCCCGACGCTGGCCTGCGCCCGCCCGTCGACGGCGATCATGGCGAGGGTGCGGCCGTCGGCGGAGAGGCCCACCGCGGTGCGCGGGGCCCGCTCGGTGTCCTGCAGGCCGGGCCAGGGCGCCCCGCCGCGGGCGAGCGGCAGCGCGCCGAGTGCCGTGCGCAGCGGCGGCGTCCCCGCGGCGCGCAGCTCCCAGTGGGGCGGCGACGACGAGCACGGCGGCCAGTGCCGCGATCCCGCCCGCGAGGGGGCGCACGACCCGGATCGCCACCCGCGCCCCTCCCGGTCGACAGCGCGGTGCACGGTTCCCGGTCGCACATCGCGGAGGTGCGCGCGGCGCGCGGGCGGGGACGGTTCCCCTCCCAAGGGGTGACGTGGCCGACCTCACGAGGTAAAGGGAACTCAAAGTCCTCGCCGCTCGTCATCAGGGGGAGCGACCACGACGGGGAGCGGCGAGGAGGCAGCGTGGACGGCCTGGACGGAGTGGCGGCGTGACGGTCCCGTTGTGGGTGTGGGCGGCCACGATCGGCGGGATCGCCGTGCTGGTCGCCGTCGACGTCTGGCACGCGCGGTCGCCCCACGAGGTGAGCTTCCGCGAGGCGACGCTGTGGTCGGTGATCTACGTCGTCGTCGCGCTGGTGTTCGGCGCCGGGGTCTGGTTCTTCATGGGGCCGCAGTCCGGCATCGAGTACTACTCGGGCTGGCTGGTCGAGAAGAGCCTCTCGGTCGACAACCTCTTCATCTTCGCGGTGATCCTCGGCCAGTTCGCGGTGCCGAAGCGCCACCAGCAGAAGGTGCTGCTCTGGGGCGTGGTCGGCGCGCTGGTCATGCGCGCGGTCTTCATCGTGGTCGGCGCCGCGGTGATCTCGGCGTTCGCCTTCGTGTTCGTGGTCTTCGGGCTGTTCCTGCTCTACACCGCCTACGGGCTCGTCCGCTCGCACGGCCAGGAACCGAAGGACATGAGCGACAACGTCGCGGTGCGCCTGACCCGCCCGCTCGTCACCGTCCACGAGGAGGACACCGCCGAGGGCGACCCGCACGACGGGCAACTGACCCGCCGGATCGGCGGCCGCTTCGGGGTCACGCCGCTGTTCATCGCGGTCGCGGTCATCCTCTCGGTGGACCTGGTCTTCGCCCTGGACTCGATCCCGGCGATCTTCGGGATCACGCAGAACTCCTACCTGGTGTTCACCGCGAACGCGCTCGCCCTGCTCGGGCTGCGCGCCCTGTACTTCCTGCTCGTGGGGCTGCTCGACCGGCTGGTGCACCTGAGCTACGGGCTCGCGTTCATCCTCGTCTTCATCGGCGTCAAGCTGATCCTGCTCTACCTGCACGAGGACGTCTCGGCGGCGATCCCGGCGATCCCGACCTGGCTCTCGCTGACGGTCATCGTCGTCACGCTCGCCGTCGTCACCGTCACGAGCCTGGTGTCCACACGGGGCGGGAAGAACAGCCACGCCACAGCTCCCGACTCGGCTCCCGACGACTCGGCGGCGCCGCCCGTGTCAGGCTCGGAGCATGACGGCACCGGGAGCCCGACGCGTCGACCGTGACCGCGACCCCACGGGACGGGCGCGCAACGCCCGCCCGCGCGACTCGTCCGGACGCCCCCTCCCGTCCGGGGAGGCGGGCGTCGAGCGGGTCGACGAGGACGTCGTGCTGGCGCCGCAGGAGGCGCTCGCCGAGGCGCAGCGGCTGCTCGACGGCGGCTACCCCTTCCACGCCCACGAGGTGCTCGAGGGGGCCTGGAAGTCGGGCCGCGACGACGAGCGCCCGTTCTGGCAGGGCCTCGCGCAGCTGGCGGTGGGGCTCACCCACGAACAGCGCGGCAACCGCCGCGGGGCGGTCTCCCTGCTGCGTCGGGGCGCGGACAACGTCGCCGACGGGTCCGCGGCGGGCGCCCGACACGGCGTGGATGCGGCGCGGCTCTCGGCGTGGGGTCGGAGCCGGGCGGACGTGCTCGAGTCGGGCGGGGAGCTGGGCGAGGGCGGGGCGCCGGTGCTGCGCGGGTGAGGTGACGGGCGCTGTCGGCTCGGCGTCGTCGCTGCCACCCGACGTCACGACGAGCCCGTCCTGACCGGGGCTGCGGGCCGTTTCGGTGCCGCGCGGACCCGGGCATCCGGCCGGGTCTTCGAACCCGGCCCTCACAGGAGGCCCTCCGCCATGGCGAACGAACTCGCGGGCAAGCGCGTCGCGATCCTCGCGGCGAGCGGCGTCGAGCAGGTCGAGCTGACCCAGCCGCGTCAGACCGCCGACGACGCGGGCGCCACCACCACGCTCATCTCGGTCGACACCGGCGAGATCCAGGCGATGAACAGCGACATCAACAAGGCCGACACCTTCACGGTGGACGCCGCCATCGCCGACGTCTCCGCCGACGACTTCGACGCGCTCATCCTCCCCGGCGGCACCTGCAACCCGGACACGCTGCGCCAGAACGGCGACGTCGTCTCGTTCGTGCAGGCCATGGTCGGGGCCGGCAAGCCCGTCGCCGCCATCTGCCACGCGCCGTGGACGCTCGTGGAGGCCGACGTGGTGCGCGGCAAGCGGCTCACGTCGTTCCCGAGCCTGCGCACCGACATCCGCAACGCCGGCGGCACCGTCGTCGACGAGGAGGTCGTCGTCGACCAGGGCCTGATCACCAGCCGCAACCCGAACGACCTCGACGCGTTCTGCTCGACCCTCGTCAAGGAGTTCGCCTGAGTCTCCTCGGCGGCCCGGGCACCGCGCGCGGCATGATGCGCCGGTGACCCCGGGCCTCTTCGACGAGATCCTCGCCCGCGGCGGGGCTCGGGACGCCGTTGCCGACGGCGCCTGGCTCGCCGCGATGCTCGACGTCGAGGGCGCCCTCGCCCACGCCACCGCGGAGGCGGGGGGCCTCGACGCCGCCGCGGCCGACGCGATCGACGCGGCGTGTCGGCCCGAGCGCTTCGACGTCGCCGCGCTCGCCGCCGACGCCGCGGCCGCCGGCAACCCGGTCGTGCCGCTGGTGGCGGCGCTGCGGCAGGCCGTGCGCGCCGACGCGGGTGACGAGGCCGCCGCGGCGGTGCACCGCGGCGCGACCAGCCAGGACGTCGTCGACACCGCGGGCGTGCTCGTGGCCGGCCGCGCCCTCGCGGTGATCGCCACCGACCTCGCCGACGCCGCCGACGCCGCGGCCGCGCTCGCCCGCACCCACCGCGACCGCGCCGCCGCGGGCCGCACCCTGCTGCAGCAGGCCGCCCCGGTCACCGTCGGGCTGCGGGCCGCCGGGTGGGCCAGCGGGCTCGACGACGCGTCACGGGCGCTGGAGGGGTGGCGTCCGGCCGTGCAGCTGGGCGGGGCGGTCGGGACGCTGGCCGCCTTCGCGGGCCGCGGGGCGGCGGTGCGGGCGGCGCTCGCCCGGCGGCTGGACCTCGCCGAGCCCGTGCTGGCGTGGCACACCGAGCGCGGACGGGTCGCGGAGCTGGCCGGTCTCCTCGGGCGGGCCGGCGCGGCGATCGGATCGGTGGCGACCGACCTGGTGCTGCTGGCCCAGACCGAGGTCGGCGAGACCCGCGAGGACGTGCCGGGACGCGGCGGCTCGTCGACGCTGCCGCACAAGCGCAACCCCGTCGCCGCGATCTCCGCGCGCGCCGCGGCGATCACCGTGCCGGGCCTGGTCGCCGCGCTCCTCACCGCGGCCTCCGGCCACGAGTACGAACGCGCCGCCGGGTCGTGGCACGCCGAGTGGCGGCCCACCGCGGAGCTGCTCCGCACGGTCGGCTCCGGCGCGGCCTGGCTCGCCGACGCGCTCGGCCACCTCGCGCTCGACCCGGCCCGGGTCGCGGCCTCCCTCGAGGTCACCGGAGGGCTGCTCCTCGCGGAGCACGTCACGACGGCGCTGCGGGGCCGCGTCGACGACCCGAAGGGCCTCGTCACCGCCGTCGCGTCGCGCAGCCTCGACGAGGACCGGCCGTTCGCCGACGTCCTCGTCGAGGCCCTGTCGGGTACCGACGTCACCCGGGCCGAGGTCGACGCCGCCCTCGACCCCGCGGCCCACGTCGGCGAGTCGGTGGAGCTCGTCGACGCCTTCCTGGCCGCCCGGGACGCCACCCGCCGCCCCGCCCGCCGCCCCGAGGAGCACCTGTGACCGACACCCCGGAACTCGACCCGGCCGGCCTCGCCACCCGGCGAGAGGTCCTCGGCGACGAGCACGTCGACCGGGCGCTGGGGGCGATCGACGACACCACCGCCGACTTCCAGGCCTTCATCACCCGCTACGCGTGGGACGGCATCTGGAACCGGCCGGGCCTCGACCGGCGCCAGCGCAGCATCGTCACCCTCTCGGTGCTGGCGGCCCTGCACCACGACGGGGAGCTCGCGATGCACGTCCGGGCGGCACTGCGCAACGGCCTGACCCGCGAGGAGATTCGCGAGGTGCTCCTGCAGGTCGGGGTGTACGCGGGTGTGCCGGCGGCCAACCGTGCCTTCGGGGTGGCGCAGCGGGTGCTCGCGGAGATCGACGGGGACACCCCGGACTGAGGTCCGTGCGACGCACCCCGTGGCGGCGCGCGGCTCCGTCCGTCCGCGCCCACTACCGTGGGCGCCCACACCGGCGGTGCGGTCGAGGGGACGAGGGTGCGGGGACGAGCGGGACGACGGCGGGCGGCGGCCCTGGCGGTGCTGACCCTCACGGCGTTGCTCGCGGGCTGCTCCTCGGGGACCGAGCTGGCGACGCCGCCCATCCCGACCTTCCCGGGCCCGGGCGCCGCGGCACCGACGTCCGCCCCGGCACCCCGCTCGACGCTCATCCCGACCGACTGCAACCAGATGCTGTCGAAGGACGACCTGCCGAACCTGCTCGGCCTGCCGATCGGCTCGCTCGACGTCCGCGCGCTGCGTGACGTCCCCGCCCCGTCCGTCGGGCGCCTCGAGCGGGTCACGTGCACGTACACCTCCGCCGGCGGGGCGGGTGCCCCGCAGCAGGGCTCGCAGGTCCTCAAGCTGCTCGCCAGCGGCTACGCGACCCCGGAGGCCGGGCAGGCGCAGGTCGGCATCAACAACAAGGTGGAACAGAGCTCGGGGGTCACCGGGGTCGACACCCCCATCGGGGCCGCGTCGGGCACGTTCTTCTCCGACCCCGACGGGCCCATCCTCGTCGTCGGCTACAAGCGCGTGACCCTGAGCCTCTCGCTCAACCGCGGCTCGCTGTCCTCCGACCAGGCGCGATCGGTGCTCGTCGATCTCGCCCAGCGGGTACTCCCGGTCCTGGTCCCCGCGGGTTCCTGAACCGGGCCCCCGAGTCGGGGCCGATCCTGCCCGGCGTCAGCCGTGGTGCCTCGTGGCGCGAGGGAGGCCCGCCCGGCGTAAGATGTATTTGCATAGGCTAACGATGAGGGGGAGGGTCGCGTGACGACGACGGCACCGACCGACGCGACGGCCGGGCAGCAGCGGTCCGACCGCTACAAGTGGGTGGCGCTGTCGAACACCACGCTCGGCGTGCTGATCGTGACGATCAACATGTCGATCCTGCTCATCGCGCTGCCCGACATCTTCCGCGGCATCGACATCGACCCGCTCGCGCCCTCGAACATCAGCTACCTGCTCTGGCTGATCATGGGGTACCTCGTGGTCACGGCGGTCCTCGTCGTGAGCTTCGGGCGCATCGGCGACATGTACGGCCGCACCCGGATGTACAACCTCGGGTTCGCTGTCTTCACCTTCTTCTCGATCCTGCTCGCCGTCACGTGGCTGCAGGGGGACGCCGGCGCGATCTGGCTGATCGTCATGCGCGTCCTGCAGGGCATCGGCGGCGCGCTGCTGCTCGCGAACTCGACGGCGATCCTCACCGACGCCTTCCCCACCCACCAGCGCGGCCTCGCCCTCGGGATCAACTCGATCGCGGCGATCGCCGGCTCGTTCATCGGCCTGATCATCGGCGGCGTGCTCGCCCCGATCAGCTGGCACCTGGTGTTCGTCGTGTCGGTGCCGATCGGGGTCTTCGGCACGATCTGGGCCTACTTCAAGCTCAAGGAGGCCGGCGAGCGCCACGCGGCCCGCATCGACTGGTGGGGCAACATCACCTTCGCCGTCGGCCTCATCGCGGTGCTCATGGGCATCACCTACGGCATCCAGCCCTACGGCGGCCACGTCATGGGGTGGACGAGCCCGATGGTGCTCGGCCTGCTGATCGGCGGCGTCGTCGTGCTGGCGGTCTTCGCCGTGGTCGAGGCCCGTGTCGCCGAGCCGATGTTCCACCTGTCGCTGTTCCGGATCCGCGCGTTCACGGCCGGGAACATCGCGAGCCTGCTCGCCGCCCTCGGGCGCGGTGGCCTGCAGTTCATCCTCATCATCTGGCTGCAGGGGATCTGGCTGCCCCAGCACGGCTACGACTACGAGTCGACGCCGCTCTGGGCCGGCATCTACATGGTTCCGCTGACCATCGGCTTCCTCGTCGCCGGACCGGTCTCGGGCGTCCTGTCCGACCGGCACGGCGCCCGGGCCTACGCGACGATCGGCATGCTCGGTGCCGCCGTCAGCTTCCTGCTGCTGAAGTTCCTCCCGGTCGACTTCGCCTACTGGAGCTTCGCGATCATCCTCGCCCTCAACGGCCTGTCGATGGGGCTGTTCTCCTCGCCCAACCGCGCGGCGATCATGAACTCGGTCCCGCCCCGCCAGCGCGGCGCCGCCGCCGGGATGACCTCGACGTTCCAGAACGCCGCGACGGTGCTCTCGATCGGCATCTTCTTCTCGATGCTGATCCTGGGCCTCTCGAGCTCCCTGCCCACGGCCCTCCGCACCGGCCTGCTCGCCCACGGCGTCCCGGTCGACGCCGCCCAGCGCATCTCCGAGCTGCCCCCGGTGAGCACCCTGTTCGCCTCGCTCCTCGGCTACAACCCGATGCAGACCCTGCTCGGGCCCCAGGTGCTCGCGCAGGTCGGCCCGCAGCAGGCGCAGTACCTCACCGGCCGGTCGTTCTTCCCGTCGCTGATCTCGGGGCCGTTCGGCGACGGCCTCACGTTCGCGCTGGTGTTCGCCGCCGCGTGCTGCGTGGTCGCAGCGTTCGCCTCGCTGCTGCGCGGGGGCAAGTACGCGTACCAGGAGCCGACGGCCGCGCCGGCACCGGAGGCGCTCGGCGACGAGGTCAACGGCTCGCCGGTCGCCGAGACGGCAGGTGAGGAGCACGACCGGACGGCGGTCGGGGTCGGGAACGGCCACGTGAACGGCAACGGCCATGCCCTCGCCCACCCGACGACCGGGCGCGTGCTCCAGGGACGCGTGCTCGGCCCCGACGCGACCCCGACGCCGGCCGTGCTCACCCTCGTGGACCGCTCCGGTCGGCAGGCCGGGAGAGTGCTCTCGGACGACGAGGGCCACTTCCGGCTCGAGCCGCCGTCGCCCGGGGACTTCCTGGTCATCGCGACGCCCCGGGGATCGGACGGCTCGGTCGCGCCGCGGGCGACCCAGGTGTCCGTCAGCACCGTCCCCGTGGACCTGGACCTGGTGCTGGACCGCCGGGCGGTCGGCCGCTCCTGAGCCGTCCCGGTCCATCGTCGGGATCCCGCGCTGACCGTTCATGCGCCGATCGCTCCCCGGACCGTGCGCAGGAACTACGCCGTCGCCCGAACACGTCGAACCAGGAGAACGGCAGGATCGTCAGGTCGCGGAGCGCGATCTGGTTCTCGCGGTTGCGCTCCTCGAGCACCGCCCGATCCATCCCGTGCTCGGACCGTCCGTCGAGATCGAGGCCGACCCGGTGCTGATGCCGCGCTGGAGCCTGATGATCTGCTTGCGGCGGAGGGCCTTGCCCACGAGCTCGGGTTTCTCGACGGCGACGTGGCGGCGAGGTGGCCGCGACGAGACGGCGAAGCCAGGGCCCCGCCCCTCGAGCTCAGCCCGGGACCCGGACCGCCTCGATGTCGATCTCGATCCGCAGTGTCCGACCGATCGCGAAGATGCCCGCGATCACCGACTGGTTCCACGAGATGTCGAAGTCGTCGCGGGAGAGCTGTGTCGTGGCCGAGAACCCGGCCCGCTCGCCGCCCCACAGGTCCGGCCCGGCGCCGTGGTAGACCACGTCCAGCGCCACCCGGTTGGCCACGCCCTTGAGCAGCAGGTCGCCGTACATCGTCCAGTGGTCGGCAGTGTGCGGGACGATCTCGGTCGAGTCGAACCGGATGTCGGAGAAGCGCAGCACGTCGAGGAAATCCGGGGCGCGCAGGTGCTCGTCGCGGCGCTCGTCGTCGGTGTCGACGCTCCCCGCCTCGATCGCCGCCGACACGCCCGTCGAGGCCAGGTCCGCGCCCATGTCGATGTGCCCGGTGAACGTCCGCAGCCGGCCGTGGACCTTGGTGATCCCGAGGTGGAACGCCGAGGCGGAGATCCGCGAGTGCACCGGGTCGACGTCCCACCGACCCGGCGCGGGGAGCTCGAGCGCCCCGGTGCGGGTGAGCACGACCCGCCCGAGCTCGCCCTGCCCAGGACCCCCGACGGGGCGGGCGGCGGGGGTGTGGCCGACCGCGGAGGTGATGACGGTGCAGGGCCCGGCGGGCAGGTTCTCGACGACGAAGCGGCCGTCGTCTGCGACCGGCGTGCCGCCGATCTGCCGCCCGGCGGCGTCGATGATCGTGACGACGGCGAACGGCACCGGCCAGCCGTCACTGGTGACGGCCGTGCCGCTGATCCGCTGGACGTCGCGCTGCGTCGCCGTCATCGGCGCCCGCCGTCGGCGTCGAAGCCGAGGTCGTCCGCGCCGGGCTGGTCGCCGCCGGGGCCGGAGGCGTGGCGGCCGTTGTGACCGTTGGTGGAGGCGCCGCCGGCCGGGACCGCGTCGCTGCCGAAGTCCTCGGATCCGAACCCGCGGGACCAGTCGTGGTCGTCGGAGTAGCCGTCGGAGGCGGGACCGTCGACCGGCCCGAGGGCGGGCGGCGTGAGGGTGAGGGTGACCTCGGAGGGCGCGCCGGCGCCGACCTCGATCTCGCTGGCGACGGGTGCGTAGCCGCTGGCGGTGATCGTGTACGTGCCGGGCGCGACCTCGGGGAAGGTGAAGGTGCCGTCGTCGCCGGTCACCGCGGCGCCGACGACGTTGCCGTCGGAGCCGACGAGGGTGGCCAGGGCCTCCCCGACGGGGCGCCCGCCCGAGGCGGAGCGCACGACGCCGGTGAGGCGAAGCTGGGTGGCCAGGGCGATGTCGCGGGTGACGCGGCCCTCGGCCGGGATCTGGACGGTCTCGGCGACCGGAGTGATGTCCGGCGCGGCCGCGGTCAGGGTGTAGGAGCCCTCGTCGAGGTCGGCGAACCGGTAGGTGCCGTCGGCGCCCGACCGGGCGACCGCGACGACGGTGCCGCGCACGTCGGTGAGCGTGAGGACCACGCCCGCGGTCCCCGCGAGGCCCTGCTCGCGGCCGACACCGACGGTGCCCTCGAGGCTCGCGCCGCCGCCGGCGAGCCCGACGTCGTGGCGCAGCGGGCGGTCGGAGACCGCGACGAGGGAAGCCTTCGGCTGGTGCGTCGAGGAGGAGCAGATGACCAGGTAGGTGCCGCCGGTGGACGGCTCGAGCTGGTAGTGCCCGCCGTGGTCGGCCACCGTGCGGTCGAGCTGGTCACCAGCGAGGTCGCAAAGGGTCAGCGCCGCCCCGGGGAGCGGTGCACCGTCCCCCCTCGTCACCCGACCGAAGATCATGATCGGCTGCTGTCCGTCCACCGTCGCACTCCTCCGCTGTGCCTCGGGATCGGGTGCTCCGTGGTGGGGCCCCGACCTGACCCGGTGCCCGGCCGCCCGACCCCGGCCGTCCGTGCACCTCGCGAGCCGCCGCTCCCATCGGTCCGACGTGCGAGCGCCCCGCCGGTGACCCGGCCGCACCAATGCCCCGGTCGGGACAACACGTCTCCCGGCCGCCGGCCACCCGTCCGGGCCCACTGTGCTCGCCCGCACGGACGGCAGCCACCCGGTACGTGCCGGACCACCCTGATTTCACTTGAATAGTACAAGCATTTTGCCGGCGCCGCCCGCACGGGTTGCTCGGACCACGATCACCGCGGCCGTCGCGTGGCGGGGTCCCGACGCCGGGGGGACGCTGCTGACATGGCCGCGCCGACCGACTCCCGCCCTCCCACGGACGACGACCGCAGCGCCCCCGCCCCGGACGAGGCGGGCGCCGTCGCCAACCCGTTCGACGAGCTGCCGCGCCCGCACCTCGCGCTCGAGCCGGACGGGCCGCACGTCGCGGACTTCTACTCCTACGTCGACCTGCTCACCGACGCCGAGCTCGAGCACCTGCGCCGGCTGCGCTCCTACCTCGCGAGCGACGTCGCGCCCGTGGTCGAGGAGGCGTGGGCGAGCGACTCGTTCCCGGACCAGCTCGTCCAGGGGTTCGCGGGCCTCGACCTCGCGGGGCTGCCCTACGGGCTCTCCGGCTGGTCCGACGAGCCGGCGCGGCGGGTGTTCATGGGGTTCGTCCACGCCGAGATCGCGCGGGTGGACGCCTCCACGAACAGCTTCTTCGGGGTGCACTGCGGGCTCGCGATGGGCTCGATCGACGCGTGCGGCACACCGGAGCAGAAGGAGCGCTGGCTGCCGCCGATGGCGCGCATGGAGACCATCGGGGCGTTCGGGCTGACCGAGCCGCACGGCGGGAGCGACGTCGCCGGCGGGATGGAGACCACCGCCCGCCTCGTGAAATCAGGGGAGCATGCCGATAGGGAGTGGGTGATCGACGGGCACAAGCGCTGGATCGGCAACGGCACCTTCGCCGACGTCATCGTCGTCTGGGCCCGTGACGTGTCCGACGACGCCGACGGCAGGGCCGTTCGCGGCTTCGTCGTCCCGCGGGAGACCGCAGGACTCACGACCGCCAAGATCGAGGGCAAGACCTCGCTGCGCATCACGCAGAACGCCGACATCACCCTCGACGGCGTCCGCGTCCCCGAGGAGAACCGCCTCTCCGGTGGCAAGGGCACCTTCGCCGACGCCGGGGCGGTGCTGCGGCGCACCCGCGGCAACGCCTCCTGGGCCTGCACCGGGGTGCAGATGGCGGCCTACGAGCTGGCGCTGTCGTACGCCCAGCAGCGCGAGCAGTTCGGCCGCCCGATCGCGGGCTTCCAGATGATCCAGGACGCCCTGGTCCAGATGCTCGGCAACACCACCGCCTCGCTCGGCATGGCCGCGCGCAACGCGGCGCTGATCGACGACGGCGGCGGGTCCGACGCGCACTCGGCGCTGGCCAAGCAGTTCTGCGCCGACCGGATGCGCGAGACGGTCGCGCTGGGCCGCCAGGTCGTCGGCGGCAACGGCATCATCGTCGGCAACGGCATCGCCCGGTACTTCGCCGACGCCGAGGCGCTGTACTCCTACGAGGGCACCCGCGAGATGAACACCCTGATCGTGGGCAAGGCGGTGACCGGGCACAGTGCGTTCGTCCGCTGAGGTGTGCGTGTGTTTCCGCGCTCCAGCACGACTGACAACACAGCACGCCGACAGGACACGCACGAGCCGAAGACCAAAGGAGGCACCGTGCCGGAGCGGGTGGTCATCGTCGGCGGCGGGTTCGCCGGGCTCGGGGTCGCGCGCCGCTTGGAGCGCCGGCTGCCCGACGCCGACGTGCGCCTGGTCAGCCCCGACGACTACATGCTCTACCTCCCGCTGCTGCCCCAGGTCGCCGCCGGGGTGCTGCCGCCGACCGCGGTGACCGCGTCGCTGACCCGCCGGCTGACCCGCGCGACGTTCGTGCCGGGCCGTGTCATCGGCGTCGACCTCGACCGGCGGCGCGTAGTGTCGACGAGCATCACCGGGCGCCGCGAGATCCTCGACTACGACCGCCTCGTGCTCGCCCCCGGCAGCATCACGCGGACGATGGACATCCCCGGCCTGCGCGAGTACGGGCGCGGGATGAAGACCCTGGCCGAGGCCCAGTTCCTGCGCGACCACGTGCTGGGCCAGCTCGAGCTGGCGAACGCGAGCGACGACCCCGACGAGCGCGCGCTCCGCTGCCGGTTCGTCGTGGTCGGTGGCGGCTACGCCGGTGTGGAGACCGCGGCGAACCTCGAGCTGATGACCTCGGGGCTCGCCCGGCGATTCCACCGGCTCGATCCGTCGCAGGTGCAGTGGCACCTCGTGCAGCACGGCGCCCAGCTGATGCCCGAGCTCGGGCCGCGGCTGGGGGAGGACACCCGGCAGGTGCTGCTGCGCCGCGGGGTGCACGTCCACCTGCGGACCAGCCTGGCGTCGGCCGACGACTGCTCGGTCACCCTCTCCGACGGCCGCCGCCTCGAGACGAACACGCTCGTCTGGACGGCCGGGGTGTCCCCCAACCCGCTCGTGTCCCGGCTCGGTGTCGACAGCGAGGAGGGACGGCTGGTGGTCGGCGCCGACTTCGCCGTCCCCGGGCACCCCGAGGTGTTCGCACTCGGCGACTGCGCGGCCGTCCCCGACCTCGTCGCCGGGAACGGGGCGGTCTGCCCGCCGACCGCCCAGCACGCCACCCGGCAGGCCCCGGTCGCAGCGGACAACGTCGTCGCGAGCCTGCGCGGCCGTCGGCCGCGACGCTACCGGCACCGCGACCTCGGCCTCGTCGTCGACCTCGGCGGCCCCGACGCGGTGGCGAAGCCCCTGCACCTGGACCTCTCCGGGCGGCCCGCTCAGATCGTCACCCGGGGCTATCACCTCGTGGCGATGGGCGCGCCGGTCGCCATGGCCCGGGTGGCCGGCAACTGGGCGCTGCACGCCGTGGCGGGGAACTCCTCGGTGCGGCTCGGGTTCCTCACCCGCTCGTCGGGACGGCTGGCCGAGTTCGAGCACACCGACGACTACCTCACCCCCGAGCAGGCCTGTGAGGCGGCGGAGCAGGGCGGCGACCCCGTGCCCGGCGCCACCGCCGACGTCCCGACGACGACGGGACCGGCGGACCGGGCGCGGTGACCGACGGCCCCTCGAGCCCGGCGGTCGTCGTGGACCACGGCTCGACGAACCGCGCGACCAGGACCGCGAGCACCGCGGCCAGCGCGATCGGGACGAGGAGCCCGGTCCCGACGTGGGTCAGCTCCAGCAGCAGCACCACGGTCGACAGCGGCGCCTGCTGGGCGGCGGCCAGGAACGCGGCCGCCCCGACGAGCGCGTAGGCCCCGGCCGGGGCGCCGGCCCCCAGCAGCGTCGCGAACCGCCCGAGGACGGCGCCGAGCAGGGCCCCGGTGGCCAGCGTGGGGGTGAACAACCCGCCGTTCGCGCCGCTGCGCAGCGACGCCGCCGTGGCGAGCGGCTTGAGCAGGGCCAGCGCGACGAGCACCGGTAGCGTCCCGCCGCCGTCGAGGACGGTCTGCGCCGGACCCTTGCCGTTGCCCAGCAGGGCGGGCAGCGGGATCGCGAGCGCCCCGAGCGCGGCGAACACCACGGTCGTGGCGACCGGGAGCCGCCACCCCGTCGGCACCCGCCGTCGCGACCACGCCACCAGCCGGACGAACCCCACCCCCGCGAGCGCCACGACCGGCGCGGTGACGACGGCGAACACCACGACCGGGGCGCTCACCGGCGGGGCGCCCGCGGCGTACACCGGTGTGTCGCCGAGGAAGAGCCAGGCCGTGACGGCCCCGAGCACGGAGGTGACGACGGCGGGCACCGCGACCGGGAGCGCGAGCGTGCCCAGCAGCACCTCGAGGGTGAACAGCCCACCCCCGAACGGCACGTCGTACACCGCGGCCAGGCCGGCTCCCGCCCCGCACGCGATGAGTACGCGACGCTCCTCGGCCGACAGGCCGGTCAGCTCGGCCAGGCGGGACGCGAGCGCGGCCGCCACCTCCCGCGGGGCGCCCTCCCGGCCGAGCGAGGCCCCCAGCGCCACGACGACGATCTGCAGCACGCCGTCGAGCAGGGTGCGGGTCAGACCCATCCGGCCCTCGGGGTCCCAGACCGCGGCGGCGACCCCGCGGGCCCGCCCGAGACGCCGGCCGACCGGTCCCCGCAGCCACCACCACCCGAGGCCGCCGACGAGCCCGGCGAGGGCGAGCACCACGACGCGGCGCCAGGCGGGCGCCTGCTCCACCCCGAGCTGGAAGCTCTCCCCCCGGTAGCCGTACGCGACGTCCTGCACGGCGTGCAGCAGCAACGTCAGCAGCCCACCCGCCACCCCGGCGCCCACCCCGACCAGCAGCACCACGACCCAGAAGCGCCAGGCCAGGGGGAGCGGGGCGGCGTTGGGCTGGTGCGCCGGTCCCTCGGACACCTCGGGCACTCAGATGGCCAGGACGGCGCCGGCGACGACCGCGAGCACCACCACCGACCACCCGAGCAGCAGGACCGCGCCGCGCGCGGCGAGCGGCCGGGGCAGCGGGGCGTGGCGCAGCACCCGCGTGCGGTGCACCCCGTAGGCCGCCGTCGCGAGCGATACGAGCAGCGCCATCCCCGCGGGGACCAGGGCGAGCGACGGCGTGGCGTGCGCGATCTCGCGGACGGCGAGCAGGACCGCGTTCGCGGCGACCGCGAGCGAGGTCCTGCTCCACGCGAGCCCGGTGCGCTCGGCCTGCAGACCGGCGTCCGACGGGCTCGTCACGCCCCGCCCCGCAGCGCGATCAGCGCGAGCCCGAACAGCGCGAGGACGACCAGGCCGGCCGCGAGCGCCCAGGGGACGCGTTGCGCCGGCAGCGGCCGGTCGCGGCGGATCGCGGTCTCCACCGAGCGCCACCGCAGCACCCCGGAGGCCGCCGCCACCACGGCGAGGACGGCGAGCAGGGCCCCGATCACGGCCCGGGCGCCGGGCACCGGGAAGGCCGGCACCAGCTGGACCACGGCCACCCCGGCAGCGAGCAGGGAGAGCGACGTGCGCAGCCAGGCCAGGAACGTCCGCTCGTTGGCGAGCGTGAACCGGTAGTCGGGCTCGTGCTCGTCGTCGGACCCGGCCGGGCGCTGCTCCTCGTGGGCGCCCACGCCCTCCGCCATCGGCCCGCCCCTCCGGTGTGGACTCCTAATGTCCGGACATCACAGCACGGCGCCGGGGGGTCGCGCACGCCACGCCCCGGCGGTCGTACGGTCGAGGGTGACGCGGCGGGCACGGTTCCTGGGAGGCGGCACGGTGGGGCGGTCGGGCCGGTGAGACCCCCCGCGCCCGGGCCTGCGCTGCAGGCCCACCCCGTCGCCGCGGTCCTGCTGGCCCTCGGCTCGGCGTTCCTCTACGCGCTGGCCGCGGCGCTGCAGCGCCTGGCGGCCGCCCGGGCCGCCCACGAGGGCACCCACCCCCGCGACGGGCGGGAGTTCTTCGCCGCCCTCGCGCGGATGCCGGTGTGGTGGACGGGGATCGGGTCGATGGCGTGCGGCGCCGCGGTGCACGTGGTCGCGCTCGGCCTCGGCTCGGTGACGCTCGTCCAGCCGGTCGGGGTGCTGGCCCTGGTGCTCGCCCTGCCGCTCGACGCCCGCCTGGAGCACCGCACCGTCCGGGGCGCGGAGTGGGCCTCGGCCGCGGTGCTGGTCGCCGGGCTCGCCGGGCTGCTCAGCCTCGCCCCGCACCACGCCGAGACCCGGCCGGCGGGCTCCGGCGGACTCGTACTGACGGCGCTCGCGGCGGCCGTGGTGCTCGCGGTCGTCGTCCTGGGCGGCAACCGGCTGGGCTGGCGGGGGCGCGCGGTGTCCCGCGCGGCGGGCGCCGGGCTGTGCGCCGGGGTGACGTCCGGGCTGGTGCGGCCCGTGCTGCACGGGCTGAACCGTGGCCCGCTGGAGCCCGGCGTCGTCGTCGCGGGGATCGCCGTCGTCGTCCTGCCCGTGGTCGGGGTGCTGCTGCTGCAGACCGCCTACCGCGACGGCGGCCTCGACGCCGGGCTCGCGACGCAGACCACGATCGACCCGGTGGTGGCAGGGACGATCGGGATCGTCGTGCTCGACGAGCGCTTCGAGGGCGGCGTCACCGGTGCCGGGTTCGCGGTGCTGTGCGCGGCCGTCACGGTGGTGGGTCTGGTGGCGCTCATCCGCGCGGGACCGGGAGGGGGCTACGCCGTGTGAGCGCTCCGGCCGCGCAGCCGCAGGCGCGCCCAGGAGTTGTTCGCGTAGCCCTTGGGGTTCCACACCGACGCCGGGTCGGCCGGCTGCAGCGCCGCCGAGGAGTCCCAGGCGCGGGCGAGGACCAGCTGCTCGCCGGGCCGGACGTCGACGGTCGCGCTCCAGTGCCGCCACGCCCACGTGCCCGCCTGCTCGCCGAGGTCGGCCTGGATCCAGCTCGACCCGCCGTCGGGGGAGACGTCCACCCGGACCACGGTGCGGTCGCCGCCGGCGAAGGCGTACCCGGTCACGCGCGTGGGGCCGCAGTCGACCTCGGCGCCGTCGTCGGGGGCGAGGAAGTCGGCGTTCACCGCGACCAGCCCGAGCGCGACGCCGTCGCCGGGTGCGGTCCGGGCGGGGTCGACGTCCGGCGGGAGCAGCCGGTAGGTGGAGGTCTGGAAGAAGTTCTGCGACGGCCGGTCGGCGACGGTCACGCGGTGCACCCACTTGACGCTGCGGGCGCCGATGTAGCCGGGGACGACGACCCGGACGGGCGCGCCGTGCACGGGCGGGAGCGGCTCGCCGTTCATCTCCCACGCGAGCAGGACCTCCGGCATGCGCGCCTTGCGCAGCGGGATCGAGCCGCCGAACTCCTGCGGGGGCGTGGCCGCCTCGCTCACGTCCGTACCGAGGAACGCGACGTCGGTGGCCGCCGGGTCGACCCCGGCGTCGTCGAGCACGTCGGCCAGGCGCACGCCGGTCCAGCGCGCCGTCGCCGTCGCGGTCGGGCCCCAGGGCGCCTCGCCGGGGATGTCGCGCACCTCGACGAGCCCGGCGCGCCGGTTGCCCGCGCACTGCAGCGTGGCGGTCTCGGAGTGGCTGCCGAAGCGGTCGCGCAGCTCGGTGAGCGACCACGACGACGTCCGGCCGACCAGCCCGTCGACGCGGAGCCGCCACCCTCCGGGGTCGAGCGCGGGGATCGGGCCGTGGTTGCGGCTGTAGAAGGCGTCGAGCGGGGTCAGCACCCGGTCGGCCAGCGCGGCACGCGGGGGCTCGGCGTTGAACGGCGTCACCCCGTGGACGGTCATGTCGGGCCGTTTGCCGTGGATCGCGACCTCCCGTGACACAGAGTGTCGGATGGATCACAACGTTCGTCCGATGGCGTGGAGTGGAGTTTGCTCCTGTTCCACTCCGGCGCCGCGGTGTCGCTCCGCCGAGCCCGGATGAGCCCGTTTTCCCAGGTCAGCGGCGTGCCAAACCCCCTGACGGGGTGGTCAGGGGCGCCCGGGTCGCGGCGGGTGACCGTCGTAGGGTCTCGCCATGACCCAGACGCCGATTTACGACGAAGTCCGGCGTAGCTTCGGCCGTGCCGACCGGAGCCTGGAGCGGCGTTCCTTCCGCGGGGACGACACCGCGGGCTCCGACCGAGCGGTCCGGCCGATCATGCTGCGCGGCTCGGGCGGGCGTCATCGACGCTCGGGGGACTGAGGGCGGCGCCCGGCCGGATCCGTCCGGCTCGGGCGCGCACAGCCCGCCGCCTCCGCCCGGCCGTGGGGGCCCACCGGGCCGGTCCGGACCTCCGCCGTCGGGACCCCCGCCGGGACCGGGTGCGCGCCAGGGCCCGGGCGGCCCGGCGCCGGGACCCGGGCGGCCCCCGGTGCGTCCGCCGCCCGACCCGGCACAGGCCCCGACCCGGGCCGTGCCCCCCGTGTCCGACCCCCCCGAGACCCCGCCCGCGTCCGGCGGCGGCCTCTCCGGCGCGCGGGTCACCGGGCAGGCGCTCGCCGCCGTCACCACCGCGGCGGCCGGAGGGTTCCTCGGCGGCGCGGGCGGCACCGTGGCCGGGGCCGCCGTCGCGTCCGTCGTGACGACCGTCGGCGAGGCGATCTACCAGCGCTCCCTCGAGCGCACCCGCGACCGGGTCCGCACCCGCATCGACGCCCACCGCACCCGGGCCGGGCGCCCCGCCGACGGCGCGACCGCGTTCCTGGGGGACGGGGCCGTCGCGGACGCGACCCGCGCCGCACCCGTCGGGACCCGCGTCCTGCCCACCGGCGGCCCCGACGATCCCGCCGATCCCGGGGTGCCCGCCCCCGACGAGTCGCCGACGGTCGCGCTGACCCCCCGGTCCGCCCGCCCGGGCCACAGTCGACGGGTCGCGGCGCTCGCCGCCACCGGGATCCTGATCTTCCTCATCGCGATGGTCGTGGTCACCGGCATCGAGCGCGTGAAGGGCTCGCCGCTCTCCGGGGGCGAGGGGACCAGCATCGGCGAGGTCTTCGGCACCCGCGCCGCCACGACGACGACCAGCGCTCCGGACGACGAGGAGAGCACCTCGGCGCGCTCGACCACCTCCGAGGAGCCCACCTCCGCCCGCGAGACGACCACGACCCGCGCGACGACGACCACCCGGTCGCGGGGCGGGGCGGCGGGGACGACCCTCGCGACCCCCACCCCGTAGGACGGTCCGGCTACGAGGCCGCCGGCTCCGCGACGTCCCCGGTGCCCCAGATCCGGTCGAACGCCGCGGGGTCGGCGGAGTGCTCGCGCAGCCGGGCCCGCGGATCGGCGACGAGGCGGCGGGTGGCGTGGTCGAGGATCCCCATGACGCCGGTCAGCGTCGCGCACACGGTGTCGCCCCGGCGGAGCTCGGAGTCCATCCGGAACGACTTCCCGGTGCCGAACCGCACCTGCGTCACCACCTCCACCTCCTCGCCGAGCCGTAGCTCGGCGAGGAACCGGACCGTGGTCTCGAGGATCACCGGGCCCAGGCCGGCGGCCGCGAGCGGCGCGACCTCGATCCCGGCCGCCCGCAGCGTGTCCGTCCGGCCGTGCTCGCCGTACTGGTGGTAGACGGCGTGGTTGACGTGGCCGTTCGCGTCGGTCTCGTAGCCGCGGACGATCACGGTGACGGAGTGCTCGCCGCTCGTGGTGCTCACGGACGCAGGATCGTGGCAGGCTCCCGGTCGTGCGCATCGGGATGGGTCTGAACTACAGCGGTGGTTTCGAGGAGAGCGTGGCCGAGCTGGCCGAGCACGAGAAGGCCGGCCTGGACATCGTCTTCGTCCCGGAGGCCTACAGCTACGACGCGGTGAGCCAGCTGGGCTTCATCGCAGCGCGGACGGAGCGCGTGGGGATCGCCTCGGGGATCCTGCAGCTCTACACGCGGACCCCGTCGCTGACGGCGATGACGGCGGCCGGCCTGGACTTCGTCTCCGGCGGACGGTTCACGCTCGGACTCGGGGCGTCGGGGCCGCAGGTGATCGAGGGGTTCCACGGGGTGCGCTACGACGCCCCGCTGGGACGCACCCGCGAGATCATCGACATCTGCCGACAGGTGTGGCGCCGCGAGAAGGTCGAGCACCAGGGCAAGCACTACACGATCCCGCTGCCGTCGGAGCAGGGCACGGGGCTCGGCAAGCCGCTGAAGCTGATCAACCATCCGGTGCGCGAGCGGATCCCGATCCTCGTCGCCGCCCTCGGACCGAAGAACGTCGCGCTGGTGGCCGAGAAGGCCGAGGGCTGGCAGCCGATCTTCTTCGTGCCCGAGAAGGCCCAGGACGTGTGGGGCGAGTCCCTCGCGGCGGGGAACGCGAAGCGCGAGGCCGGGCTCGGCCCGCTCGAGGTCTACCTGCAGTGCTCGTTCTGCCTCACCGAGGACGACGCGGTCGCGAAGCAGATGCTCGACGGGATGCGCGGCTTCGTCGCGCTCTACGTGGGCGGCATGGGCGCCAAGGGCAAGAACTTCTACAACGACGTCGCCCGCCGGTACGGCTACGAGGCCGAGGCCGAGGAGATCCAGGACCTCTACCTCGACGGCAAGAAGGAGCAGGCCGCGGCGGCCGTGCCGGAGGAGCTGCTGCGCGCCATCTCGCTCATCGGACCGCGTTCCTACGTCGCCGAGCGCATGGCCGCCTTCGCCGAGGCGGGCGTGACCACGTTGAACCTCACCCCGCTCGCCGGCACCCCGGCCGAGCGGGTGGCACTGACCGGCGCGGCGAAGGAGATCGCGGCCGAGCTCTGACCCCGAGATCGAGAGGAGCAGGCATGCGGAAGTTCGCGGACGTCGAGGAACTGCGCGCGGCGGTGGGGGAGGACCTCGGCACCAGTGACTGGGTCACGGTCGACCAGCACCGCGTCGACGTCTTCGCCGACGCCACCGACGACCACCAGTGGATCCACACCGACCCCGAGCGCGCCGCGGAGGGCCCCTTCGGCCGGACCGTCGCCCACGGCTTCCTCACGGTGGCCCTCATGCCGAAGTTCGGCTGGGACACCTTCGAGGTCAGTGGCGTCTCGATGACCGTGAACTACGGGCTCAACAAGGTGCGGTTCCCGTCACCGGTGCCGGTGGACAGCCGTGTACGGGGTCACTGCCGTCTGGTGGACGTCACCGATGTGCCCAACGGTGTCCAGGCCACCATCGGGGGGACCGTGGAGATCGAGGGATGGCCGAAGCCGGCGTGCGTCGCCGAGGTGATCCTGCGGTACATCCTCTGACACAGGAGAGAGAGTCGTGAGCGAAGCCGTCGTCTGTGAGCCGATCCGGACGCCCGTCGGGGGGTTCGGGGGGTCGTTGCGGGACGTGCCGGTCCAGGAGCTGGGGGCGACGGTGATCCGGGAGCTGGTGCGCCGCACCGGGGTCACGGCGGAGCAGATCGACGACGTGGTGTTCGGGCACTGCTACCCGACGATGGACGCCCCGGCGATCGGGCGGGTCGCGGCGCTGGACGCGGGCCTGGAGGTGTCGGTGCCGGGGTTGCAGATCGACCGGCGCTGCGGGTCGGGGCTGCAGGCGGTGCTCTACGCGGCGATGTCGGTGGCCTCGGGTGGGGCGTCGATGGTGCTCGCCGGTGGGGCGGAGTCGATGTCGGGGGCGTCGTACTTCACCGACGCGGTGCGCTGGGGCACCAAGGCCGGCGGGTTCGAGATGAAGGACTCGCTGGCCCAGGGGCGGGTGTGGGCCGGCGGGGTGAACCACCCGGTGCGCGGCGGGATGATCGAGACCGCGGAGAACGTGCGCCGGCGGTACTCGATCGGCCGGGAGGAGCAGGACCGGCTGGCGGTGCGCTCCCACGAGAAGGCCACGGCGGCGGTCAAGGAGGGCCGCTACGACGAGGAGCTGGTGCCGGTGACGATCCACGGCCGCAAGGGCGACACCGTGGTCGAGTCCGACGAGCACATCCGCCCGGACGCCTCGGTGGAGTCGTTGGCGAAGCTGCGCCCGATCATGGGCAAGTCCGACCCGGAGGCGACGGTGACCGCGGGGAACGCCTCGGGGCAGAACGACGGCGCGGCGGTGTGCCTGGTGACGACCCCGGAGAAGGCGGCCGAGCTGGGGCTGCGGCCGTTCGCGCGGCTGGTGTCCTGGGGGGTGGCCGGGGTGGGTCCCGAGGTGATGGGGATCGGGCCGGTGCCGGCGACGGAGAAGGCGCTGGGCCGGGCCGGGTTGTCGTTGGCGGACATGGACGTGATCGAGCTCAACGAGGCGTTCGCGGCGCAGGCGCTCGGGGTGGGCCGGGAGTGGGGCATCGACCTGGTCTGCGATGAGCGGGTCAACCCGAACGGCTCGGGGATCTCGCTGGGGCACCCGGTCGGGGCGACCGGGGTGCGGATCCTGGCGACGATGCTGCGCGAGATGGACCGCCGCGAGGCCCGCTACGGGCTGGAGACGATGTGCATCGGCGGCGGGCAGGGCCTGGCCGCGGTGTTCGAGCGGGTCGCCTGAGCCGCCTCGGTGCCTCTGGGGTGACAGCAACGGCACGATCCTGGCGTCCGACGTCAGGACGGCGCCGTTCACTCATCGGCCCTGCCCGGAGCCCCGGGGACAGCAACGGCACGATCCTGGCGTCCGACGTCAGGAAGGTGCCGTTCGTTCAGCGGCCCAGCCACCTCGGCGGGCGCTTCTCCCGGGCCGCGGTGCCGCCCTCCTTGGCGTCCTCGGTCGCGCCGGCGACCCGCCGCATCGTCTCGCCGAACCGGATCGCATCGGTCTGTGACATCTCCGGCCCCCGGCGCGCCACCTCCTTGATGGCGCGCTGGGCCAGGGGTGCTCCGGCGAGGAGCCGCTCGGCGAGACGGCCGGCCGCGTCGAGGAGCTCGTCGTGCTCCACCACCTGCAGCGCGAGCCCGATCTCCTTCGCGCGCGCCGCGGAGACGGTCTCCCCGGTGAGCAGCAGCTCCATCGCGGGCTGCCAGCCGACGCGCTGCGGCAGGCGGAGCGCGCCCACGATCGTCGGGACCCCGAGCTTGACCTCCGGGAAGCCGAACGTGGCGCGATCGGAGGCGACGACGAGGTCGCACCACGTCACCAGCGTCAGCCCGTAGCCGAGGCACAGGCCGTTCACCGCGGCGATCACCGGCTTGTAGAGCTCCCAGCCGGACTCGAACGAGTTCACCGTCGGGCGCTCCCAGAACGAGCCGGGGAACTCGCCGGCCGGGTTGCGCTCGGAGCTGAAGTCGGCGCCGGCGCAGAACGCCCGGCCCGCCCCGGTGACGATGCCGACCCACGCCTCGTCGTCTCCGGTGAAGCGGGCGAACGCCTCGTTGAGGCCGTCGCGCATCGCGCCGTCGATCGCGTTGAGCTTGTCGGGGCGGTCGTAGGTGATCGTGGCGACGTGGCCGGTGCGCTCGTAGCGGACGCGGTCGGCGAACCGCTCGCGCACGTCGGGGGCCGGGGCGTCGTCGCTCATGGGCTCGCACGCTAGCGGCGGAGCCGAGATCCGGGGCCGTCCGGCCGGGCCAGCCCCACCCGTGGCAGCAACGGCACGTTCCTGGCCCCCGACGCCAGGACGGCGCCGCTCACCCACTCCGGCGCCGCTCCCACGGGGTGACTCACGGATCACACGTCCACGACCGGGTACCCGGGTGGCCTGGAGCCTGGTGACGAATTATAGTTGTAGAGACCAAGCGATTGTACGGAGCACGCAATGAACGCAGCAGTGGGCGCCCGGCCCGGACCCCCGATCCCCGAGGGGGCCGACGAGCGGTGGGCCACCTCGGACCGCATCGGTCTGCAGCTCGTCCGGCTCATCCGCCTCATGGAGCGCAAGCGGGTGTCCAACGGCCGGGTGGGCGACGACGGCATCGAGCGCGCCGCCTACGTGCTGCTGGCCCGGCTCGTGATCGACGGGCCGCACCGGTCGAACGCGCTCGCCGAGGCCGTGCACTCCGACCCCTCCACCGTCAGCCGGCAGGTCGCGGCCCTCGTGCGGATCGGGTACGTCGAGCGACGTCCCGACCCCGTCGACGGCCGCGCGTGCCTGCTGGCCGCGACCGACGAGGGCCATCGGGTGTTCGAGGCCAACCGCGACCTCCGCAACCGCGAGATCAGCCGGATCACGAGCGACTGGGACGAGGCCGACCGCGAGCGGCTCGTCGAGCTGATGGACCGCTTCACCACCGCCCTCGAGGCAATCCACCCCGCTACCCACGACGTCCCCGCCCCGCAGGGCGTGGAGGAGGACCGATGACCACCACGACCGCGTCGACCCCGGCGGTCGGGAGCCCGACCGGCGCGAGATCCGCGTCGGCCACCGCATCGCCGGGCGGCTTCACCCACCGCCAGGTCCTGACGATCCTGTCCGGGCTCCTGCTCGGCATGTTCCTGGCCGCCCTCGACCAGAACATCGTCTCCACCTCGATCCGCACCATCGCGGACGACCTGCACGGCCTCAACCTGCAGGCCTGGGCCACGACGGCCTACCTGATCACCGCGACGATCTCGACGCCGCTCTACGGCAAGCTCTCGGACCTCTACGGCCGCAAGCCGTTCTTCCTGTTCGCCATCGGGGTCTTCGTCATCGGCTCGGTGCTCTGCACCCTGTCGACGTCGATGTACGAGCTCGCCGGGTTCCGCGCGCTGCAGGGCCTCGGCGCCGGCGGTCTGATGAGCCTCGCGCTCACGATCATCGGCGACATCGTCCCGCCGCGGGAGCGCGCCCGATACCAGGGCTACTTCCTCGCCGTCTTCGGCACCTCGAGCGTGATCGGCCCGGTCGTCGGCGGCTTCTTCGCCGGCACCACCTCGATCATCGGGATCGACGGCTGGCGCTGGGTCTTCCTCGTCAACGTCCCGATCGGCATCGTCGCCTTCGCCGTCGTGTGGCGGGTGCTGAACCTGCCCCACAGCCGGCGTGAGCGGCGCATCGACTGGCCCGGCGCCTCCGCGCTCGCGGTGGCCCTCGTGCCGCTGCTGATCGTCGCCGAGCAGGGGCAGAGCTGGGGCTGGGGCTCCTGGGACGCCCTGCTCTGCTACGCGATCGGCGTAATCGGGCTCGTCGCGTTCGTGCTCGCGGAGCGGGCCTACGGCGACGACGCGCTGCTGCCGCTGAGGCTGTTCCGCAACGGCGTCTTCTCCCTGACGACGGTCATCGCGGTCATCACCGGCATCGGCATGTTCGGCGGCATCGCGATCGTCCCGCAGTACCTGCAGATCGTGAACGGCTCGACGCCCACGCAGGCCGGTCTCCAGATGATCCCCCTGGTCGGCGGCCTCATGGTCTCCTCGATCATCTCCGGCCAGCTGACCAGCCGCACCGGGCGCTACAAGGTGTTCCCGGTGATCGGCCTGGGGCTGATGACCGTCGGCATGCTGCTCTTCCACTTCCTGCTGCACGCCGACACCCCGTACTGGGAGATCGCGCTGCTCATGGTCGTGTTCGGCCTCGGGCTCGGGAACTGCATGCAGACCCTGGTCCTCGCGGTGCAGAACGCGGTGCCGGCCTCCGACATGGGCGTCGCCACCGCGTCCGCGACCTTCTTCCGCCAGATGGGCGGGACGGTCGGGGTCTCGGTCTTCCTGTCGATCCTGTTCTCCACCGTCGGCGGGTACATCGGCTCGGCCTTCCGGGCCGCGTCCGCCACGCCGTCGTTCCAGGCCGCGCTGGCCGACCCCGCCGTCGCGTCGAACCCGGTCAACGCGCCCGCCGTCAACCCGGCGACCGGCGCCGCGCAGGTCGTCCAGGACTCGTCGGTCCTGCAGCGGATGGACCCGCGGCTCGCCGAGCCGTTCCTGCAGGGATTCTCGCAGTCGATGGACCTGGTGTTCCTCGTCGCCGCCTGCGTCATCGCGGTCGGGTTCGTGCTGATCTGGTTCCTCAAGGAGGTGCCACTACGCACGACGTCGGGCATCCAGGCCCGGCAGGCCGAGGAGGCCGCGCGGGGCAGCGGCCCCGGCTCGGTCGACTCCGCGGCCGAGGTGACCGGCCCCGCCCGCGGCGCCCTCGACGTCCCGGTGTCCGCGTCCCCGGTGGGCGCGGCGGGTGCCGCGGGCACCGACCGCATGGTCCGGCTCGTCGACGGTGCCCGGCCCTCGCCGGGGCCCCGGCCCGCGACCCACGGCCGCCACGTGGCGGCCGAGGTCCCCTCGCCGAGCGGCGACTCGGTCGTCCTCGGCACCCTCACCGACGCCTCCGACACCTCCGACGCCGACCGGTTCGGCCACGGGGTGGACGGCGGGCTCGTCGAGGTCCCGATGGCGCTGCACGCCCTCGACGGCACCGTCGTCGACCGCACGTTCTCCGCGGCCGACGGCTCGTTCCGCCTGCACGCCCCGGGCGTCGGCAACTACGTCGTCGTCGCCAACCCCGGAGCCTTCCGGCCGCACGCCGAGCTGGTCGCCCTCGAGGGGACGCCGCTGCGCCGCCGGGTCGCGCTGCGCCGGGTCACCCCGGTCAGCGGGTCGGTGCGCGACGCCGCCGACGTCCCGGTGGTGGGCGCCACGGTGACCGTCACCGACACCGCCGGCGGGGTGCGCGCCGTGCGCCGGACCGGCACCGACGGCACCTGGGAGTGCCCGGAGCTCGAGCCCGGCACCTACACCGTCGCGGTGCTCGCGCCCGGGCGGGAGCCGGTGGCCGAGCGCCTCGTCGTCGCCGAGCCGACCCCAGCGGGTCGGCGGGCCACCCGGCACGACGTGCGGGTCCCCGTCGCCCGTCACGCGGTGCGCGGCCGCGTCATGTCCACGTCGGGGCGGTCGGTGCCCGAGTCGCTCGTGGTGCTCATGGGCGCCGACGGACGCGTCGTCGCCTCGACCGTCACCGACGGCACCGGGCACTTCGCGATCGAGGACCTCACCGAGGGCCGCTACCTGCTCACCGCGAGCGGCTACGCCCCGGTGACGGCGCAGGTCAGCGTCGTGCGGGACCTGCCGGAGCCCGTCGAGCTCGTCGTCGAGCCCCCGCAGCCCGCGACCCCGACGGCGCTCGACGCCCCGACCGTCAGCGAGCTCGACGCCGGGACGACGCCGCTGCCGGTGGTTCGCTAGCGCTCACGTGTGC
>NZ_DASXJD010000215.1:0-8267 GCF_036497585.1 Actinomycetospora sp. | reverse complement strand
CGAGAGTGCCGCTCGCACCGGCCCTAGTGGCAGGCCTCCGCGTTGCTCGGCGGCAGGTCGAGCGCGGGGTTGCCGTCGAAGAACCCCGAGGGCCGGAGCATGAACCCGATCGTCGACACCGGCATCACCGGCCAGTCCTCGGGGCGGACCACGTGGTGGGCGCCCATCGTGTACCAGACGACGACGTCGGTGCCCTCGAGCGGACGGTCGGCGTCCAGGTAGCCCGGCAGGCCGGTCCCGCGCGGCGCCTGCAGCGGGTAGTCGCCCGCGGCGAAGCGCTGCTCGGGGTCGTGGGCGGTGACCCAGACGGTGTGCTCGGTGAACCCGGAGCGGGGCGCGAAGAGCGCCTCGGGTGAGTACATCGGCGGCACCGTCGACCCGGGCATGAGCGCGTACGCGGTGGGCGCCCCGGTCGGTCCGGTCTGCGTCGTGCTCTCGATCTTCCAGAACCGGGCCTTCTCCGGCGCGGTGTCCCGGGCCCCGACCGCCTCGGAGGTGACCGGGGTGCGCGTCGTCACCCAGGCGTTGCCGTGCGGGTTCGCCGGCCCGGGCGGCGAGGGCACCGAGTCGACCTCGACGACGGTGTTCGCCGGGCCGTCGACGGTCATGTCGAGACGCACGCAGAAGAAGTGCTGGTGGTTCGGCCCGTAGAGCCCGGGCGCGACGAGCGTGCCGTGCTCGGGCACGGTGCCCACCGGCACCGCGCCGGTGGAGATCACGCCGGTCAGCTTGACCTCGTACTCGATGAGGCCGTCGTTGTAGAGGTACCAGAAGTAGCCGTACTCGTAGTTGCCGACGGTGACGATCGAGGAGATCACCAGGCGGCGCCGGCGGCGGACCTCGACGGCCTCGGTGCGGAAGTCGGTGTGCTTCCACGCGATGCCGGTGTCCTCCTCGTGCATGCAGATCGCGTTCGGGATGGTGACGGCGGCGCCGTCCTGGTCGTTGACGACGCCGTCGAAGTAGCGGATGTGCCCGACGCAGTCACACCCCAGCGTCAGCGGGTTCGCGAGCCACCCGACGCCGTACTCGCCCTGGTCGAAGACGTTCTTGAACCGGTGCGTGGGCGCCGGGTCGCCGTAGGGCACGTACATCTCCGCGAGCGAGGCGCGGTGCAGCACCGGGCGCCGGGTGCCGCGGTCGTCGTAGGAGACGTCGTGGAGCACGAGGCCCTCGCGCGGGGTGAACCCGATCCGCAGGTGCCACTTCTGCCAGCTCACCGCGTGCCCGTCGACGGTGAAGCTCGGCCCGTCGGGCTGGGTGATGTCGATGGGCTTGATGTCGTCGCGGATCGTCTCGACGCGCGGGACGTTCGCCGCGTCGTGGATCCAGGGCTGCTCGTAGTTGGCGGGATGCGGCGGGAGGTCGACGACGCCGAAGTCCTGCACGTCGACCACCTCGCGACGGTCGAGGTCGACGGTGACGACGAGGCCCTCGACGGGCCGGGCGTAGCCGTGCTCCCCGGGCGCGGCGCGCAGCCAGGTCAGCGGCCGCACGATGCGCCGCGCCGAGGGGTCGTCCTCGGGCCCGGTCCACGACGAGGCCCAGGGGTCGATCATCGCGAGGTCGAGGTCGGTGATGCCGCGCCGGCGCATCGCCTCCTGCCAGCCGGGGTCCGCGCGCACGATGTCCTCGGTGGCGAAGAACTCCTCGGCCATCACGGGCGCCTGCACCCCCGGGCGCGGCCGCCACGACAGCACGCTGCTCTCGGTGAGCGAGACGACGGCCTCGTAGAGCATCGGCTCGGAGCGCTCGTAGAGCACGATCTCGGCCTCGCGCGGCAGCGGGTGCTCGGCGTCGTACCCGGCCAGCGCGGTCTTCGAGGGCTCGTGGAGGTTCACGAACACGAACCGGGCGCTCTCGGTGAGACCGCGCGCGTCCTTCAGCAGCGCCGACGCCGCGGCGACCTCCTCGGCGGTCAGCGGCTCGAGGGGGTGGACGGCCTCGGTGGCGGTGCGGGGTTCGTCGAGAGCGGTCATGCCTGGGCCTCCAGATCGGACACTGACTGATCGGCGTCGAGCACGGGGTCGGAGAGGGAGAAGTGACCGAGCCCGGCGTAGACCTCGGGGCGGCGGGCGCGCAGGACGAGGGCGACGACCACCCCGCCCACGAAGATCACCAGCGGTACGTAGGGCAGCAGCGCGATGAAGGGGACGCCCTGGGCCGCGGCGAGCGCGTCCCGGTTGTCGATGAGCAGGTAGCAGGCGCCGACCATGGCGGCGCACCCGATCACCGGCGCGAGGAGCGTGCTCCACACCCGGAAGCCGTCGCGGGCCGTCGTCAGGAAGTACCGGATGATCGCGACGCAGACCAGGGCCTGGACGGCGAGGATGCCGAGCACCCCGAGCAGCGGCGACCAGGTGCCGAGCTTGGTGAGGGCGCCCTCGGTCGAGGGGTCGTAGAGCACGAAGCCGAGCATGTAGAGCGCGACGACGACGGTGGTCGTGGCCGAGGCGACGCCCGGGCTGCGGTGCTTCGAGGTCCGGCCCAGCGCCCGGGGCAGCACGCCCTCACGGCCGAGCGCG
This sequence comes from Actinomycetospora sp., assembly GCF_036497585.1. Lineage (GTDB taxonomy): Bacteria > Actinomycetota > Actinomycetes > Mycobacteriales > Pseudonocardiaceae > Actinomycetospora. The sequence continues at coordinate 5,742 of NZ_DASXJD010000215.1, read as the reverse complement.
AACAGGTAGCGCGACGAGGTGTTGTAGAAGGCCATCGCGCAGGCGAACGAGCTGGTGACCGCGAGGATCTCGATGATCACGGTGAGCCAGCCGCCGACGAAGCGGTCCGAGAGCGGGTAGAACGCCGAGGCGAACACCCCGTTGAGCTGGTCGGACACCGCCTTGACGCTGCCGGTGAGGCCCCAGCCGGTGACGAAGGCGTACGAGACGATCATGTAGAAGATGCCCAGCCCGACCACCGAGCCGTAGGTCGCGATCGAGGCGATCCGGTGCGGCTCGCGCGACTCCTCCGCGTAGTTCGGCGCCATCTCGAAGCCCACCCAGGACCAGAAGGCCGCGAACAGCGCGATGCCCGCGGCGCCGGTGCCGAAGATCTGCAGCGCGCCGGGGTTGTCGAAGATCTGGACGGGGTTGAAGGGCTGCGGCGAGAAGCCCTCGGCTCCGCCGTGGACGAACACCCCGACCGACAGCACGATCAGCGCGAGCACCTCGGCGACGAGCATGACGCCGAGGACCTTCGCGGTCAGCTCGATGTGGAACCACGCGAGCAGGCTCATGATCGCGAGCCCGATCGCCATGTAGACCCACGCAGGGACCGCGAGCCCGGTGAAGGCCTCCACGGTCGTGGCGGCGAAGTAGCCCATCACCCCGATCACAGCGCCGACGAAGACCATGTAGCAGAGCGCGATGAGCAGCCCGGATCCCAGCCCGATGACGCGGCCGAGCCCCCGGCTGGCGAACGTGTAGAAGCCGCCGGCGCTCGTGACCCGCCGCGCCATCGCGATGTAGCCGACCGAGAAGATCGTCAGCGACACCGTGGCGATGAAGAACGCGGCGGGGGTGGCCCAGCCACCGCCGTTGACCGAGACGGGGACGTTGAACAGCATCGCGGTGAGCGGGGCGGCGCCGGTGACGATGCAGAAGAGCACCGAGGGCAGCCCCAGGGCGTTGTCCGCGAGGCGCCCGTGGTGTTCCGGAGGCGCGGTGACGGACTGTGTCGCGGTCATGGAACCTCCGAGGCGCCAGTGGGTGATGATTCGCCCACTCTCGGAAGCGACTGTGACCTCCGCATCACCGAAAGGCAACGCTCCGCTCACGGGCACGGTCCACGGGGTGACGGACCGGACGATCCGGCCTCGGAGTGAGACAGCGCGGGCGACGGTGCCCGCGAGGAGTCAGACCTGGCCGGCCAGCGCGGCGCCCCCGCCGTCCCGGGCCCGCGCACGCAGCGTGGGCGCGACGAGCACGATGGCGACCACCGTGAGCACCAGGTACACGACGTTCGCCACGACGTAGCCGGTGGACAGCGTCGGGTCGGTGAACGCGAGGATCGAGAACGCACCGCCGATCACCCGGATCACCACGCCGGCCCACATGGCCGCGCGCGCACCCGTCGCGAGCCAGAGGCCGAGGACGATCAGGGCGAGCACCCCGAAGACCAGGGTCAGGGTGTTCGCGAAGGCGGGCGCGTCGTCGGGCGCCGGGAAGATCCAGGGGCTGAGCAGGTCGACCAGGCCGAAGAGGGCGAACAGGACGACGCCGGTCATGACGGACGGGCGCCGGACGAGAGGAGTCATGCCCAGCGAGAGTGAGCCGCGCCACGGCGCGTGTCTGCCGTAGTGGACTACTGCGTCGCGCGCTGTCGGACGCCGGTGCACCGACGGCTACGGGTCGCCGCCGGCCGCCACCCGCAGCAGCACGTCGGCGTGACACGGCTCGTCCTCGGCGCACCAGCACGCGAGGTCCTGCCCGGCGAGCTCCGTCCGGGCCTTCTCGACCAGGTCCGGCCGTTCCGCGAGCCACCGGCGGTACAGCGCGATCATCGCGTCGCGGTCGAGGGTGACCTCGACGTCGTCGTCGGTCCTCACCACGGCCCCGAGCCGGAACGGGTTGCCCCACGCCGACGGGCGCGCGACGGTGATCGCGCCCTCGGGCTTGCGCCAGCCCTTCGCGCGCCGCAGCCGGATGCGCTCGGGCATCAGGCGCCCGGTGCGGGCGGGTCGGCGGGGAGGACGGCGGCCAGGCCGTCGAGCAGCCGGTCGACGTCCTCGTCGTCGGAGTAGGGCGCGAGCCCGATCCGCAGCGCCCCGTCGTCGCCCAGCCCCAGCCGCCGCGACGCCTCGAGCGCGTAGAACGACCCGGCCGGCGCGAACACCCCGCGCTCGGCCAGCCCCTCGTGAGCACGACGACCGCCGCCGGGCACCTGGACGAGCAGCGTCGGGGTCCGGTGCGCGGCGCGCGAGAGCACCGACACCCCGGGCAGGCAGGCCAGGCCGGTCTCGATCCGCGTCCGCAGCCGGTCCTCGTGGGCCTCCACGGCGGCCATCCCGGCGACCAGCCTTGCCCTCCGATCGCCGTCGTCGGGACCCAGCGACGCCAGGACGTCCACCGCGGCCGTCGTGCCGGCGAGGAGCTCGTAGGGCAGCGTGCCGAGCTCGAAGCGTTCCGGGACGGCGTCGGTGGAGGGCAGCAGCTTGTCGGGGCGCAGCGTCTCCAGGAACGCGGGGGTGGCAGCGAGCACGCCGCAGTGGGGGCCGAGGAACTTGTAGGGCGAGCAGAGGAAGACGTCCGCGCCGAGGGCGGCGACGTCGATCGCCGCGTGCGCCGTGAGGTGCACCCCGTCGACGACGCAGAGCGCCCCGGCGTCGTGCACGCGCGCCGCGACCGCGGGGATCGGCGGGCGGGTCCCGACCAGGTTGGACGCCCCCGTGACGGCGACGACCCGGGTGCGGTCCGAGAGCTGCGCCGCGACGTCGTCGGCGTGCAGCTCGGTGGTCTCCGGGTCGAAGTCGACCCACCGGACCGTCGCCCCGACCCGCTGCGCCGCGAGCACCCAGGGGCGGATGTTGGCGTCGTGGTCGAGGCGGGTGACCACCACCTCGTCGTCGGGACCCCAGGACGTGGCCAGGGTGCGCGCGAGGTCGACGGTGAGCGCCGTCATGCTCCGCCCGAAGACGACCCCGCGCGGATCGGCGCCGAGCAGGTCGGCCATCGCGGCCCGCGCGCCGAGGACGACCTCGTCGGAGAAGCGTTCCGCGGGGGTGGTGCGGCCGCGGTTGGCGATCGGCGCGGTGAGGGTGTCCGCGACGGCCTGCGCGACCTCACGCGGGACCTGGGAGCCGCCCGGGCCGTCGAAGTGCGCGTAGCCGCGGTCGAGGGCGGGGAAGCGGGCGCGCAGCGCGGCGACGTCGTAGCCGGTCACGCGGGTCATCCTGCCGCGAGCGGACCGCCGTGGCCGCGTCCCCCGGCCGATCGGGCGGGGGTGGGCCCGCAGCGATCCGGGCACACTCCGATCGATCCACTCGCGACGCGGACGGAGGCTCGTTATCAGCGCGACGACCGGGACCTCGGCGACGTCGCGGCGGGGAGGGCTGCGCGGTCCGGCCGCGGCCGCCGTCGTCGCCGTGGCCTTCCTCATCACGATGCTCGGGGCGACGCTGCCGACCCCGCTCTACCCGATCTACGAGCAGGAGCTCGGGTTCGGGGGCGTGATGGTGACGTGCATCTTCGCCGCCTACGCGGTCGGCGTCGCCGCCGCGCTCATCCTCTTCGGCCGGCTCTCCGACCAGGTCGGACGGCGAGCGGTCCTGCTGCCCGGCCTCCTGCTGGCCGCGATCTCCAGCGCGGTCTTCCTCATCCCCGGTGACGTCGCGACGCTCTTCGTCGCCCGGGTGCTCTCCGGGCTCTCCGCGGGGATCTTCACCGGCACGGCGACCGCGACCCTGGTCGACCTCGCCCCCGAGGGCCGCCAGCAGCGCTACAGCCTCGTCGCGGCCGCGGTGAACATGCTCGGGCTGGGGCTCGGCCCGGTGCTCGCCGGGGCGCTCGCGCAGTACGCGCCGGCACCCCTGTACCTGCCGTACGTGGTGCACATCGTCCTGGTCCTCCTCGTCGGGGTGGCGCTGTTCGCGATCGCCGAACCGATCACGCCGGCCGGGGGCCCGGTGTCCTTCCGCCCGCAGCGGGTGTCGGTGCCGCCGGAGGTGCGCGGCGTGTTCGTGCGCGCCGCGATCGCCGGGTTCGCGGGCTTCGCCGTGCTCGGGCTGTTCACGGCGGTCTCCCCGTCGTTCGTCGCCCAGGTGCTGCACATCTCGAACCACCTCGTCACCGGGCTGGTGGTGTTCACGCTGCTCGGCTTCTCGACGCTGGGGCAGCTCGCCTCGGCACGGCTCGGCGAGCGGCCGGCGCTGTTGGTCGGCGCGGCGGCGCTCGTCGTCGGGGTGCTCGTGGTCGGCCTGTCGGTGGCGGTGGCGTCGTTGTGGCTGCTCGTGGTCGGGGCCGCGGTGGCCGGGGTCGGCCAGGGGATGAGCTTCCGCGCGGGTCTCGGCGCCGTGAGTGCGGGCAGCCCACCGGAACGGCGGAGCGAGGTGGCGTCGAGCTTCTTCCTCGTGCTCTACGTCGCGATCTCGTTGCCGGTGATCGGCGAGGGGATCGCGACGGCCGCGTTCGGACTGGTGGCCTCGGCGGTCGCGTTCTCGATCATCGTGGCGGTTCTCGCCGCGATCGCGTTCGTCAGCCTGCTGCGCCTGCGCTGAACGTCCTCACGGGCGCCCTTTCACACGCCCACCAGGCACTCGGCGCTGCGGCCGCTCCAGGAGACCCGGCCCTGCTCGGCGAGCTCGCCCGCCGAGCGTCGGCCGGCGAGCAGCAGCAGGAACGCCTCGGCCTCGGCGTCCACCTCGGCGATCGCCACTGCCGGACCGTCCCCGAGCCGGACCGTCCGGTCGATCTCCACGGGTCCGCCGGGCCAGGCCCGCACCAGCAGCCGCAGACAGGTCGGGCGCACGCCGGTGCGGGTGAGCAGCCGCGGGACGAGCCCACTGGCCAGCCGGCACGCCTCGAGCGCGGCCGGCGCGACGGCGTCCGGGTCGAGCTCGAGCCCGAGGGCTTCGTGCAGGTCGTGGGCGTGCAGACACATGTCGAGGCACTGCGCCTCGAGCACCCGACCGGAGGGCGCCGACGACCGCACCGCGCGCTCGGCCCGGTCGTGTGCTTCGGTGAGCGCCTCGCGCAGGCGTTCGGGCCCGGCGTAGTGCACCCCGGTGAGGTGGGTGACCAGGTCGGTCACGTCCGTCCCGCCGGTGTCGAGCGCCGACGAGGCCATCGCGGCGGCCGATCCGGAGGGCACCAGCGGGCGCGACCAGTCCGCGTCGTGCAGGCCCCCCACGACGTCGTCGGTGGCGTCCCACAGCCGCAGCAGCGCCCGGCTCGCGTCGTCCATCCCCATCACCCCGCCCTCGCGGACCTCTCCGGAGAACGGTAGTGATCCAGGCCACACCGGGCAACGGTGCCATGCTGCGGGCGTGGAGCCGTTCGAGGTGCTGGCCGCCGCGGAGCTCGCGGTGCCGGAGGTGACGCGGCGGGTGATGTTCGGGCGCGACACGCTGCTCGCGGATGGCCATCCGTACGCCTTCCGCGACGGCGATCGGGTGGCCGGTCAAACACCCGACGGCCGCCGACCTCGTGGCGGCCGGCGAGGGCGTGACGCCGACGATGGGCTCCCGGGCCATGCGGCAGTGGGTCTCGGTGGCGGTCGAGGAGTCGGGCGATCTGATCGCCGCAGCACGGCGTCATGCGGTGTGATGCAGATCACTTCGCGGCGGTTGGTCGACCTGGGCTGATGTGGGCGTGACTGTCGGACTCTCGAACTAGTGTTCGAATCATGGCAGCGGTGGTGGACGCTCCCGACGGGGCGGGCGGTGCGGGTGGTGCGGGTGGGCGGTTCGCGGACCCGCGTCCCGG
>NZ_DASXJD010000214.1:0-20720 GCF_036497585.1 Actinomycetospora sp. | reverse complement strand
GCCGCCGTGCTCGCGAACCAGGTGAAGGGACAGTCCGCCGAGCGCTGAGGTGTCCCGACCACGTCGGGACCTTCGGCCCTGTCGCCCGGCGCGCGACGGGCGGCACTCTCCTCACCGGGCCTGTCGCGGGGCCAGAGTCGGTGCAGAGGAGAAGCGCCGGCTCCCCTCGTGGGCGGGCCCCCGGGGCCCGGGTGCACCAGGCGGAGCACGACCGCACGAGGTGGACGCCGTGGGTCCGGTGCCGCGTACCGGCTACCGGTACGCCGCGCCGCGGCCCGCTCGGACGGCGTGAAGGCACGCGTGGTCACCCGCCCCGGACGCGGCGCCGGTCCCGGCCCGCCCCCATGGGGCGGGGCCGGCGTCCGGCTCCCGCGCGGGTTGTTTCGAGCGTCGCACTGCTCGCTGCCCGCATCATCGGGCGCGGTTGGCCCGGGCGGGCCCTGCTCCCGCGCGCCGCGGGTGCCTAGCGTCGGTGGTGCCGTCGGGTCCGTCGCCCTCCGCAGGTCCCGGGGGCCGGTCGCCGGCCGGACCGCTGGTGGTGCGGTCGACTCTCCTCCGGCCGGCGACCCCTCGACGCCTTTCGGGAGCAAGCGATGTTCGTGGACATGCAGGGCGCGGGCTGCGCCGAGTGCGGCCGCCCCGTGGCGGCCTGGGTCGACCGGGCCATGTGGCCCTGCGGGTGCCCCGCCGGCACCGCCGGGCCGCCGCTGGAGACCGGGGCGGTGGTGGCACTGCCGGTGCCCCGCCGTGCCCCCGAGGTCCGCGCCGCGGGCCGGCACTGGGCGGCGAGCGCGTGAGCGACGACGAGCGACACCCGGACTCCTCCGGCGAGTGGCGCACCGACGAGAGCTGGACCGGGGGGATGGACCCCACGGTGCCGGCGCTGTGCGAGCGCTGCTGGTTCCCGATCCTGCCCGGCCAGACCGCGCGACGGACCCCGGTGCACGTGAGCGGTCCCCGCTTCACCGCCCGGCTGGTGTCGTTCGTGCACTGCGCGCCGGTGTGCACGCCCCAGGACGACGACGAGCACGGCTCCGAGGCCGCCTGACCCCTCACCGGACCGCTGGGCCGAAGGTCCGCATCATGTCGGCGACGACGTCCGCGGTCCGCGAGCTGCCGGCGTCGGGACGCTGCGCGAGCGCGGTCACCACGAGCCCCGGGGCGTCCGCGGGGGCCGCGGCGGTCATCCAGTCGTCGATCCCACCCCCCGGCACTGACGGGTCCTCGGCGGTGCCGGACTTGGCCGCCACCGGGACCCCGACCCCCGCCAGCGCCGCCCCGGTCCCCGAGGTCACCATCGCGCGCATCCCCGCCCGCACCGGCCCGAGCCGGTCGGCGAAGGGCAGCGGCGTCGGGGCGGCGTGGGGGAGCGCGGTGGCGCCCGGCCCGGCGCCGACGGTCATCCCCAGGTAGGGCGTGGCCAGCGCGCCGGTGGACACCGCGGCCGTCCAGCGGGCGTCCTGCAGGGGCGTGACCTGCAGGGGCCCCTGCCCGATGCCGAGGATGACCGTGGTGCCGGGGTACCAGGTTCCCCCGGCGGCCCCGACGCTCGCCGGGGTGCCGAGGTAGCCGGGACTCTCCCCGGGCAGGTCGATGCCCGTGCGGCTCCCGACGCCGAGCGCGTGCGCGGTGTCGATCATCGTCTCCGGCCCGAGGGCCACGGCGAGCTGGTAGAAGTACACGTCGTTCGACCAGGCGATGGCGTCGACGAGGTCCTGCGGCGGCAGCACCCGCCAGTTGTTGAACGTGTGGTCGCCGTAGGTGTAGCTGCCGCCGGTCGGGATGACCCGCTCCGGCGGGATCACCGGGCGGACCATGTCCGCGGTGGCGTTGACGAGCTTGTAGGTCGAGCCCGGCGGGACGGCCGAGGCGATCGCGTGGTCGATCATCGGGTCGCCCGGCGCGGTCGACGCCTGCTCCAGGGCGGCGTGGTCGAGCGGCGGGCCGTAGAGGCCGTCGTCGTGGCTGGGCCAGCTGGCGAGTGCGAGCACGGCGCCGGTGCGGGGATCCATCGCGACGCCGGCGCCGACCGCCCCGGTCGGGCTGCCGCCGAGGGAGGCGGCGACGTCGGCGACGAGCCGCTGCTGCATCGCGAGGTCGATCGTGAGCGCCAGCGTCGCTCCGGGGACCGGGTCCCGCCGCGCGGCCGCCGCGACGGGCCGGCCGGCGGGGTCGACCCAGTAGCACTGCTCGCCGGGTGCGCCGCGCAGGACCGCGTCGTAGGTCTGCTCGATGCCGGACCGCCCGGTGGTGCCGTTGGGGTCGAGGTCGCTCGCCCGGGCGGCCTCGGTCGGGGTCACGTTCCCGACCCAGCCCAGAACCGGCCCGTGGACCGGACCGGTGGGGTAGGCCCGGCGGGGCGCGGGCACCACGACGACCCCGGGCACGTCCGCGCGGGTCACGGCCTCGCCGACCGGGCCGGGCACCACCCCGGCGTCGAGGTCGACGGTCGTGGCGGGCGCCGGGTCGACCACCGTGTGCAGGGCGGCGGGCGGGCGGCCGAGCAGGGCGGCGAGCCGGTCGAGCGCCCCGGGCCGGGCGCGCAGCAGCGCGGGCGCGAGCCGCACGTCGGCGGCGCCCGCGTCGGCGGCGAGAACGGCGCCGTGCCGGTCGACGATCGCGCCGCGGGGCGCCGGGATCGTGACGCAGCGGGTCATCTGGTCGACGCCCGCGGCCAGCGCCGCCGGGTCCCGGACCAGGCCGATCCCGTAGCCGGCGAACATCGCGAGGACGGCGGTCACCGCGACGACGGCGATCCGGGCGAGCCGGGGACGGGCGCGCGCGACGGGGGCCCACAGCGGGCGGCGGGCACCGTCGCGGCGCCCGCCGAGGGCGAGGCCGAGGGCGGCCAGGTGCACCACGGTGGCCGTGCCGCCCGCGGAGAGGATCGGGAAGGGGACGCCGGCGACGGGCAGGAGCCCGAGATTGCCGCCGGTGGAGACGACGAGCTCGACACCGACGAGCACGGCGAACCCGGCGCACAGCAGCCGGCCGGTGGCGCTGCGCGGCGAGCGGGCGCCGAGCACGCACCGCCACACGATCACCAGGCCCGCCAGCACCGCGAGCCCGGCGGCCACCGCACCCCACCCCGAGGCGAGCGAGGCGAGCGCGAGGTCGGTCTCCCGCTCCGGGAGGTAGTTCGCGGCGAGGGTGTGCACCGGGTCGCCCCGGTCGCCCCACCAGCCACCCCGGGCGATCGCGAGCCGCGCCTGCCGCACCGCCCAGCCCGGGCCCTCGGCCGACAGCGACCCGGTCAGGAAGGTGCCGAGCCGTTGGAGCTGGTAGTCGTGCAGCAGCCCAAGGGTCAGCGGGGCCGCGACCACCGCGGCCGCGAGCACGGGCAGCAGGGCGCGCGCCGGGACGCGGGCGATCACGACGACGGCCGCGGCGGTGAGGGTGAGCAGCGTCGCGGTGGAGAGGTCCGGCTGGCCGGCGACGAGCACGATCGGGACCGCGGCGAGCGGCAGCGCCACCGCGAACCGCCGCCACGTGGGTCGGCTGCGGCCGAGCACCGCGGCCAGCGCGAGCGGCACGGCGAGCTTGGCGAGCTCGGAGGGCTGCAGCGTGACGGCCCCGCTCCCGAGCCAGCGACGGGCACCGTTGACCTCGAGCCCCCCGACGAGGACGGCGAGCAGCAGCACCAGCGTGGTGCCGTACACCGTCCACGCCAGCCACGACGTGACCGGGCGTCGTCGCGCGGTGAGCAGGAGCAGGAGCACCAGGCCGAGACCGCCGGTCGCGAGCTTGGTGACGGCCGCGTCGGGCTCGCCGGCGGCCAGCAGGTTGGCCGCCCCGAGGCCGACGAGGGTGACCGCGGCGAGGATCGCGGCGGCGTCCGCCCACGCGGCGCGCCGTGGCTCGGCTCCCCGCTCCTCGCGGGCCCGGGCGCGGGCACGGCGCCGGACCCCGCGGTCCTCGCCGCCGGGGCGGCGGAACGCCTCGAGGCGCCGGCGCAGCCTCCGGCGCATCCGCGCGACCGGGCCGCGCCGCTCCCGGCCCCAGCCCGCGCCCGGGTCCGGCACCCGTGACGGCGGCCGGTCCCAGTCCTCCGGCTGGTCGCTCAGCACGGTCCGCTCCCGACGGTGACCGGCGCGGACGCCGCGCGGGCGGGCGGTGCGGTGACCGCGGTGAGCGCGAGGGCCCGGCCGGATGGGAGCGCCACGGTGCCGACGCCGTAGGCGCCGGCGGCCGCGGGGGTGGTCCCCGAGCCGAGGGTCTGCTGGGTTCCGCGGCAGCGGTCGGCCGCCACCACGGTCCAGGTCGTGGGGGTCGCGGGGGCGCCGGCCCGGTGGTCGATCGCGACGACGACGGTGCAGGGGCCGCCCGCCGCGCACGGCGGGTCGAGGAGGCGGAGGCGGACGGCCGCGACGTCGCCGGCGGCGGCCGGGGCGACGACGGGGACCGGCAGCAGCGCGACGGCGGCGGCGGTCGGGCGGGGCGACGGGACGTCGGCGGCGTCCCGCAGCCGCGCCACGTCGGAGCGGATGCGCCCCTGGAGCAGGGCGAGCTCGGTGAGCACCACGAGGACGACGAGGACCACCGCGGCGAGCCAGGGCCAGGTCCGGCGCCACGCCCGGGAGGCGGTGGTCCGGACGTCCGCCCGCCGGCGGGGCGGGGGGTAGGGCGGGGTGGCCAGGAGGTGGTCGGGGTCGGAGCCGGGTGGGCGGCTGGGCGCAGCGGTCATCGGGACGTCCGGGCGGGCGCGAGGGGTGGAGGTGGGGGCTCAGGCGGGGCGGGAGCGCAGCTCGGGACGGCCGCCCGCGAGGGTGAGCCCCTCGGCGACGCACGTCCGCGGCCGTTCGGGCACCTTGACGGGGAACCCGAGCGCGGTCTCGAGCTGCTCGCGCAGGTGCAGTGCGGCCGACGCGCCCCCGACGAGCACGACGCCGCCGGCGAGGAGGTCCGGCACCCCGGCGACCGGCAGGTCCTCGAGGCAGTCGGCGAGCGCGGTCACCGCGCGGGCCACCACCGGGGCGACGGCCGCCTCGGTCTCGCCTGCCTCGATCGTCGCGACCCGCGGGCGTCCGCTCGCGACATCGCGGCCCTCGGTCACGAGCGCCTCGCGGGCCGCCGACGTCCGGATCTTCAGGTCGTCGGCCGCGGCGGCGGAGAGGTGCAGGCCGTGCTCGTCGCGCAGGTGCGCCCGCAGGGCCGCGGTCATCTCGTCGCCCGCGTCGCGGCAGGAGCGGGCGGTGAGCACCACCCCGCGGCAGAACACCGCGATCTCGGCGGTGCCGGCACCGACGTCGACCACGGCCTGGACGCGGGTGTCGGCGAGGTCGAGCCCGCAACCGAGCGCGGCCGCCAGCGGCGCGGCGAGGAGCTCGACGTGCGCGAGCCCCGCCTCCTCGGCCGATTCCAGCAGCGCCCGCCGCTCCAGTGGGGTCGCCTCGACCGGGCAGCTCAGCACGGCGTGGGGGCGGCGCAGCCGCCACCGGCCGCGCGCGGTCTGTCGCACCAGCTGGTGGAGGTAGGTGCGGACGAGGCTCAGGTCGGTGACGGCTCCGCCGCGCAACGGGTGCCCGACGCGGGCGCCGGCGGGGGTGCGGCCGAGGAGGGCCGCGGCATCGTCGCCCACCAGCAGCTCCCGCCCGCGGCGGGCGGGCCACTCCACCAGCAGCGTCGGTTCGTCGTGCACCACTCCCTCGCGGGGGTGGCACACCACGGTCGTCCCGGTCCCCAGATCGATGCCGATGTCCGCCACCGGTGCCCCCTCGCTCCCCGTCTCGCCCGCTACCGCGCAGCGACCGACGCTAGGAGCGTGTGGTGGGGTCCGGTCAGGGTCGATGCTCCTCCCGGGAGCGACCGAAGGTCCCTACCGCGAGCCGGGTCAGGCGGCGGCGACCCGCGCGACGGCGTCGAGGCGCAGCCCGGAGACGGTGAGCACCCCGCGGCGCAGGTTGAGGCGGGTCTGGATGCGGCCGAGCACCGGGAGCAGGTCCGCGCCGAGGCCGGAGGCACCGCGGGCGTCCACCCGCACGTGGCGGGCGCCCGCGACCAGGAGCGTCCGCAGGTGCTCGGCGACCCGCGGTGCGACGTCGCCGTCCTGCGCGCCGCGCAGCACCAGCAGTCCCTCGTCCCCGTCCAGCACCGAGCCGACGAAGCCCGTGCGACTCCCGAAATCCGTCATCCCGGCCCCTTCGTCGTGATCTCCGCGTCACAGCGTGGTGACCGCTCCGTGCCGCGGGCAGGGCCATTGGTCCCGAATCGACGGCCGGTTCCCCCGCCGGGGGCCGCGGGGGCGACGCGGGGTGGTCAGCGCCGGAGACCGGTGAGGTCGGCGTGGGGGGTCGGCGCCACCGCGTCGTCCGTGGCGTCGTCCGGGACCGGGGTCCGGAACGAGGTCGTGGTGCCCCCGCGCGGGTCGGTCGTCACGCTCACCTCGCCGCCCCGCAGCCCCGCCAGGCGGCGCATCCCGACGAGGTCGGGCGCGGGGAGCTCGCCGGGGGCGCCGTCGTCGGACACGGTCAGGGTGACCTCCTGGGGCGAGCAGGCGAGCTCGACGGCGAGCCGCCCGACCCGCGCGTGCCGGGTGACCGCCGCGAGCGCCTCCACCAGGACCGCCACGAGCGTGCGGCCGAGGGCGGGTGGCACGGCATCGAGCCGGCCCCGCCAGGTCAGCACCGGGACGACACCGAGGTCGTTGGCCGCCTGCTCGACGAGCCGGTGGAGGACGGCGGCGAGCCCGTCGCCGGCGAGGTCCTCCTCGATCGCGAGGATCGTGGACCGCAGCTCGGTGACCGCGTCGTCGATGGCCTCGAGGGCCCGGAGCGCCAACGGGTTCGGCGGGGCCTCCGCCATGCCCGCGCGGAGCTCGAGACCGGCCGCGAACAGGTCCTGCAGCACCACGTCGTGCACGTCCTCGGCGATGCGGTGGCGCTCGGCGCGCAGCGCCTCCCGGGCCAGGGCGTCCTGGTTCCCGAGCTCGCGCTCGAGCCGCTCGGTGATATCGGTGACGTGCACGAGCAGGCCGGTGACCCCGCCGTCGTCGGCGAGGAGGGGGACGTAGCCGGCCTGGCAGGTCCGGCGGTGGCCCGCGGCGTTGACGACGACGCGGTCGAGCGTGCGCGGGCGGCCGGCGAGCGCCGCCGCGATGTCCTCCCGGTTGACGGCGTAGAGCTGCGCGCCGAGCGCCTCCCCGAGCGGCATGCCGACCATCGCGGCGGGATCGAGCCCGAGCCAGCGCCCGCACGCCGCGTTGGCGTAGCGGCAGCGCTCGTCGGTGTCCCAGGTCGCGACGATCGCGGGCAGGCGGTCCAGCACGGTGCCGGCCTCCGCCGCGCCGAGCCGGGGTTCCGGCCCGCTCACGGCCGGGACCGGCCGGCGGCGTGCCGGACCGCCGCGAGCAGCTCGCTGCCGCGCAACGACTTCGGCACCACGGCCGCCACCCCGAGGGCGAGGGCCCGTTCGGTCTCGGCGTCGGTCACCGCCCCGGAGTGCACGATCAGGGCCACCTCCGGGGCCTCCCGGGCGAGGAGCGCGCAGAGGTCGATGCCCCGCCCGTCGGGCAGCCGGTTGTCGACCACGGCTACCTCGGGGCGGGCAGTGCGGACCGCGTCGTGGCCGCCGCGCAGGTCACCGGCGACGGCCACCACGTCGAGGCCGGCCGCGCGCAGGAGCGCCGTGAGCTGCTCGCGTACGGCGGGGTGGTCCTCCACCAGCACGACCCGGGCCGGCCGCGTGATCGTCGCGGTGCCCGGACCGCCGGCGCTCTCCTCGTCCATGGACGACAGCCCACCGCGGACCGGGTGCCCCGGCGAGGGCCGACCGTCGTGCCCGGAGCGGGCAGAGGTCCCCGCCGCCGGGCACGTCTCGGGACTTCCGGCCCTGCCGGTCGGGGAGGTGACCGACGAGTCTCGGGGCCATGACCGACGGACACGGCGCGGACGCCGGGCCACGGACGCTCCCCGGCCACGTCACGACGGGCGCGGTGCACGGCACGATCGGCGGGTGCGACGGGGACCGGGTCGGCGCCCACCGCGCGCGCAGCGTCCGGGTGTTCGCCCCGGCCGACCGGTCGCGGCGGGGGGTCCTGCGCTGGGCCGCCCGGCACGCCGCGCGCACCGACGGCTTCCTCGAGGTGCTGCTCGAGCCCGCGGGCGCCGACGCCCCGCCGGCGCCGGCCGGCTTGGTGGGGCTCCTCGTCGAGACGGGGCGGGACCTCCTCGCCCGGATCGTCGGCCCGCTGCGGCCGGCTGCGAGCCGGCTGACCCGCGAGCTCACCGGCGCCGTGGCCGGGGCCCGCCTGCTGGTGGTGCCGCAGTCCCTCCCGCAGCTGCCGGCGCTCGTCGAGATGGTCACCGAGCCACTGGTGTCCGTGCCGGACCGCCCACTGCCCCGGCCCGACTCGTCCGTGGTGCTCGCGCTCGCGCCGTGGACCGGGCCCGAGGTCATCGGGGCGGCGTTCGAGACGGCCGCCCGCTACGGGGTCGACCTGCGGGCCGTCCGGGCCGTGTCGGACCCCCGCGACGCGGACGAGGCCGCGCGCAGCTGCGAGGACGACCTCGCGGCCTGGCGGCTCACCCGTCCCGAGGTGACGGTCGACGTCGAGATCGTCGACCGGGAGCCCACCGAGGCGCTCATGAGCCGGGCGCGGGACGCGCAGCTGGTCGTGACCGGCCGCCCGGCCAGGGGCCGGGCCCGGGAGCTGGTCGAGCCCTCCCCGGCCTCGGAGCTGCTGCGCCTGGCGACCTGCCCCGTGCTCGTCGTGCCCCCACCCGGTGCACCCCGGACCACCTGGTCGGCGCGCCCGGAGTGGGGCGCGGTCCCGGTCCCCTGATGGTCAGCCGGAGGCGGGGTCCGGTCCCTCGACGAGCTGGTAGCGCGCGTCGGGCGCTCCGCCGACGGCCGCGAGGACCTCGGGCGAGGGGTGCCGCAGCTCCACGCGCACGCCCCGCACCAGCAGCCGGACCCGCAGCGCGGCCACCGCCCGCGCCGTCGCCGGCCCGGGCAGCAGCGCGCCCACCTCGAGCACGACGGTCTCCGGGTGGCCGAGCGCGGCGGGGTCGAGACCGCGCAGGGCGGCGGCCGTCGTCCCCGCGTGGCACCGGACGGTGGCGCGGGTGCCGTCGTGCAGCAGGACCGCCGCGCAGGTCGGCGGGTGTCCGTGCTCCCGCCCCGCGGCGGTGTCCGGCGACCACCACCACGGGTCGCTGACGTGGGTGTCGGCCGGGCTCGGGGCGCTCACCGGGGGCTCCGGGTTCCGGGCCGGCGGGTGGTGCCGATCGCGCGCAGGACCGATCCGGCGGTCAGCAGCGCCACCGGCTCGCCGGCGTGGACGAGCACGGCCATGTCGTCGTCGGCGGCAAGCAGCTCGGCGACGGCGTCGGGCAGCGGCATGTCCGCCGGCAGCCGGGGCACCGCCCGGGCGATGAGCCCGACCGACTCGAGCGCCCGGCGGGCGTGGTCCTCCGGCCCGGCGGCCGCCGCGAGGCGGCGCAGCAGCGCGACCTCCGAGAGGACCCGCGGCTGGTGGGTGCCGTCGCGGACCACGAGGTGGTCCAGACCGCGGCGGCGCATCAGCGCCAGCGCCGCCGGGACGCGCAGCGCCGCCGGGACCAGCAGCGGTTCGAGGGGGTCGGCGCAGTCGCGGGCGCGCGGGTCGTCGTCGAGGACCTCGGGAGGTGCCGCGAGGACGACCGGCGCCCGTTCCCCGGTGGTCATCCCCGCTCCCGGTCGGCGAGGTCGAGCCGGTCGTGCCAGACGTCGGCCGAGGTGAGCCGCCGCTGGGCGACGCACCGCAGCACGTCCCGCCGGGTGAGGACCCCGACCAGCGACCCGTCCTCGACGATCGGGACCACGCGCAGTCGGCGGTCGAGCATTTCCCCGACGACGTCGGCGACGTCGCTGTCCGGGGTGCGGGAGACCGGGTCGCGGGTCATGACCTCGCCGACGGTCACCGCCGGGCGGGTCGCCGCGGTGGCGTCGTCGCCCGCCGGGATGCGGGCGCGGACCATGTCGGCCTCGGTCGCGATCCCCACCAGCCGCCCGTCCTCGACCACCGGCAGCGCGGAGTAGCCGTGCTCGACGAGCAGCCCGGCGGCCTCGGTCACCGTTGCGTCGGGGGCGACCCGCGTCACCGGCCGGCTTATGATGTCTCCTGCTCTCACGGGGTGCCTCCTCGGCCCGTCGCGTCTCTCGGTCCCGCCGAGTGCACCGCGGCGCCTCCACCGTCCCCAGGGTCGCCGGGCCCGGCGCGGCGGGTCGGGGGGCCCTGGATGTCGTCCCGTCCGGGCACGACGGTGGGGAGCCGTCCAGGGAGCGGTCCGAGGAGGGTGTGATGCAGGCTCGAGTGGGCACGTGGGTGGTCATCGAGGGTCCGAACGACCGGACCCCGCGCCGGGAGGGCCGGGTCGAGGCCCTCACCCACGAGGACGGGTCCCCGCCGTACTGGGTGCGGTGGCTGGACGAGCACAGCAGCCTGGTGTTCCCGGGGCCGGACTGCCGGCTCGAGGAACAGGCACCCCACGCCGGGGTGTGATCCGCCGGGTCAGCGGGAGCGGAAGGCCCCGGGCAGAGTCGGCGCGGGTCTCGGTGAGGGGGGCGCGGACGTGCCGCAGCCGGGTGAGCACGTCGCGGGCGCGCGCGGGACGTGCGGAGCACCTCGGTCGTGGGCGGGTCGTCGGAGATCGCCCGCGACGGTGATCAGGGCCGATGGTCCCGCTCCCGCGAGCCCGGTGGCCCCGTCGAGCGACCCTGCCGGAGAGATCGCCGGAGCGGCGAGGGTCGGTCGGTGACCACGCGGGAGGACCGCGCGACGACCGGGAGGCACAGGCCATGACCGCCGCACTGCAGACCGAGGGCGTCGGTCGGATGGCCCGCGACGCCGTCGTGATCGACGAGGGAGTGCCGCTCGGCGCGGCGTGGCACCGCCTCCACGAGGACCCCGACAGGTGCGGGGTGGTCGTCCGCGGCCGGATGCCGATCGCCGTGGTCACCGCGGGGGACCTCGCCGAACGGTGGCCCGGCGGCGGGCCGGCGTGCTCGTGGGCGCGCCCGGTCGGTGCCGTGCTGGAGCGTCCGCTCGGCGTCGAGGTCCTCGACGCCGACGACGACCTCGAGCACGCCGCCCGACGCCTGCTGTCCTCCGGGTTGATCGCCCTGCCGGTGGCACCGGTGCAGGCGGGCGGCCCGTGGCTGGTGCTCGGGCTACGGGCCCTGCTCGCGGCGGTGCTGGACGCCCGGAGCCGGCCGTGAACCCCCGGCCGGTGACGGTCGGGGTCGACGGGACGCTCTCCGCGCGGCAGGCGGCCCGGTGGGCCGCGGTCGAGGCGGAGCTCCTCGGCGCCGCGCTCGAGGTCGTCGCCGTCGGGGACCGCGACACCGCGGCCGTGGCGGCCCGCGAGGGCCTGACCGAGGCCCGCGACGCGGCGACGGTGCCGATGGGCGCGACGACCCGCCGGGGCGACCCGGTCGAGGTGCTCGTGGAGGAGTCCGCCCACTCCCGGCTGCTCGTGCTCGGCAACCGGGGTCTCGGTGCGCTGCGCGGGCTGCTGTCCGGGTCGGTCTCGGGGCCGGTCGCGGCACGGGCGCACTGCCCGGTGGCCGTGGTCCGCGGACCCGAACGCCTCCGCGACGAGCGCCCGGTGGTGCTGGGCGTCGACGGCACACCCGCGGGGGAGGGCGCGATCGGCTACGCGTTCGAGGCCGCCGACCGGCGGGCGGTGCCGCTGATCGCGGTGCACGTGTGGCGCGACGAGCTCGACGACCCGGAGTGGGCCTCGGCCTTCGTGGACGTCGACCCCACCGAGCAGGAGCGGGAGCTCCTCTCCGAGCGGCTCGCCGGCTGGAGCGCGCGGTTCCCCGACGTCGACCTGACCCGCGTCCTCGACGACGACCAGCCGGTGCGCGCGCTCGTCGCGCGGTCACTGCAGGCCTCGCTGCTGGTGCTCGGCACCCGGGGCAGGCTGCGCGCGCCGGGACGGTGGGGCTCGGTGGCGGGCGCGGTCCTGCACGAGGCGCAGTGCCCGGTCGTGGTGGTCCGGCCCACCCCGGTCGCCACGGGCTGAGCCCGCGGCACCCGTCCCCGCCCGGCTCAGCGCGGCGCGGACACGGGGGACCCGGCCACGGGGGATTCGGCGGACACCTGCTCGGGGATGCGGACACCTGCTCGGGGATGACGACGACGGGGCAGGCGACGTTGCCGACCAGGCGGCCGGCGATCGGACCGGGTCCCGCGGTTCCCGGGTCGCGCGTGCCCAGCACGAGCATGGCGGCCTCACGCGCCTCCCGGGCGAGCACCGCGACGGGGTGTCCCTCGCGGACCACCCCGGACCACCTCGACGGGCGGCTCACCGACCACGGACTCCACGGCCACGTCGAGCACCGCCTCCGCGCGGCGGCGGGCGTCGGCCTGCGAGCCGTAGAGGTCCGGGTGGGCGTGGGCGAGCACGGCTCGCACCCGCGGCCCGGGCAGGCCGAGCGGCCCCGAGGTCCAGCGCACCTGGTCGATCGCCCAGCGCAGCGCGGCCAGCGAGGAGTCCGTCCCGTCCACCCCGACGACGACCGGCGCCGGCCCGGCGGCCCGGCCGGCGTCCGGGTCGCCGCCGTCGGCCGAGGGGTCGGTGCGGTCGAGGTGCAGCTCCCCGGCCGCGACACGCCGCAGCACGTCGCGGCGCCCGACGATCCCGAACGCTCGCATCGCCCTCGTGCGCACCCTCTCCGTCTCGTGTCGCAGCGTGATCGTCGGCGCGCCGGGGGGCCCGTCGGCAGGGCCGACCGGTAGCCGGTCCCGGGACCTCGGGCCCTGACGACCCCGTGGTCGCGGGCCGCAAGGTGATCACCGTCGAGAGAGGACGGGGTCGAGGAGGCGGGGATGGGCCGCGGGCGGGACGTGCTGGTCGTCGGGGTGGACGAGTCCGCCACCGGTGACGCCGCCCTGCGCCACGCCCTCGACGAGGCGGTCCTGCGCGGCGCACCGGTGCGCGTGGTCATCGCGTGCCCGGCCCCGTCGCCGCGCGCCCCCGTCGACGAGGAGCTCCCGGTGCCCGACGCGGCCACGATCCGCGACGCGATCGCCGCCGTCGTGCGCCGCCGGGTCGCCGAGATCCGGCGGCTGGTCCCCGGAGCGGCCGACCTCGACGTCGAGGTGGTCGCGATGACGGGCTCCCCGGTGGGTGTCCTCGTCGAGGCCGCCCGGGACGCCGCGCTGCTCGTCGTGGGCCACCGCCGGCGCGGGACCTGGAGCACCACCCTGGTCGGCTCGGTCGGACTCGGCGTCGTCCTGCACGCGCCGTGCCCGGTCACCGTCGTGCCGGTCCTTCCGGCCCGGAGCGGCCCGGCCGCGCCGGACCCGCACTACGAGACCACGCCGGTCCCCGTTCCCACCGGCCCCATCGCCACCACCGTCCCCGCCCCCGAGGAGACGTCATGAACACCCCGTCCCGGCCCGTCGTCGTCGGCGTCGACGGGCGACCCGCCGGGCTGCGCGCCGTGGCCTGGGCGGCCCGCGAGGCCGACCGGCGCGGCCTCCCGGTGAGCCTGGTCGCCGCCGTTCCGGACGACACCCCGGACCCGGAGGCGGCCGCGCGCCGCGCGCACGCCGACCTGGTGGCCGCCCGCCGCGCCGCCCTCGCCAGCGCCGCCGTCGTCACCTCGACCGAGGTGGCCGCCGGGCGCCCGGCCGAGGTGCTGGCCGACCACAGCAGCGACGCCTCGCTGGTCGTCCTCGGCGGCGACGGCCACCGTCCCGACGAACCCGCCCTCGGCTCCGTCGGCTCCGCGACGATCGTCGACGCCTCGTGCCCCGTGGTCGTCGTCCCGGCACGCTGGGGCACCGAGCGCCACGTCGGCGACGTCGTGGTGGCCGTCGACCCGGCCGAGGCCGACGAGCTCCGCCACGCCACGGTCGGGCTGGCGGCCGAGGTGGCCCGCAGCTGGCACCGGCCGCTGCTCGTCGCCGTCGTGCTGCCCGGGGCGCACACCGCCCCCGACGTCGGCGCCGCCCGCCGCGTCTTCGACTCCTGTCCCGACGACGTCGGGCCGGGCGTGACCGTGCACGAGGTCCTGGGCCACGGCGACCCGACCGAGGAGCTGCTCGGGCTCGTCGGCCCCTCGACCGGCCTGCTCGTGCTCGGCGCCCGGAGCGACGGGCCCGACGCCCCGAGCGCGGTGGGGCGCGCGGTGCGCGGTCGCGCCCGCTGCCCGATCGCGGTCGTCCCGGCCGCCGCCGCCCGCGCGGCCGGCGGACCCGTCGCCGCGCCGGCCCTCGCGGGCCGGCCGGCATGAGCCCCACCCCCACCCCTGCCCGAGGAGGCACCATGACCAGTGCGCCCACGCTCGGCGCCACCCGTCCCGTCGGCCCGCTCATGGCGGTCCTGCTCGGCCCTGGCAGCCCACTGGCCGCGGGAGCGTCCGACGAGGCCCGGGACCGGCCGTGAGCGCCGGCGCGCCGCCGACCGTCCGCACCACCGGGATCCCCACGCTCGACGAACTGCACGCGAGCGACGCCCCCGCGGTCGGCGGGAAGGCCGCCCACCTCGGCGAGCTCCGCTCGGCGGGGTTCCCGGTGCCGCCCGGCTTCGTCGTGCCCGCCGCCGCCTTCCTGGACACCCTCGACGCGGCCGGGCTGCGCGACGAGGTCGCCGAGGAGCACCGCCGGGCGCTCGCCGCGTCGGACGCGGGGCGCGCCGGGTGCTGCGAGCGGCTCGCGGCGCTCGTCCGGCGCGCCGGCATGCCCGAGGGGCTGCCCGACGCCGTCCGCGCCGCCTACGGGGCGCTCGCCGACCCCGACGCCGGGGCCGGTCCGGTGGTCGCGGTCCGCTCGTCCGCCCTGGGCGAGGACGCCGAGGAGACCTCGTTCGCCGGCATGAACGCCAGCTTCACCGGCGTGCGCGGCGGCGACGCCGTCGTCGCCCGTGTCGTGGACTGCTGGGCGTCGCTGTTCGGCGCCCGCGCCGTGGCCTACCGCGCCTCGCGCGGGCTCGACACCGAGCCCGCGATCGCCGTGGTGGTGCAGGTGATGGTGCCGGCCGACCGGGCCGGGGTGTGCTTCACGGCGGACCCGCGCACCGGCGACCGCACGACCGTCGTCGTCGAGGCGGTGCTGGGCCAGGGCGAGACGGTCGTGGGTGGGGCCGTGGAGCCCGACACCTACGAGCTCGCCACCGACGGGCCCGGCGGCCCCCAGCTGCGCGCGATGCGCATCGGCCGCCAGGACCACGAGGTGGTGGCCGGGCCCGACGGCCGGGACCGGACCGTCGCGCTCGGCCCGGAGCGGGCCGGCGCCCAGGTGCTCACGGTCGCCGAGATCGAGGACGTCGCGACGACCGCCCTCGCGGTCGCGGCGCACTACGGACGCCCCCAGGACGTGGAGTGGGCGTTCGCCGACGAGAAGCTCTGGCTGGTGCAGGCCCGCCCCGTCACGACCGGCGGCGCGGACGCGGCCGCCGGGGTGTCGGGCGGTGAGGTCGTGCTGCGCGGCATCCCCGCCTCGCCCGGTCGCGTCACCGGCCCGGTCCGGGTGCTGCGGCAGCCCTCCGACGGGGTCCGGCTCGCTGCCGGCGAGGTGCTCGTCGCGCCCCTGACCAACCCCGACTGGCTGCCGGCGATGCGCCGCGCCGCCGCGGTCGTCACCGAGGCCGGCGGGGCCACCTGCCACGCGGCCATCGCCGCCCGCGAGCTCGGCCTGCCGGGCGTGGTCGGCACCGGCGACGCCACCACCGTGCTGCACGACGGCCAGGTCGTCACCGTCGACGGCTCCAGCGGCGAGGTGGCCGTGGGCGGCGACGTGGCGCCCGCGGCGACCCCGGAGCCCGGGCCGGCCCGGGTCGCGGCACCGCCCCCGGCCGCGGCACCGGCCGCCCCGGAGTCCCTCGCGACGAAGGTCATGGTCAACCTCGCCCAGCCCGAGGCCGCCGCCCAGGCGGCCGCGCGGCCCGGGATCGACGGCGTGGGCCTGCTGCGTGCCGAGTTCCTCCTGACCTCGGCGCTCGGCGGCGTGCACCCGAAGGAGCTGATCGCCCGGGGCGAGTCCGACCGGTTCGTCGACGCGCTCGCCACGGCCGTCGAGTCGATCGTCGCGCCCTTCGACCCGCGCCCGGTCGTCTACCGCACCACCGACCTGCGCAGCAACGAGTTCCGCGGCCTGCAGGGCGGCGAGGCCCACGAGCCGGTCGAGAACAATCCGATGATCGGCTTCCGGGGCGCCTTCCGGTACCTGCGCGAGCCCGAGGTGTTCACCCTCGAGCTGGCGGCCCTGGCGCGGGTGCACGAGCGGCACCCGAACCTCGCGGTGATGCTGCCCTTCGTCCGCACCCGCTGGGAGCTCGAGGCCTGCCTCGACCTGATCGACCGCTCGCCGCTGGGCGGCCGTCGCGGCGTCGCCCGGTGGATGATGGCCGAGGTGCCGTCGGTGGTGTACCGGCTCGAGCAGTACGTCGCCGCCGGCATCGACGGCGTCTCGATCGGCAGCAACGACCTCACCCAGCTCGTCCTCGGGGTGGACCGCGACTCGCAGCTGTGCTCCGCGGTCTACGACGAGGCCGACGAAGCGGTCGTCCACGCCATCGAGCGGATCATCGCGACCGGCCGCCGGCTCGGCGTCCCGGTCTCGCTGTGCGGTCAGGCGCCCTCGACCCGCCCGGCCTACGTCGACGTCCTGGTGCGCGCCGGCATCACCTCGGTGTCGGTGGACCCCTCGGCGGCCGACGCCGTCCGGGCGGCGCTGGGCCGGGCGGAGCGCCGGGTGCTGCTCGACGCCGCCCTCGCGGACCGCGGCGCGCGATGAGAGCCGCCACCCGGGCCGGGCTCGCGGCCGTCACGGTCGTGCTCGCCCTGGCCGCGGCGGGCTGCGTCACCGTCTCGACCCCGGCGTCGACCCCGGCGCCCGCCCCGACCCCCGCCTCGTCCCGCCCGATGATGGGCCAGGGTGGCTCCGCGTCCGGCGACGCCGACGACGGGTACGGCGGTCCCGGCGGGATGATGGGCGGCACCGCGGTGCCGACGCCCGTCCCGCACAGCGGCCCGGTCGCGGGGGAGGTGCTCGCCCCGGCCGACGTCGTCGCGCTGCAGCGGGCCGTCGACCAGGGGACCCAGCCCTGGCGGCTCGACCCGCAGATGACCGCCGTCGCGTTCACCCGCGCCCGGTTCGGCTGGATGATGCCGCGCACCGATGCCACCGCGGCGGACACGGTTCTCGTCGACGACGGCGCCGGCGGCGCGGTCTCGCTGCGCCTGGTCCAGCCCGGGCGCACCGGGGCCGACGGGGTGTGGACGGTGGCGGGGGGAACATGGCTGCGGTGACCACCACCATGCGGGCCTTCCGCGTGTCCCACCCGGCGCCGGCGGCCACGTACCCGCTCGAGCCGGTGGAGACCGCGGTGCCGGAGCCGGGCCCCGGTGAGGTCGGGATCCGGGTGCTGGCCTGCGGCGTGTGCCGCACCGACCTGCACGTCACCGAGGGCGACCTGCCCGTCCACCGGCCCGGCGTGGTGCCGGGCCACGAGATCGTCGGCGAGGTGGAGGCTCTCGGGAACGGGGTGACCGACCTCGCCGTCGGGGACCGCGTCGGGGTCGCCTGGCTGCGCCACACCTGCGGACTCTGCCGGTACTGCGTCCGCGGGGCCGAGAATCTCTGCCCGGAGTCGCGCTACACCGGCTGGGACGCCGACGGCGGGTACGCCGAGCACACCGTCGCCCCCGCGGCGTTCGTGCACCGGCTGCCGCCGGGGTACTCCGACGTCGAGCTGGCGCCGCTGCTCTGCGCGGGCATCATCGGCTTCCGCGCGCTGCGGCGCGCCTGCCTGCCCCAGGGCGGCAGTCTCGGGATCTACGGGTTCGGCGGCAGCGCCCACCTCGCGGCCCAGGTCGCGCTGGCGCAGGGCGCGGCGGTGCACGTCATGACCCGCAGCCCCGACGCCCAGCAGCTCGCCCGGCAGCTCGGGGCGGCCTCGGCCCAGGGTGCCGCGGACCCGCCGCCCGAGCCCCTCGACGCCGCGATCCTGTTCGCGCCGGTGGGGGACCTGGTGCTACCGGCCCTCGAGGCGCTCGACCGCGGCGGCACCCTGGCGATCGCCGGGATCCACCTCTCGGACATCCCGACGCTGGACTACCAGCGGCACCTCTTCCAGGAACGCACCCTGCGCAGCGTCACCTCGAACACCCGCGCCGACGCCCGCGAGTTCCTCGCGATCGCGGCCCGGCACCACCTCGAGGTGACGACGATGCCCTACGCCCTCGACGACGCCGGCCGCGCGCTCGCCGACCTCGCGGCCGACCGGGTGACCGGCGCCGCCGTCCTCGTCCCCTGACCCGTGAACAGGAGTGTCATGAGCGGCCGCCCTGCTGCTGACCCACGCCGAGGGCGCCGAGATGCTCGTGGTCGGCAGCCGCGGCCACGGCGGGTTCACCGGCATGCTGCTCGGCTCGGTGAGCCAGCACGTCGTGGCCCACGCCTCCTGCCCGGTCGTTGTCGTCCGCTGACGCGGGGCGTCAGCGGAACGCGTCGACGACGCCGACCTCGGAGAGCGAGACCAGGGCGCCCTGCGTGCGGCCGTCGTCGTCGTAGCGCGTGGAGACCAGGGTGTCGAAGGCGCGCGGGCGGCCCGGGGCCGGGCACGACACGACGGTCCGCGCCGGGACCGGCAGACCGCCCCGGACGGCGGCGTGGACGGACCGGGCCAGATCGGAGCCGGGCTGGTCGCCGGCCGCCTCGCAGACCGCGAGATAGGAGCGGCCGACACCGGCCCGGCGGGGGTCGCCGCCGTTGTGGCGGCAGAAGTCGTCCCAGGCCCGGTTGGTCCAGACGATGACCCCGTCCCGGTCGAGCAGCGCGAGCTCGACCCGGCCCTCCTCCGGCGCGGCCTCGATCTCGGCGACGCTCGTGCCGTGCTCCCGGAAGAACACGTCGCGCACGTTCCGCACGGCCGCGTCCAACTGGTCGACCTGGGCGAGGAGCATCTCCCGGCCGGGCGGGTCGGCGAACGAGGCGAGGGCCATCAGGCGCAGGGACACCTTCATGACGCGGTCCAAGGACCCGGCGTGGATGTCGCGGACCAGTGCCTCCACGACGTCGATGCGGATGTCCTCGTGTCGGGACCAGGACGGGAACTCCCCGTTGCGCTCAGCCGACATGGGCACACCTCACCTGCCCCGGTCCCCCGACGGATTCGACGGTACTCGTCGGGGCAAGCGACTGTCCGGCGCCGGACCGACGGCGCCGGACCGTCGCCGCGTCACGCCGGCACGATGTTCTGGTTGACCGAGAACGTGTTCTCCGGGTCGTAGCGGCGCTTGACCCGGGCCAGGCGGTCGTAGTTGTCGCCGTAGGCGGCGCGGACGCGGTCCTGGCCCGCCTCCATCATGAAGTTGACGTAGCCGCCGCCGGTCGAGGTCGGGTGGAGGGCCTCGGAGTAGTCGCGGGCCCAGCGGGAGATGAGCTCGGCGTTGGCCGGGTCGGGGTCGACGCCGACGATCACCCCGGCCCAGCCGCCCTCGCGGTAGCGGAAGGCGGTGGCGTCGGCGGGCACGCGGGCGGCGGCGCCGTCGATCGGGTACAGGTGCATCGTGGACTGGCCGGTGGGCAGCTGCGGCCCGTAGCGGACGTGGACGTCGATGGCGTCGTCGGTGATCTCGCGGAAGAAGTCGGTGCGCCAGTACCACTGCAGCCCGGCCGGGAAGAGCGGGTCGAAGGCGCTCTGCAGCGCGGTGAACGGCAACGGCATCAGCCCGTTCACCAGGGGCGATCCGAAGCTGCGGACCGGCTCGAGGACCTCGTCGGCCCGGTCGTGCGGCCCGGTGTAGCACCACAGGATGCCGCACGCCTGCCGTCCCCACAGCTCCTCCGGGAACGGCGGGGCGGGCGGGATGGTGAGCAGCCCCAGCCACCCGGACAGCTCCTCGGGCAGCGCGGGGACCAGCGAGCGGTACCAGCGCATGACCTCCGCGGTGTCGGCGATGTCGTAGAGCACCGGCCCGCCGATGACGATGCCCTGCTCGCCGATGTCGTGGCAGCGGAAGGTGAAGGAGGTGACGATCCCGAAGTTCCCGCCGCCGCCGCGCAGGGCCCAGAACAGGTCGGGGTGGGAGGTCTCGTCGGCGGTGACGAAGGTGCCGTCGGCGAGCACGACGTCGGCGGCGAGCAGGTTGTCGACGGTGAGCCCGAAGCGGCGGGACAGGTAGCCGATCCCGCCGCCCAGCGCCAGGCCGGCCACGCCGGTGGAGGCGATGAAGCCCGAGGGCGTGGCCATGCCGAACGCCACGGTGGCGTGGTCGACGTCGCCCCAGGTGCACCCGGCGTCGACCCGCACGGTGTGGTGGGCGGGGTCGACGGTGGTGCTGCGCATCAGCGACAGGTCGATGGTCAGGGCGTCGTCCCAGACGCCGAACCCCGCGGCGTGGTGGCCGCCCCCGCGCACCGCGATCCGGACGCCGTGCTCGCGGGCGAAGCGGACCGCGGCGATCACGTCCGCCACGTCCCGGCACCGGGCGATCGCCGCGGGCCGCTTGTCGACCATGCCGTTGTAGACGGCGCGGGCCTCGTCGTACCCCGGGTCCGCGGGGGTGATCAGCTCGCCGCGCAGCGCGCCGGCGAGGTCGCCGTAAGGGGCGGTGATCACGGTGGTGGTCATGGTGGAGTCCTTCGCGTCGAGGGCGGGCGCGGCGCCCCGCGCCCGAGGTCGACGCTAGGAACGGGGCGTTCGCGCAGCGTTCGCGTGCCGGGCCCCCACCCCCGCGGGCTCGCGAACGGTCCGGACCCCGAGCGCGGCGAGGTCGGCCTCGGC
>NZ_DASXJD010000213.1:0-7352 GCF_036497585.1 Actinomycetospora sp. | reverse complement strand
TGCTCGCCCGCGGCCTCGGCGCGCTCGGCGGTCACGTAGACCTCGGGCAGCAGCGGCAGGAGCGCGGCCTGCCAGGGGCGGTGCGCGACGTCGACCTCGTCGAACGGGTCGGCCACCTCCAGGTACGGGCCCCGGGCGTCGTCGTGGCGCCACAGCCGCACGCCCGCCCCGGAGTGCGGCGACACCCGCCGGTAGCCGACGACCACCCACGCGTGCGCCTGCGAGATGACGATCGGCGGGACCTGGCTGTTGACGTAGCGGCAGAGGATGCCACCAAGTGTCAGCATCCCGGCGTCGTCGTCCTCGGCCCGGCTCTGCGGGAGGTGCACGAGGCCCGGCGAGAGGCCCAGGCGCGTCGCGCCCGCCATCATCTGCTGCACCGACAGCCCCTCGCTCGGCACCTGGCGGCCGACGATGACCCCGCCCAACGAGGCGTCGTGCACCGCCGCGGTGAGCCGGCGCGGGATGCCGTGCGCGAGGTGGGCGTGGCGCAGCACCATCCACAGCGTCGCGTGCGCGCAGCGCAGGTACTCGGCGTCCTGGGAGAGGAACGGCATCGCCCGCACCTCGAGCGCCGTCCCGAACAGCGAGACCCGCTCGGTGGCCTCGCAGCGCACCCCGCCGTCGAGACCCGGCGGCGGCGTGATCATCGTACGGCCGACCGGCGTCGCGGGGAGCGGGCGCATCACGGCATAGCCGCGGTAGGCGGCCGGGTCGAGGCGGGTGAGATCCGACGGGTCGACGTCGTCGGTGAACAGGTGCCAGCGGTGGGTCACCGACGGGTGACGGCGGAAGAGCCGGCCGTGGAACGCGGCGTGCTCGCTGCGCCAGTCCGGATCGATGTGGCGCTGCTCGACGACCAGCGAGCGCACTCCGTGCTCGCGAGCCAGCGCGACCACCCGCTCGAACGGTGCGGACGGGGACCCGCCGGAGTAGAAGTCGACCAGCTGCTCCCAGGCGCCGTCGACGGTGACGTCGTAGACCGCAGCCGCCGCGTCGTCCGGGGACCAGGCGAGGAACGGCCAGTCGTTCACCCGGGAAGCAGTACCACGAGGGTCCGACGGTGATCAGCGGATCACCGCAGCCGGATGCCCTCGCTCTCGTACTCGGCGCGCAGCTCGGCGTCGCGCACCCGGTCCAGCGTCGCGCGGAACGCCCGCCGTTGTTCGGGGCGGTGGAGCCCGAGCCGCTCGGCGAGGTCGCCCGCCGGCTCGCCCGGCTCCACGACGGTGCGCTTCCCGGCGATGGCCATGGTGCCTCCCTGGGGTCGCCCCCTGACGGCACCCGAGTCTACGCCGCGACGGGCACCCGGGGCGTCTCCTCGACGACCGCGGACGCGGCCCGGTGACCCCGGGCGAGGACGACGCAGGCGGTGGCCGCGAGCGCGAGGGCGACCGGGGCGACGACGCCGAACCAGGCCGAGACGGTGTCGCCGAGCAGCGGCGCGAGCAGCGAGGGCGGGACGACCTCGGCGACGACGACGACCGCGGTCGCCGTCGTCACCGTGCTGTGCCGCAGCGCGAGCGTCCACCACAGGCAGCCCAGCAGCCCGGTGGCCGCCGCGACGAGGGCGGGCATCGAGGTGAGGGCGGAGAGCGGGCGGGAGAGGTCGACGAGCTTGACCGCGGTGGAGCACGCGGCGAACCCGAGCCCGGAGCACACCGCGAGCGCGACCCCGCGGCCCGCGACCGCGCCCGCCGGCCCGGCGACCGTGATGGCGCCGGCGGCGACCGCGAGCCCGATCTCGAGCGCGACCGTGTCGGTGGCGGTGCCCGATTGCCCCGACACCGCGGCGAGGCCGACCAGCGTCATCGACAGCACGCCCACCGCGACGAGCCCGCGGCCACCGAGGCGGGGGCCGAACCAGACGCGGGCGGTCAGCGCGGTGACGGCGAGGCTCGCGCTCACCGCGCACTGCGCGACGGCCATCGACACCGACTGCAGCGCCGCGACGTGGCAGAGCGCCCCGGCGCCCTCGGCGACCGTGCCGGCGACGAACCAGGGATGGCGCAGCAGCGCGGTCCAGGGCAGGCGCCGTCCGTCGTCGAGGGCGGCGACCGCGGCGGCCTGCGCGACCGAGCCGATGCCGAACAGGACGGCCGCCAGCAGCACCCATGTCAGGCCCACGCCGTGCTCCCCTCGCTCGGTGTCCGGTGCACCACGGTCGGCCGCGTTCCTGGGTGCGCGCTGGGACCCCGATGGGCAGGACGCCTGACCCTTGCCCTCGGGGCAGGCCGCAGCGTCGTCAGCACCACCCCGGAACGCACGAACGGCCGGTCCGGAACCCTCTTGGGTCACGAACCGGCCGTTCGTACGAGCTGGGCCGGGCCCGGCGGGGCTCAGGAGTCGAGCGCCGCGTCCAGGGTGATCGTGGTGCCGGCGAGCGCCTTGGAGACCGGGCAGGTCTGCTCGGCGGTCTTCGCGAGCTCCTGGAACTTCGCCTCGTCGACCCCGTCGACCGCGGCGCGCACCGTGATCGCGATCCCGCTGATCTCGAAGCCGCCGCCCTTGGCCGGCGAGAGCGTGACCTCGGCGGACACGTCGATCGACGACGCCCGGAGGTTCTCGCTGCCGAGCACGCCCGAGAGGTTCATCGCCAGGCACGAGGAGTGCGCCGCGGCGATGAGCTCCTCGGGGCTGGTCTGGCCGTGGGGGTCCTCGGCACGGGTGGGGAACGAGACGTCGAACTGTCCGGCGTTGGACGAGTCCAGGGTCACGTGGCCGGTGCCGTCCTGCAGCCCGCCTTCCCAGTGGGTGGTCGCGTCACGGCTCGGCATCGTCGCCTCCAGGTGGAATGCGGGTGTGGTCCACAGCTCACAACCGAGCCGAGGCCCCGGCGGATTCCGGTCCGCCGGGGAACCCTCCGGACGGACGGGTCAGTGCCGGACGCGCTTGCGGCCGGTGGCCTTGTTGTAGACGACCAGCAGGATGATCGCGACGACGATCGAGCCGATCCAGCCGACCGGGCTCTTGAACGAGAGCTGGTGCGGCGAGAACAGCAGGGAACCGAGGACGCCGCCGACGACCGAGCCGAGGATGCCGAGGCCGATGGTCGGGAGGATGCCGATGTTGTCCTTGCCGGGGACGAGGGCGCGGGCGATGAAGCCGACGATGAGACCGAAGACGATCCAGCCGAGGATGGTCAGGATGATCATGGGAGTTGCCCTTCCGGGGAGAGACCGCGGGAACGCTGCAGGACGTACGTCGCCCAGCGCAGTGTCCCGCCAAACGTCACGCGAGCGACACATCCGACGGAACCGCTCCCGGCCACCGCCCGACCCCGGCGTCTTCGCCGCACGTTCACCACGGCGGGGCTACGCTCGGGCCCCGGCGGCGTCGTGCCGTCGGACCCGCCCCGGAACGAGGTGTGCGCGATGGGATCGCTGAGCCCGGTGCACTGGGCGATCGTGATCGTCGTGGTGCTGTTGCTGTTCGGCTCGCGGAAGCTGCCCGACATGGCCCGCGGCCTGGGGCAGTCGATGCGCATCCTCAAGGCCGAGACCCGCGGCCTGCAGGAGGACGACCGCGGCCACACCACGTCGGGTGGGTCCGGAACGTCGGCCTCGCCGGGATCGTCACCCTCGTCGTCGTCGACGCCGGGATCGACCCACGAACGGTCGAGCGGGACCGCTCACCCGGCCGCAGGACCCGAGCGTCCGCCGAGCGCGGAGCGCGACGCCTCGTGACGTGACGGTCGCGGGGCGTTGATAACGTCCGCCTCGGTGACCGACATCGCGAGCAGACCGACCAGGGCTGCGGACAGGCCGTCCGCCCCGGTCGCGCCTGTCGTGGTCCTGGACGCGGCGACCGCGTCGGCCGTCCCCGTGGCACCCACCACGACGGTGCGCACCCCCACCGGCTCCCGGAAGCTCTCGTGGGACGTGCTGCGGGTCGGCTTCGTGCTGCTCGTGATCCTCTACCACTCGACGTTCATCGGGCCGCTCGTCTACCACGACATCCTGCCCAAGAGCTTCGTCTTCCCGCACCAGGTCGGCGCGAGCCTTCTGCTGGTGCTCTCGGCGTACTTCGTGGCCGCCACCGTCCGCCGCGGCGGCGCGCGCCGCGGGGCGACCGCCCGGTGGTGGTGGGGGAAGCTCGCCCGTCTCCTGCCGGCGTTCTTCGTGGCCACCGTCAACGCCTGGCTCTTCCTGCGCTACCTCGCCCCCGACGGCTGGTACTACCCGGGCGAGCGCGACCTCGTCGCCAACCTGCTGATGCTCTGGCACTGGGACGCGAGCTGGGGCTTCGTCGACGGGTCCTACTGGACGATCCCGGTCCAGCTCCTGGCCTTCTGCCTCGCGGCCGTGATGTGGCGCAGCCCCCTCGGGCGCGGTGTCGGGCTGCGCGTGGTGATCTGGGCGGCGCTTCTCGTCCCGGCCCTGCAGTGGCACCACCTGGCGACCCGGGCGCCCGGGTCGATCTACGCGATGGTGGTCAGCGGCGCGGGCATCTTCCGGTGGCACCTGTTCGTGGCGGGCGTCGCGGTGTGGATGTACTCCACCGGGCGGCTGCGCCGCTGGCACTTCGTGGCGATCGAGGTCGTGGCGATCGCCGAGCACGCGCTGCAGACCTCGATCGTCGACCCCACCACGGGCTGGGACACCGACTGGATCGCCGTGGGGCTCATCGCCCTCGGCGTCGCGGCCATGACCGCCGCCGCGTGCGGCCCGGACTGGGACCGGTGGATCCCGCGGCGGGGCCGCCGCACGATCACCTGGCTCGCCGGCATCTCCTACGGGGTGTTCCTCACCCACCAGACCGTCGGCTACGTCGTGATGCGCCGGGCGCAGCAGTTCGGGGTCGGCCCGACGCTGCAGACCGTCCTCATGATCCTCGCCGGCGTGCTCGCCGGCTGGCTGCTCACCCGCGTCGTCGAACGGCCCGTGCACCGGGGCCTCATGCGCTGGTGGGACCGGGGGCCCGCCCGCTACGGCCGGGTCGTCGTCGAGCCGGCCGAGCCGGCCGCGCCCGCCACCGGGGCCACGTCGTCGTCCGGGCCCTCCCAGGCGACGAGGTCGTAGGTCCGCATCGAGGCCGCCCGGCCCGCGCCGCACGTCAGGGGCGTGGGCGAGGGGATCCAGCGCTCCCGCACCACGACCTCGACCTCCCCGAGCCCGTCCGGGGCGGCCAGCCGCACCGTCCACAGCGACGCGTCGTCGGGGTCCTGTCGCACCCCGACGGGGGCCAGCGCCGCCACCCGGTGCTCGTCGAGCGCGAGGCGGGCGTGGTGCTGGGCGCCCTGCACCGCCGGCGCGAGCCCGGCCCGGCCGCGGAGCAGCAGCGGGTCGACCCGACCGTCGTCGTAGCGCTCGGCGACCGTGGCCGCCTCGCTCGCGGGCACCCGCCCGAGCACCAGCCCGTGGGGGAGGAGCACCACGTTGGCGGCGAAGCGGTCGCCGCCGGTGTGCGTCGTCTCCCAGGTCCGGTCGGGGTGCGCGGCGGCGAGCTCGGCCGCGACCGGGCGGCCGCGCATCGCGCAGCACGCGTCGTGGCGACCGTGCGCGCAGACGAGGTAGACGGGCTCGTCGGACGGTTCGGTGGAGACCTCGAGGTCGGCCAGGGCCGTGGGCAGCGCCTGGGGCGCGTCGACCCGGCCCCACCGGACCGACTCGTGGCCCGGGCGGCAGTCGACCACCGCGAACCGCCCGCCCGCCTCGGTGGGCGCGCCACGCGCGGCGGTGCGCCGGATGAGCTGGAACCGGCCGTCATGCGTCCGGCAGAAGGCGTCGAGCGCCGCGACGACGTCGTCGGAGAAGCCGGCGCCGGTGAGGGCCTGCGGTCCCCACGGCCCGGGGTGCTCGACGAGCAGCCACCGGCGTGCGGGCGGCGCCGACGCGAAGAGCGGGTCCTCGCGGTCACGGGCCGCGTCGGAACAGCGGAAAGGGACGGCCGGCACGCCGTCTCGGGGCAGCTCGGCCTGGGTCAGGGAGTCCGGGGCCGTCACGTGTCCGTCGTACCCGCAGGATCGTCGGGCGCGCCACCCTGCGTGGGCGCCGCGTGGCCCACCGAGTCCGGCGTCACGAGCACGCCCTCGGTGAGCAGGCGCCGGGCGACGACGGCGGCGTCCCCCGGCTCGTCCTCGGCCACGTCGCCCAGGCGCACCACCGGCCCGGCGAGCAGCGTCGCCAGCGGGGTCGCGGCGGCGGGCGGGAACTCGAGCGTGCGGTCGGGCAGCTCGAGGAGCAGGCCCCCGTCGTCGGTCGCGGGCGGCACGACGCGGTGGCGCAGCCCGTGGCGCAGCCGCAGCCACGAGTCCGGTCCCAGGGCGTTCGCGGTCGCGGCCTGGCGCAGCGGGAGCAGCGACTCCGGGCGGTTGCCCGACCACACCCGCCCCCGCAGCCGCCGGGCGGCGCGCTCGGCCCTGGCGTCGTCGCGGGACCGGTCGGCGAAGTAGTCGGCGGCGCGGGAGGCGACCGTCGCGAGGTGGGGCGCGAGCGCGTCCGGGTCGGACACGTCGACGCCGAGCGGGAGGGAGGCGCGCAGCTCCGGGTCGTCGGCCAGGCCGGCGAGCAGGGTCTCGAGCAGGGCGTGGCGGGTGACGACGTGGACGCCGACCGTCAGGTGCGCCGACACCTCGCCCTGGGCGGTGGCCGAGTGCAGGAAGCCGCGGGGCAGGTAGAGCGCGTCGCCGGGTTGCAGCACCTCGTCGAGGAGGGGCTCCTCATCGGCACGGGCGCGGACCGCGGCGGCGTGGTCGTTCCACGGCTGGTCGCGCAGCGGGTCGGTGTGCACGGGGGCGTGCACGTGCCAGCGCTTGGTGCCCGCGATCTGGAGGACGAAGACGTCGTGGACGTCGTAGTGCGCGGAGAAGCCCGTGGAGGACGCCGGGGTCACATAGGCGTTGACCTGCACCGGGTGGCCGAGGTCGGCGTTGAGCCCGGCGGCCAGCTCGGCGACCGACGCCCAGGTGCGGTGCACGCCCTGCAGCACGACGGTGTGGCCGTCGGCGAAGAGCGCGGCGACGCGGTCGTCGCGCACCTGGTCGGAGATCTCGGCCCCGACGCCGCCGTCGCCGGTGAACGACGACGAGTCGACCACCCGGCCCTGCTTGGCGATCCGCAGGAACGGGGTCCGCAGCCCGCGGTAGGCGAGCAGCTCGTCGACCGCGTCGAGGGAGAAGAGGTCGTCGAACCCGGCCCCGCCGTCGATGTCCGCGCGGTCCTTGGCGAGGTCGTCGCGCCGGGACAGCACCGCCCGGCGTCCCCAGGCCTCGTCGGCGAACGCGTCGAGGTCACCCGCGACGGCACGACGCAGGAAGGGGCGGTGGGGGCTGGTCATGCAGGACTCTCAGGCGGCTCGGAGGGGCGGGTCGGCGGTGGTCGGACGTCGGGTGCCGGTCACCCGCACCCCAC
>NZ_DASXJD010000212.1:0-52152 GCF_036497585.1 Actinomycetospora sp. | reverse complement strand
TGGTGGAAGGTCCAGGCGACCTGCACCTCGGTGTCCGACAGACGCGCGATCGCCAGCCTCAGCAGCGGGGCGGTGCTCAGATCCATGCCGGCGGCACGGTCCTCGTCGAGCAGCCGCGCCAGCTCGTCGGGCCGCGCGGCCGCCGGCAGCTCCGTCCAGTCGAGGTGGCGCACCGGCACGGTGGCCGTTCGGTGCACGACCTGCACCGGCTCGTCGACGCCCTCCCAGGCGATCGACGTACGCAGCACCGGGGTGCGGTCGACCACCTGCTGCCAGGCCGCCGCCAGCGTCCGCGGGTCACGGACCCCGTCGAGGATGAACGTGGCCTGTTCGAGGTAGACGCCCTGATCGGCCTGGGCCAAGCCGTGGAACACCATCCCGGCCTGCATGGGCGTGAGCGGGTAGATGTCGTCGACGTCGCGACCGTCGCCGGCGAGCCGGTCGACGGTCGCCTGGTCGATGTCGGCGAGGGGGAAGTCGGAGGGCGTGCGGCCCCCGGCGCCGGGTCGGGCGCAGTGCTCGACGATCCCGACGAGGGCGGCGACCATCTGGGCGGCCAACCGCCGGATCGTGGCGTCGGCGTGCACGCCCGCGGCGTAGGACCAGCTGATCTCCAGGCGGCGGTGCTCGACGCGGGCCAGCACGTCGAGGGCGTGGGAGCGGCCGGCCCGCGGGTCCGCGTCCCCGCCCAGCCCGCCGGGGGTCCCGGCGAGCAGGCCCCCGTCGTCGGGAGAGGCCCAGTCGAACTGGCCGAGGTAGTTGAAGCTGATCTGCGGCCCCGGGTGGTCGGCGAGCCCGCTGGTCGGGGTGAGGTAGCGCAGCGCCCCGTAGCCCAGGCCGCGGCGGGGCACTGCGCGCAGCTGCTCCTTGACCGCCTTCAGCGCAGCGCCCCACCCGTCCACGGGCCGGTTCCGGTCGAGGGGCGGCAAGTCGAGTGCGACCGGGAACATGCTGGTGAACCAGCCCACCGTGCGGGAGAGGTCGACGTCGTCGAACAGGTCCTCGCGGCCGTGGCCCTCCAGGTCGACGAGCACCCGGTCGTACCCGGTCCAGTCGGCCAGCACCCGACCCAGTGCGGCGAGCAGCACGTCGTTGATCTGGGTGCGGTAGACCGCCGGCACCGCCTGCAGCAGCGCGGAGGTCTGCTGTTCGTCCAGCGCCACGGTGACCGAGTGCTCGTTGCCGGTCGCCTCCGCGGCACCGTCGACCGGCAGGCTCGGGTCAGCACCGTCGACGATCCCGGTCCAGTAGTCGCGCTCGTCGTCGAACCCGCCGCCGGCGGCGTGCTCGGTCAACCGCAACGCCCAGTCCCGGAACGAGGTCGTCTTGATCCCGAGCCGCACCGGGTCGCCCCCGGCGGCCTGGCGGTACGCCGTGACCAGGTCCTCCACCAGGATCCGCCAGGACACCCCGTCCACCACCAGGTGGTGGACCGCGAGGAACAGCACCGGGCGGCGGGCGCCACCCAGGTCGAACAGCGCCGCCGCGAGCAGCGGGGGGTGACCGAGGTCGAACCCGCCGTACACCTCCTCGGTGACCTGCCGGATGCGCGCGTCCTTCCCGGTCGGGTCCAGCCCCGACAGGTCGTGCCGGCGCAGCACGTCCACCGGCTCGACCGGCCCGTTCTCCTGTCGCCACTGCCCGCCGGCCCTGTCGGCCCCGTCGGCCCCGTCGGCCCTGTCGAACCGCATCCGCAACGCGTCGTGCTGCGCGATCACCGCGGCCACCGCCGTGGCCAGCGCGGCCTCGTCGAGGTCCTCGACCAGTTCCACCAGCAGCGATTGGGTGAACCGCTGCGGGCTGCCCGGGGCGGACGCGAAGAACCACCGCTGGATCGGGGTCAGCGGCACCGCACCGGTCACCGGGCCCTGCTCGACCGACTTCGGCGCCGCCCGTGTCAGGCCGGAGACCAGCGCGCCCACGGTCTGATGCCGGAAGACGTCCCGTGGCATCACGTCCAGTCCCGCCCGCCGGGCCCGGGACACCATCTGGATGCTGAGGATCGAGTCGCCGCCGAGTCCGAAGAAGTTGTCTTCCACGCCGACCCGGTCCACCCCGAGCACCGCCGCCCAGATCTCGGCCAGGGTCTGCTCGGCCTCGCTCCGCGGGGCCACGTAATCGGTGTGCGCTGCCTCCACCGGCTCCGGGGCGGGCAGCGCGCGCCGGTCCACCTTCCCATTCGCGCTCAGCGGGAATCCGTCCAGCACGACGAACACCGACGGCACCATGTAATCCGGCAGGCTCACCCTCGCGAGCTGACGCAGCGCCGCCGGGCTCACCTCCGTCCCGGCCACCGGCACGACGTAGGCCACCAGTCGCTTGACTCCTGGCTGGTCGTCGCGGGCGAGCACCGCCACCTGGGCCAGGTCCGGGTGCGCCCCCAGGGCGGACTCGATCTCGCCGAGCTCGACGCGGAACCCGCGGATCTTCACCTGCTCATCGGCCCGCCCGACGAATTCGACGGTCCCGTCGCCGGTCCACCGCACGACGTCGCCGGTGTCGTACATCTGCGAGCCCGGCTCGCCGAACGGGTTGGCGACGAACCGCTCCGCGGTCAACCCCGGCCGGCCCAGGTAGCCGCGGGCCAGCCCGGCCCCGGCGATGAACAGCTCGCCGGGCACGCGGGGCGGCACCGGCTGCAGGTCCTGGTCCAGCACGTAGACCTGCATGTTGTCCAGCGGGCCGCCGATCGGCACCACGTCGGGTACCGGTCCCGCCCCCGACATCCGGTACGACGTGGCGAACGTGGTCGTCTCGGTCGGCCCGTAGCCGTCGACCACCACCAGCTCCGGGCAGGCCTCCAGCACCCGGCGGACCGCGGTCGCAGGCACCACGTCCCCGCCGGTCCAGACCTCGCGCACGCCCGCGAGGCACTCCGGCGCGTCCTGTGCCACGACCCGGAACAGCCCAGCGGTCAACCACAGCGCGGTCACCCGGTGCCGGGAGATCGCCCGACCCAGCGTGTCGACGTCCAGGTCCCCCGGCGGGAGCACGACGACCCGGCCACCGCGCAGCAGCGGCACCCACAGCTCGTAGGTCGAGGCGTCGAAGGCCAGCGGCGAGTGCAGCAACACCCGCCGGTGCGCGGTGTCGTCGAAGCGCCGGTCGAAGGCCAGCGCCACCGCGTCCCGGTGGCGCACCGCCACCCCCTTGGGCATGCCGGTCGAGCCAGACGTGTACTCGGCGTAGACGAGATTGTCCGGGTGCACGTCGGGCACGGGGGAACCCGGCTCGTCGGCCGGCGGTGCGGCGGCGTCCACCACGACGAGCTGCCCCGGGTGGGCGGCCCTGGCGGTCGACTCCCAGCTCAGATCGGTCAGCAGCACCGCGGCTTCGGCCTCAGCCAGCACCAGCCGCATCCGGTCGACCGGGGCGCGCAGGTCAAGCGGCAGGTAGGCCCCACCGGCCCTGGCCACGGCCAGCACGGCCACCACGAGCCCAGCGGAGCGGTCCAACAGCACGCCGACCCGGTCCTCGAGGCCCACCCCGAGCCGGATCAGATGGTGCGCCAATCGGTCCACCCGGGCATCCAGCTCGGCGTAGGACAACTCCACGTCCCCGTCCACGACCGCGGTTGCACCCGGGGTGCGGCGCACCTGCTCGGCGAACAGGCTCGCCACCGTGCCGGCGGGGACGTCGTGCTCCGTGTCGTTCCAGGCCGCCACGACTTGACGCCGCTGTGCCTCGCTCAGCATCGGCACCTCGGCGATCGGGCGATCCGGGCCCGCGGCCAGGCCGTCCAGCAGCATCTCGAGATGCCCGGCCACCCGCTCGACCGTGTCGAGGTCGAACAGGGCGGGGTCGTAGTCGATCATCACCGACAGCCGGTCGCCGGGCGACACCACCACGCCGAGCGGGTAGTGCATCGGCTGGACGTCGTGCATCTCGCGGATCGCCATGCCGTGCGCCGCAATGGCCTCGTCGTCGAACGGGTAGTTCTCGACCACGAGGATGCTGTCGAACAGGTTCGCGCCGGCGGGCACCCCGCTCCAGGCCTGCAGCTGGGCCAGTGATGCGGCGTCGAACGGGCGCGACTCGGCCTGCTCGGCCTGCAGGCCCCGCAGCCACGCCACCACGCCGTCTCGGCTCGGCACGCTGACCCGCGTCGGCACCGTGTTGATGAACAGCCCGACCGTCGACTCCACGCCGGGCAGATCGGCCGGGCGGCCCGACACCGTGGTCCCGAAGACCACGTCGCGCTCGCCGCTGTAGCGAGCGAGTAGTAGCGCCCACGCCCCCTGCAGAACGGTGCTCAGCGTCAACCCACTGGATTGGGCGAACTCGCGGAGCCGGGTGGACTGCTCGGCCGACAGCACCCGCCGCACAGTGTCGCCGGGCGCGCGTTGCCCCTCGACCGGTTGCCGGTCGTAGGGCAGCGGGGTGGGCGAGGAGACCCCGTCGAGCACCCCTCGCCAGTACCGCTCCGTCTCGGCGGAGTCGCGTTCGCCGAGCCACTGCACGTAGTCGCGGAACGGGCGCCGTACGACCGGCGTCAGCTCCTGGCCGCCGACCATCGCGGCGTACCGCTCGCACACCTCCCCGAACACGTGGGCCGAGCTCCACCCGTCGAGCAGCACGTGGTGGAAGGTCCACAGCAGCAGGATCTCGTCGCCGGGCAGCGCCGCGACCGTCAGTCGCAGCAGGGGGGCCTCGGTCAGGTCGAACGCCTCGGCGCGGTCGGTGGCGAGCAGCGCGCGCGACCTCTCCCGCCACTGCGCCTCGGGCAGGCCGGTCCAGTCCTCGTGGCGCACCGGGACGGCGACGCCGCGCTGCACCACCTGCAGCGGTTCGTCGACGCTCTGCCAGACCATGCGGCTGCGCAGCATCGGGGTGCGGTCGACCACGTGCTGCCAGGCGACGCCCAGCGCCTCGGGGTCGGCGACCCCGGACAGCCGCAGCTGCACCTGGTTGAGATAGACCCCGGAGATGCCGTCGACGAGGCCGTGGAACAGCATGCCGGCCTGCGTCGGCGTGAGCGGGTAGATGTCCTCGACGCAGCGGCCGTCTCCGACGAGGCGGTCCACGCCTGCCTGGTCGAGGCGGGCCAGGGGGAAGTCGGATGGGGTGCGGCCCCCGGCCCCGGGTGCGGCGCAGTGCCCGATGATTGCGCGCAGCGCGGAGAGCATCTGCTCGGCCAGGCTGCGGACGGTGGTCTCGTCGTGAACGCCGGCGGAGTAGTTCCAGTCGATCTCCAGGCAGCCGTGCTCGACCCGGCCGACCACGTCGAGCAGGTGCGCCCGGCGGGCCGCGGGGTGGGCATTCCCGGCCAGTCCGCCGCGCAGCCCGCGCAACAGGCCGTCGTCGTCGCCGGTGGACCAGTCGAACTGGCCGAGGTAGTTGAAGCTGATCTGCGGGGTCGGCCCGTCGGCGACGCGGCCAGCCTCCGTGAGGTAGCGCAGCGCGCCGTAGCCCAGGCCGCGGCGCGGCACCGCGCGCAGCTGCTCCTTGACCGCCTTCAGCGTCGCCCCCCAGTCGTCACCGGACAGGACGTCGAGCGCGATGGGGAACATCGTGGTGAACCACCCCACGGTGCGGGACAGGTCCACGTCGTCGAAGAGGTCCTCGCGGCCGTGGCCCTCCAGGTCGACCAGCACCTGGTCGCGTCCGGTCCACTGGCCGAGCACCCGGCCCAGCGCGGCGAGCAGGACGTCGTTGATCTGGGTGCGGAAGGCCCCTGGCACGTCCTGCAGCAGCGCCCTGGTCAGGTCCGGGTCGAGGTGGACAGTGACGGAGCGTTCCGAGGCGGTCGTGCTGGGACCGTCACCGTCGGTGGGCAGGGCAGGGTCGGCGGCGGCTTGCCCCGTCCAGTGGCCGAGCTCGTCGTCGAATCCCCCGGCGCGGGCGTGCTCGCAGAGGCGCATCGCCCAGTCCCGGAATGCGGTGCTCTTGACTCCGAGCTCCACCGGCCGGCCGCGGAGCGCCTGCCGGTACGCGCTGTCCAGGTCCTCCAGCAGGATCCGCCAGGACACCCCGTCCACCACCAGGTGGTGGATCGCCAGCAGCAGCACCGGGCGGCGGGCGGTCCCCAGGTCGAACAGCGCCGCAGCCAGCAACGGAGGCCGGCTCAGGTCGAAACCCGCGTGCACGTCGTCGGTGACCTGCCGGACGCACGCGGCCTGCCCGTCAGGATCCAGCGTGGACAGGTGGTGTCGGCGCAGCAGATCCACCGGCTCGACCGGCGCGTTGTCCTGGTACCAGCGCCCGTCGCGATGCTCGAAGCGCATCCGCAGCGCGTCGTGGTGCTCGACCACGGCGGCCAACGCAGTCACCAGCGCGGCCTCGTCGAGCTGCTCCACCAGCTCCACCGTGATCGTCTGGTCGACCTGCTCCGGGTACGCCGGCTGCGTCGCGAACAGCCAGTGCTGGATCGGGGTCAGCGGCACCGCGCCGGTCACCGGGCCCTGCTCGTCCGCCCGGGGCACCGCCTCGGCT
This sequence comes from Actinomycetospora sp., assembly GCF_036497585.1. Lineage (GTDB taxonomy): Bacteria > Actinomycetota > Actinomycetes > Mycobacteriales > Pseudonocardiaceae > Actinomycetospora. Next base: position 45,720 of record NZ_DASXJD010000212.1, on the reverse strand, counting down.
GTCGTCGCGACCAGCGCGGCCACCGTCGGATGGTGGAACACGTCACGGGGCATCAGGTCCAGCCCCGCCTGCCGGGCGCGGGATACCATCTGGATGCTGAGGATCGAGTCGCCGCCGAGCTCGAAGAAGTTGTCCTCGACGCCCACCCGGTCCACCCGGAGCACGTCGGCGAGGATTCCGGCCAGCACCTGCTCGGCCGCACTCCGCGGGGCGACGTACCCCCGGCCCACGACCGTGGTCACATCCGGGGCGGGCAACGCCCGCCGATCCAACTTCCCGTTCGAATTCAGTGGGAACGTCCCCAGCACGACGAACGCCGAAGGCACCATGTAGTCGGGCAGGACATCCGTCAGATGCGCCCGCAGGGCCGCGACGTCGACCCCGTCGCCCGCCGGCACCACGTAGGCCACCAGCCGCTTGTGCCCGGAGTCCTCCGCGCGCGCGACCGCAACGGCCTCGGCGACGGCCTCGTGGGCCAGCAGCGCCGCCTCGACCTCGCCCAGTTCGATACGAAACCCGCGGATCTTCACCTGGTGGTCGGCACGGCCCAGGTACTGCAGCTCGCCGGCGGTGCTCCACCGCACGACGTCCCCGGTGCGGTACATCCGGCACCCGGGCTCGTCGAACGGGTTCGCCACGAATCGCTCGGCCGTGAGGCCGGGGCGGTTGAGGTAGCCCCTCGCCAGGCCGGCGCCGCCCAGATACAGCTCGCCGGGTACACCGGGTGGCACCAGCCGCCGCGAATCGTCGAGCACGTAGGCCCGCGTGTTCGTGATCGGCCGCCCGATCGGCGGTGTCTGCGCCGGGTCGGTGCCGTCGGACTGCCAGGCGGTCGCATACACCGTGGCCTCGGTCGGCCCGTAGATGTTGGCGAGCCGGCTACCCGGGATGGCCGCCTGGATCTCGCGCACTGCGCGTGCCGAGAGCCCCTCGCCGGCCAGCACCACGTTCTGCGCCGCCACCGCCACGGCGCCCTGGGCCAGGACCTGGGCCAAGGCTGACGGCACGGCACTGACCAGGCTCGCCGCCCACCGACCGGCTCGCGGTTCGGCCAACGTGAGCAGGTCCCGGACCACCTCGATGCTGCCGCCGAGCATCAGCGGGCAGAAGATCTCGAACACCGAGACGTCGAAGTTCAACGACGTCGACGCCACCACCCGCGACAGTGCTGAGGCACCGACGTCCGAGGCCGCCCAGCGCACGAGATTCACCACGTTCTGGTGAGCGACCACGACGCCCTTGGGCCGCCCGGTCGACCCCGAGGTGTAGATCATGTACGCGGGGTGGGCCGGCGACAGCGGGCACGCCCGGTCGGTGTCGACCACGTCGTTGCCCGGGAGACCGGCCAACGCCTCGGTGGTCTGCACGGCGTCCAGGACCAGCCGGGCCACTCCCGGCACCGCGGGCACCCGCTCGCTCAACTCGCTCGTGGTCACCACGAGCACCGGCCCGGCGTCCTCCAACAGGAACGCGATGCGCTCCGCCGGATAGGCCGGGTCGATCGGCAGGTAAGCCGCCCCCGCCTTCACCACCGCGAGCAAGGCCACGATCGTCTGCGCCGACCGGGACAGCGCCAACGCCACGAACCGCTCTGGTCCGGCCCCACACTCGATCAGCAGCCGGGCCAGCCGGTTCGCTCCGTCGTTCAGCTCGGCATACGACAGCTCGACACCCTGGAAGACCACCGCCACGGCGTCCGGTGTCCGCTCCACCTGCGCCTCGAACAGCTCCGGCAGGGTGGACGGAGCGACGGCGAGGTCCGTCTGGTTCCACTCCACGAGTACCCGGTGCCGCTCGGCCTCGCCGAGCAGATCGATCTGACCCACCGCGATCGTGGGCTCGGTGGCGATCGCGCTCAGCACGTGGACCAGGTGATCCGCCAACCGCTCGATCGTGGCGGCATCGAACAGGGCCGGGTCGTAACCCAGCTCGATCGACAGCTGCCCGGCCGGAGACACCATCACGCTGAGCGGATAGTTGGTGGTCTCGATGGCCTGCAGCTCGCGCAACCGCAGGCCGCGCGCCGCCGCGGCGTCGTCGGTCATCGGGTAGTTCTCGAAGATCACGATGCTGTCGAACAGGTTGATCCCGCCGGGGACGCCGCTCCAGGCCTGCAACTGCGTCAGCGGGAGATGCTCGAAGCGCCGGGCCTCGACCTGGGCGGCCTGCAGTTCCCGCAGCCAGTCCCAGACAGGGGCGGCGTCGTCGACCTCGGCCCGAACCGGCAGCGCGTTGATGAAGATCCCCGCGATGTCGTCCACCCCGGGCAAGTCGCCCGGGCGCCCGGACACCGTGGCACCGAAACAGACGTCCCGGCGGCCGCTGTACCGCGACAGGACCAGCGCCCACGCTCCCTGCACGACGGTGTTGACCGTGACGCCGTGCCGCTGGGCGACCGCCCGGAGCCGGTCGAACTCCTCGGTGCCCCACTCGACCGCGATCCGCTGCGCGGACCGTGTGGTGTGCGACTGGGTCGGCAGCCGGTCGTAGGGCAACGGTGTGGGCGAGTCGACGTCTCCGAGTACCCCTCGCCAGTACTGTTCGGCTTCGCGGTCGTCCTGGCCCGCCAGCCACTCGAGGTAGTTCCGGAACGGAGGCCTGGCGACCGGTTCGGGCGACCGCCCCTGGGCGAGCGCGGCGTGGCAGGCGCTGACGTCGGAGAGCACCTGGAACACGCTCCACCCGTCGAGCAGCACGTGATGGAAGGTCCACACCACCTGGACCTCGGTGTCCGACAGGCGGGCCACCACCAGGCGCAGCAGCGGAACGGCGCCCAGGTCGAGGCCGGCGGCGCGGTCCTCGGCGAGCAGCCGCATCAACTGGTCTCGCCGCACGTCCTCGGACAGCCGTGTCCAGTCGAGGTAGCGCAGCGGCATGTCGACGGTCCGGTGCACGACCTGCAGCGGCTGGCCGACACCTTCCCAGACCACGCGGCTGCGCAGCACCGGTGTCCGGTTGACCACCTGCTGCCAGGCTGCCCCGAGCATCCGTGGGTCGCGGACGCCGTCGAGCACGAACGTCGCCTGCTGGAAGTAGACGCCCTGATCGCCCTGGGACAACCCGTGGAACAGGATTCCGGTCTGCATCGGTGTGAGGGGGTAGATGTCCTCCACCGCGCGCCCGTCTCCCACCAGCAGGTCCACCGTGGACTGGTCGAGGCAGGCCAGGGGGTAGTCGGAGGGGGTCCGGCCTCCGGCGCTGGGTTGGGAGCAGTGCTCGACGACGCCGCGCAGCGCGGCGAGCAGCTGCTCGGCCAGCGTGCTGATGGTCTCGTGTCGATGCAGGTGTTCGGAGTAGTACCAGGTGATCTCCAGGCACCGGTGCTCGACCCGGCCCACCACCTCCAGCACGTGCGCGCGGGGCGCCTCCGGGCTGACGTCCGCCTCCAGTCCGCCCAGCGAGTGCAGCAGACGGCCGTCCCCGGTGGGTGCCCCGTCGAACTGACCGAGGTAGTTGAAGCTGACCTGGGGGACGATGTCGTCCGCGGGATCGAGGCTGCCGGTGAGGTAGCGCAGCGCTCCGTGGCCGATGCCGCGCCGGGGCACGGCGCGCAGCTGTTCCTTCACCGACTTCAGCGTGGTTTCCCACCCGGCACCCGCGGGCACGTCGAGGGCGACCGGGAACACGGTGGTGAACCAGCCCACGGTGCGGGAGAGGTCGACGTCGTCGAAGATCTCCTCGCGGCCGTGGCCCTCCAGGTCGACGAGCAGCCGGTCGCGTCCCGTCCGCTGGCCGAGCACCCGGGCGAGCGCCGCGAGCAGGACGTCGTTGACCTGGGTCTGGTAGACCCCCGGCACCCGCTGCAACAGCGCGGCGGTCTCCTGCTCATCGAGGTGTGCGGTCAGTGAACGGCACGCGGAGACGGTGTTGGGGCCGGCACCGTCCAGCGGCACCGTGGGGTCTCCGCCCTGACCGACCCGCAGCCAGTGGTCGAGCTCGTCGTCGAACCCGCCGGCTGCGGCGTACTCGGTCAGGCGTGAGGCCCAGTCCCGGAAGGAGGTCGACTTCGGCCCGAGATGGACGGCGTCGCCTCGTGCCGCCTGGCCGTAGGCGGAGTCCAGGTCCTCGAGCAGGATCCGCCAGGACACCCCGTCGACCACGAGGTGGTGCGCCGCCAGGAACAGGACGGGCCGCTGCCCGGGTCCGAGGTCGAACAGCACCGCCCGCAGCAGCGGGGGCCGGCCGAGGTCGAAGCTCGCGTGAACCTCCGAGCACGTCGCGGCCATGCTCGCGGCCCGGTCGCCAGGCTCGGCGCCCGACAGGTCGTACACGCCCAGCACGTCGGCCGGCTCGCACGGCGCGTTGTCCTGCCGCCACCCCTCGTCGAGGTGCTCGAAGCGCATCCGCAGCGCGTCGTGGTGCTCGATGACCGAAGCGAGCGCGGCGCGCAGGGCCGCCCGGTCGAGGTCCTCGCTCAGCTGACCGGTCACCGACTGGTCGAAGCGCTCGGGACCCGCGGCGTGGTTGGCGAGGAACCAGTGCTGGATCGGGGTCAGCGGCACGGCGCCCGTCACGGGGCCCTGTCCGACGCGCTCGCCGGTCGCCTCGACGAGGATCGGGGCCAACGACGCGACGGTCTGGTGCCGGAAGACGTCCCGCGACGTCAGGCGGAAGCCGGCCTGCCGGGCTCGGGACACCACCTGGATGCTCAGGATCGAGTCGCCGCCGAGTGCGAAGAAGTTGTCCTCGACGCCCACCGGGTCCACGCCGAGGACCTCGGCCCAGATCCGGGTCAGGGCCCGCTCGGTCTCGGTGCGCGGCGCCACGTAGCCGGCCCCCACCGCGACCCCGGGGTCCGGGGCGGGCAGCGCTCGTCGGTCGAGCTTCCCGTTCGGACTCAGCGGGAGCTCGCCCAGGGTCACGAACGCCGACGGCACCATGTAGTCCGGCAGCGACCCGGCCAGCAGCTCCCGCAGTTCAGCGGCCGCCGGCGGGACGGTGCCGCCGGCGGGGACGACGTAGGCCACCAACCGGGTGGCATCGGGCCGGTCGCCACGGGCGACGACCAGCGCCCTGGCGACACCTGGATGCTGGACCAGCCTGGCCTCGATCTCGCCGGGCTCGATCCGGAACCCGCGGATCTTGAGCTGCTCGTCGGCACGGCCTCCGAACTCCAACTGCCCGTCGGCGGTCCAACGGACGACGTCCCCGGTCCGGTACATCCGTGACCCCGGCTCGGCGAACGGGCAGGCGATGAACCGTTCGGCGGTCAGCCCCGGCCGGTTGAGGTATCCGCGAGCGAGCCCGACCCCCGAGATGTACAGCTCCCCTGTGACGCCCGTCGGTACCGGGCGCAGGGCCCCGTCGAGCACGAAGGCCCGCGTGTTCCAGATCGGTCGACCGATCGCCGGGGTGCCACCCGGGGCCAGCGGCTCGCTCCAGGTCGAAACGACCGTGCACTCGGTCGGGCCGTACGAGTTGATCATCCGGCGACCCGGGGCCCACCGGTCGACCAGCTCGGCCGAACACGCGTCCCCTCCCACGATCACCGTCCGGAAGTCCGGGAGCCCGGTCCGCGCCACGTCCTCGGCCACGGTGGCCAGGGCGGCCGGCGGAATCAACGCGTGGGTCACCCGCTGCCCGGCGAGGACCTCGGTCAGCTGCTCACCCACCAGCGGGCCCGGCGGGGGCACGACCAACGCCGCGCCCACCGGCAACGCCATGCACAGCTCCAGCACCGACGCATCGAAGCTCGGCGAGGAGAACTGCAGCACCCGGTCCCCCGCCCGCACCGCGTAGCGCTCCACCTCTGCCGCGGAGAAGCTCGCCAGCCCGGTGTGCGAGACGACGACCCCCTTCGGTCGCCCGGTCGAGCCCGACGTGTAGATCACGTACGCGGGGTGTTCCACCTGGAGCGTCGACCTGAGATCCCCGCCGGTCGGGGCGCGGTACGGCATCCGGTCGACGACGGCCCGCGTGCCCGGATCGTCCAGGGTCAGTACCGGGGTGCCCGCCGGGCCGGGCAGCCCCGGTGCCACCTCGGTCGTGGTGAGCACCGCGACCGGGTTCGCGTCGGCCAGCATGAACGCGATCCGCTCCGAGGGATACGCCGGATCCACCGGCAGGAAGGCAGCCCCCGCCTTGAGCACCGCCAGTTGAGCCACCACGATCTCGACCGAGCGTGGCAACACCAGCGCGACCACCCGCTCCGGCCCGGCTCCCCGCGCGATCAGCAGGTGGGCCAGGCGGTTGGCGCGGGCCTCCAGCTGTGCGTAGGTCAAGGCCCCACCGTCGAACAGCAGCGCGGGAAGGTCCGCCGCACGGGCCACCTGTGCTTCGAACATCGTCGACAGGGTCGCCGGAGTCACGGGGCGGTCGGTCTCGTTCCACTCCACCAGCACCTGGTGCCGCTCGGCCTCATCGAGCAGCGGAAGCTCGGCAAGCAGGCGATTCGGCTCGGTCGCGATGGCCGCCAGCAACACCTCCAGGTGGCGGGCCATCCGCTCGACCGTGCCGCGGTCGAACAGGTCGCTGTTGTACTCGATCACGAGGCTCAGGGCGTCGTCCCGCGGCACGAACTCCACGACGACGTCGAACCGGGCCGACGGGCGGGGCAGGTCGTGCTCGACGATCCGCAGGCCAGCGGTCTCCCGGGGCCGCACCATCTCGTTCTGGAGCACGACCATGGCCTGCACCAGCGGCGTGCGGCTGGGGTCACGCTCCGGACGGAGCACCTCGACGAGGCGGTCGAACGGGAGCTCGTCGTGGACGAACGCCTCCAACACGGTCTCCTTGACCTCGTCAAGGAAGGTCCCGAAGAGCCGGGTCGGCTCCACCCGGGAGCGCAGCACGAGCGTGTTCACGAAGAACCCCACCAGGTTCTCCAGCTCGGCCCGGTCCCGACCGGAGGTCACGGTGCCGACGGCGATGTCCCGGTCCCTGGTGTAGCGGGACAGCAGCACCTGCACGGCCGCGACGAGGGTCATGAACAGCGTGGCCCCGTGCGCCTGCCCCACCCGAGTCACGCCTCGGACCAGCTCGGCGGGCAGGTCGTGATGGTGCACGCCGCCCGCGGTGGTGCGGACGGGGGGCCGCGGCCGGTCGGTCGGCAGGTCGAGGAGGTCCAGGTCGGCGAGCTGGGATCGCCAGTACTCCAGGTGCTGCTCCATCGCCGGGCCCGTCACCAGCTCCCGGTGCCAGACCGCGAAGTCCGGGTACTGGATCGGCAGCTCAGGTAGCTCGACCGCGGTCCGGTCGACAGCTGCCGCGTACATCGCGGCCAGTTCGTCCACCAGGATCCGGACCGACCAGCCGTCGGTGACGACATGGTGCTGACTGAGGAGCAGCACGTGCTCGTCCGCGGCGAGCCGCACCAGCACCGCCCTCGTCAGCGGACCCTGCCGCAGGTCGAACGGGCGGGCGAGCTCTGTGGTGAGGGCCTCCTCCAGTGCGTCGTTGCGGTCGGCCGGGTTCGTCCCAGACAGGTCAACGGTGTCGAACGGGATCTCCCCGTCCGGCGCGACGATCTGAATCCCGCGCCCGTCGAGGGTGTCGAACGTCGTCCGCAGGGACTCGTGCCGGGCGACGAGGGCCTGCAGCGCGTGATGCAGCGCGTCCGGGTGGAGGTCTCCGGAGAGCCGAAGCCCGATCCCGGTGTTGTACTCGGTTCCCCCGGCGCTTAGGTCGTCGTGCACCCAGAGCCGCTGCTGGGCGGGGGACAGCGGCAACGGCCGCACACGCGGGACGCGCGGTATCCGCCCAACCGAGCCGGCGCGCGCAGGGGCAGGCAACGCCTCCGCGATCCGCGCGACGGTCCGCAGGTCGAACACCGTCCGGGCGGGCAGGGGCACCCCGAAGACCTCTCGGACGCGTGACAGCACCCGGACGTTGAGAATCGACTCGCCGCCGAGTTCGAAGAAGTCGTCCTCGACCCCGACCCGCTCCAGGTCGAGGACCTCGGCCCAGATGTCGGCCAGCGCCCGCTCGGCGTCGGTGCGGGGCGCGGTGGCTTCGGGCCCGACCACGGCCGTGACCTCCGGTGCCGGCAATGCGCGCCGGTCCACCTTCCCGTTGGGGCTCAGCGGCACGACGTCGAGCGTCACGAAGGCCGCGGGCACCATGAAGTCCGGCACCGCAGCCGCCACGTGCGCCCGCATGTCAGGGGGATTCAGCGTCCGGCCCGGCGCCGGCACCAGGTACGCCACCAGCCGCTTCACGCCGGGGCGGTCCTCGCGAGCGATCACTACGGCGTCGCCGACCTCGGGGTGCCGCCGGAGCAGGCTCTCGATCTCGCCCGGCTCGACGCGGAACCCGCGGATCTTCACCTGCTCGTCGGCGCGCCCGACGAACTCCAGCTCGCTGTTCTCCCCCCATCGGACCAGGTCCCCGGTGCGATACATCCGCGAGCCCGGGCCGCCGAACGGGTCGGCCACGAACCGCTCTGCGGTCAGCCCGGGGCGGGCCAGATAGCCCCGGGCGAGCCCGATCCCGGCGACGTACAGCTCGCCCGCGACGCCCACCGGCACGGGGCGCAGGCGGTCGTCGAGCACGTGAACCCGGGTGTTCCAGATGGGGCGGCCGATCGGTGGGGACCCGCCGGGTACGAGGGGTCGGCTCCAAGTCGAGACCACCGTGCACTCGGTCGGACCGTAGGAGTTGATCATGCGTCGACCCGGCGCCCACCGCTCGACCAGCGCGGCCGGGCAGGCGTCACCACCCACGATCACGGTGTGGAACTCCGGCAGTGCCGACCTCGCTGTCTCCGCCGGCACCGTGGCGAGCGCCGCCGGCGGGATCAGCGCATGCGTCACCCGCTGCCCGGCGAGCACCTGGGCGAGCTGATCACCCAGCAGCGGGCCCTGCGGCGGCACGACAAGAGCCGCGCCCACGAGGACCGACATGCACAGCTCCAGGACCGAGGCGTCGAAGCTCGGTGAGGAGAACTGCAGGACGCGGTCGCCCGGCCGCACTGAGTACCGGACCACCTCGGCGGCCGAGAAGCTCGCGAGGCCGGTGTGGGACACGACCACGCCCTTGGGGCGTCCGGTTGAGCCGGACGTGTAGATGACGTAGGCCGGATGCTGCACCAGCAGCGGCGAGACCCGGTCCGCGTCGACCGGCGAACGGTCTGATGTTCCGTCCGCGGCGGACACGACGCTCGGATCGTCAAGCACCAGCACCGGGATGTCCTCGACGCCGGCGAGGACCGAGGCGACATCACGGCGGGTCAGCAACAGCCCCGGGCGGGCATCGGCCAGCATGACGGCGATCCGCTCCGCCGGGTACGCCGGATCGATCGGTAGGAAGGCCGCCCCCGCCTTCATCGCCGCCAACTGGGCGACGACGATGTCCACCGACCGTGGCAGGGCAAGCGCCACGATCCCTTCCGGGCCCGCCCCCCACCCGATCAGGAGATGGGCCAGCCGGTTGGCTTGGGCGTCCAGTTCCGCATAGGTGATCGCCGCGCCGTCGACGAGCACGGCCGGCAGGTTCGGAGTCCTCGCCACCTGGGCTTCGAACAGGTCAGGAAAGGTGGCCGGAGCGACGTTGCGGCCGGTGTCGTTCCACGCCACGTCCCGGTGCCGCTCGGCCTCGCCCACCGAGCCGATCCCGTCCAGAGGCACGTCGGGGTGGGAGGCGCCGGTACGCTGGCCGAGCACCCGCGCGCCGTCGAGGGGTTCCTCGCCGTCCGGGAAGACCGTCGATCCGCGTGACACCATCAACTGTCAAACCTTTCGCGGCACAGTTCGCCGCCAGTGGGCAGGGAGGACATCCAGATCAGGAGGTACCGTCAGGCGACCTGCTGGACAGCATGTCCCGACCGGCGAACGAGACGGCCATTGATCTGAATTCCGTCGATCATTCCGGTGTGCCGATCTGCCGTGAAACGGCCGCCGACCACGTGCCGCCCCGAGCTGGGGTCCGCGAAGGTGAACGTCAGACCGTCGTGGCACGTCAGCAGGGCGACGTCGCCGTCAACGACGAGGCGCAGGTCCCCGTCCTCGCCGCGGGTGACCGCATACTCGAGGTCGCCATTGGCGTACTCGCCGATGCAGTTCTGTGGAGGTTCGATCGGCGGTCCCTGGGAGGCCCACACCCGGGGGCCGATCGGGATGTCCTGACTCAGCTCGCCAAGAAGGTCCTGCCACAGGACCATTCCGATGTTCGCGTTGCTGGTGAGCGCCACGATCCGCTCACCTACCGGGTCGACCCGTAAGTGACAGGACGTGCCGTCCGCATTGCCGTCGTGGCCGACCCAGTCGGTGGCCCCCTCGTGGAAGACGGCCAGACCCGCGCCCCATCCGTCGGCAAGTCCGAACGGATCGGCGCCGGAGACCGCCCGCCGCATCTCCTGGGCACACTCCGCCGGGAGCAGGTCGGGGACGCCCCGGCCGACATGCATCAGCCCGAGGGAGACCAGATCGACAGCGCTCACCGCCAGCGCCCCGGCTGGCGCCTCGGCCGATGCCAGTGATTGGCGCACGGGGCGGGTCCTTCCGACGGCCGTGTTCACCGAGTGACCGCTGGCGACCGGGCGGCCGGTCTCTTTCCACTGCGGTCCGGCAATGAAGGCGGGGTCCACTCCGAGGGGCCGAAGCAAGATCGACTCCATGGCCGCGCCCCAACTCATCCCGGTGATCTTCTCGATCAACAGGCCGGCCAGGATGTAACCGGCGTTCGAATACGAAAAGCCGCCGCCCGGTGGTAGCACCCGCTCCTGACGGCGACAGTGGTCCAGGACGTAGCGCCGCAGCGAAGCGGCGACCACGTCCTCGGAGTCAGGGCCGGAAGCGAGACCGCTGGTGTGGCTCAGCACCTGACGAAGGGTGAGCTGGTCGCCCCACCCGACCAGCTCGGACAGGTGCTCGACCAATGGTGCATCGAGCTCCACGTCCCCGTCCGCAACAAGGATCATGGAAAGGGTCGCGGTGAAGACCTTGCTGATCGACCCGATGGGGAACGCGGTCTCTGGACTGACGGGGCGTCCGCCTCCATGCTCCAGCTCACCGAACTCGGCGGTGACGGTACTGCCGTTTCGGTGCACCGCGAGTTGGACACCGGGGATCCGGTGGCGCCGAGCCAGGTCTTGGAGCGTTTCGGCGAGGTCGCCCGCCGCACCGGGCGCCCGCTGGCCGCGGTCCGATGCCCGTCCCGGGCCACAGCCGAGCGTGCTGCCTCGGAGTCGGACGCGCCCGTCCGGCCGCGACGCCTCAGTGAGGATGCTGGCACTGCCCTCTGCCATGTCACTCCCTGTTACGCTCACTCACTCCCCGACAATCCCGGTCCGGGCAGGAACGATAGGTACGGGCGCCCGCAGCGACCTTTGGGTTCGCTTAGCGATCCCCCACCGCGACTGTCGGAGGTCTCGCCGCGAATCGCTCCCGTTCGGGCGTGACCTGCGACTTCCCGAAGCCAACGTCCATCACCAAAGATCCTTGCTGGCCTGCGGCATAGGTCAGGTAGACCGCGGCGGGTCTCGAGCCGCGAACCGCCCGCCCCTCGTTTCGAGCAGCCGGTCCGGTCTCGGCTTCCCCAGCGAGCTGCCCGACCCTGTGGTGGGCCTACCTCCGGCGCCGCCAGCCGCAAGGTCACGAACTGCGACTGGCGTGCTAACCGGGGCCGCGCCCAGCCCCACCAGGCATGCCGTGGTTGGCTTCCAGCTTCTGGGCAGGCCGCACACGGGACCCGCGGTCAGTGTGGCGACCGCCACCACCTGCTAGCGATCCTTGGTCGCTAGGCCGAGATCAGTTGACCTCTCGCGACCACATCTGTAGCCGCAGGTCATCCCTGAAGGAGCGGGGTCGGTCAACCCCGTCGAATTGGGTTCTTGATCTTGTTTTTGCGATCTCCGGCGGGGTGCGGGCGCGCCTGTAGCCGGCGTCGGGGTCAAGGATCGATCGGAGATCGACCGCGTCAGCGGCCAGAGGTCCTTGAGGTCGACGTCGGTGAGCGCACGATGTTCACCGCGGACGAGCGAAAGATCGAGGTGTCAAGGCTCCTGGAGAGTGATCGGGGACGAGGCTGGGTGCGTGGCTCCATCGCCGGTGGCCCGGCAACACGACATGGCCCCCGGTGGGGCTCTGTCGGTGTCATCCCTTCGCCCCGCAAGGAGGGCATGGAGTGCTGCGACAGGTGCGGCCGGTCGGGGTCAATCAGAGAGGGCGACCACGCCGAGCCCGGCGGACTCGGGGGTCATGACCTGCGGCGACCCGCGACCGACCACGTATGAGCCATCAGCCGGCGCGGGAGCTGGGCAGGCAGCGGATGTCGCGATCACGTAGCCCGTAGAACACCATCCCGATCAGCTTGCGGGCCGCGGCGACGGTGGCGATGTTGCGCCCGCGGCGCGCGGCGACCCGCTCCTTGAGCTGCTCGCCAGCCTCGGTCATCCGCACCAACACCGACCCACGCCGATGGACGTCGATCCCGACGACCTGGCGTCCCTCATACACTTCCGACACGGGGCCTCCCCAACTCACGGACGCAGCCCCCCGAGAATCACTCGGGAGCCACGAGGAGCGGGAGGCCCCGCTCCTTCATCGCATCAGGTCTGCTGTCGTTGCGCTGTGGTACAGGCGTCAAAGAAGGGAGTCCCCCATGAAGCCGGCCCGCGAGCAGCAAACTTGACTCGATCTCCCGACTTCCTCGTGGCTAGCTTGGCTAGCGCCGCTCGAGAGCTCGGTCACCCGGACGCCCGCCCGCAACACCGACAGTAAGGGTATCCGCGGATCCCGCGACCCGGTTGGCACTAGCGCCACTCGACCGAAAGCGTTGCAATAGCCGCCTCATGAGCGGCCGAATAGGGGACTAAATCGGCTCGAGCACCGGGGTCTGGATCTGAGATCTGATTCGCGCGACAGCGGAGGTGGGCCGTTCGGACGTACTCACTTGCAACACTCGGACGCTGGCCCGACAACCGCGGCGGGGCTAGCTTTCTTTGGCAGGGGGGATGCAGATGCTGCATTGTTATAATTCGGTTGCTGGAGAGCAACCTCGACGAGGCGAGGACCACTTTGCCTACGGCGCCAACGCCTAGCATCGGAAGCGTCGCCGATTCACCGGCTCTCCTTCGCATTCCTTCTCTGCAGCGACCGTCGGTGGAGGCACGACTAGACCTCGCCACCGAGCGCCCGATCTGTCTGGTCACCGGGTCGGCCGGGTGGGGCAAGACGACGGCGGTCAGGATGTGGGCGCGCGGGAGGCCGGCGGCGTGGGTTTCGGCCCGCGACCACCGGCTCTCGTCTCGCCGGCTGCTGCCGAGCCTGGCGGGGGCCTTGGATCCGTTCGTGCCGGCACCGCGGGGCGACCTGGTGACCGGGGCGTCGGGCGATGAGCCACCGGCTTGGGACCATGTCGTGGATCTGGTTCGATGGCTTGAGGCCGGTCTGCGCGATGACGTCGTGCTCGTCGTGGACGATCTGGTGGAGTTGTCTTCGGATGTGAGTGCGGTTCACCTTCTCGGCGCGCTGTGTCAGCTGCTGCCCGAGCGTCTCCATCTGGTTCTGCTCACTCGGAGCGAGCCACCTCTGCACCTGGAGCGGCTGCACGGGCAGGGTCTGATCGCCGAGATCGACGCGACCCAGCTGGCGTTCGGGGTCGAGGAGATCGGGGAGCTGTTGCGGGTCGCGATGGGCGAGGATTGCCCGGGGCTCGCCGCGCAGCTCTTCGAGCAGACCGGGGGGTGGCCCGCCGCGGTCTGTCGAACGGTCGAGGTCCTTGGTGGCGCATCGCTGGAGGAGGGGCGCCGTGCGGCGCTGCGGGTGACCGCCCCGGGCCAGCGGTTCCGGATCTTCCTGGGCGGGGAGGTGATCGGCGCGGAATCGGAGCGGGTTCGCGAGCTGCTGAGTCGTCTCGCCGTGCTGGGGACGGTCGAGCCTCCGGCCGAACCCGCGCTCGGGGTCGCGGACGCGGACGGCCAGCTCACCGAGCTGGCTCGCCGGGGGCTCGTGCGGCAGCCCGACCCGCCGGGCGTGGGCTGGTCGCTGATCCCGGTGCTGGGTCGGTTCATCGCCAGCGAGCTGGAGCACTCGCCGGCCGAACACGAGTTCGTGCACCGTCAGGTCGCACAGCTGTCGGCCAACCAGAACTCATACGCCCGGGTCCTGCGGCTACTACTGGCCGCGAACGACTACGAGGGCTGTGTCACCGCCCTGGCCGAGCACGGATTCGCCCTGCTGAACGGCGGGCAGATCGACGTCGTGCTCGAGGTCGTCGAGCAGTTGCCGTTGCGCTATCTCGATGACCGCCGAGTACAGCTGGTGCTGGGACGCGGCCGACAGCTCAAGGGCCAATGGGCCCGAGCGTTGGAGTGCTTCAGGCGCGCTCAGGACGACAGTGATGAGCTCGACCCCCAGCTTGCCTGGAGTATGGGTCTGGTGGCCTACAGCGTCGGCGACTTCGCCGACGTGCTGGCCTTCTGCCGCCGCGGTCGCCTCGGCACCGGAGACGTCGCAGACGAGTCGCGGCTGTTGTCGATGGCCGCGAGCGCCAGCCGGATGATGGGGGATTACGAGCGATCGCGGGCGCAGCTAGAGCGCGCGCTCGTGCTCGCCGAGCGGTGTCACGACCCGGCGGCCTGGGCGGATGCGTACGGCGTGCGCGCCATGCTGGCGGCGGCCGATGGCGACCGACGGCGGGCGGAGTCCTACAGCATCGCGGGGATGGAGGCGGCCGAGGCAGCTGGCGACCTCCCGCAAACCCATCGGTTGCGCGTCCTGCGGGCGTTCCACCTCGTCGAGCAGGGGCGCGCGGCGGATGCCCTCGCCCAGGTCGAGACTGCGGCAGCGGTCGCGGAGCTGTGCGCCGAGGCGCGCCTCACCGCGCACACGCTCGCCGTCCGCGGCGTGGCGAAGGCCCGCCTGGGTCGGCTCGCCGAGGGGGTGGACGACCTGTCGTCCGCGCGAGACCAGTTCGAGCAGGTCGGCTCGCGCTTCCTGGCCTGGCCGCTGTGCGCACTAGGGGACGTGTATCGGCTGCGCGGCCAACTGGCGCGCGCCCGCGCCGCCTACGAGGAAGCCATCGGCATCGCCGAGCCTGCCCGCGACGTGTTGGTCCTCGCGTCCGCGCTCGCCGGCCTGGCGCGGGTGCGGGCGATAGACGACGTCTCCTTGGCTCGTGACCTCGCGAAGCAGGCCGTGGCGCTGGGCGAAGGGCTGCGCGAGATACCCTCCCTGCTCGCACGCGGGTGGGTCGAGCTGTCGGCGGGGTGCCGGGATGCGGCGACCAGGTACGCGGCCCGTGCCGCCGCCGCCGCCCGCATGCGGGGTGAGCAGCCGGGGTTGGCCGAGGCCCTCACCCTCAACGTCCTCGCCTCGGAGAGCCCCGCCTCTCACGTCGGTCTGCTCACCGAGGCGATCGAGATGTGGCGCTGCGCCGGCTGCCGGATCGAAGAAGGCATCGCCCGACTCGTCGCAGCCCGCCTCACCGGCGCCCTCGGCGACAGTGCTGTCGAGCTCTCGGCACAGGCTTTGCGCGACCAGGGCGTGAGCCTCGGACCCGCGCCGGCCGCAGGCCCGCTGGCTGCGCTCGTCCGGACGGGCCCAATCGTGTCCATCCGAGCGCTCGGGGTATTCCAGATCTACCGCGATGGGGAGGCCATCCCCAAGGCAGCGTGGCAGTCCAAGAAGGCCCGCGACCTGCTCAAGATCCTGGTGGCGTGGCGTCGGCCGGTGCGGCGCGAGCAGCTCATGGAGTTGCTGTGGCCGGGTGTGGCACGCGCCACGGCCGCGCCGCGGTTGTCGGTGCTCCTCTCGATCGTTCGCGACGTGCTCGCTCCCGGCGCGGCGCCCACCGACGACGGCCCGCTCGCCAGCGACGACAACGTGGTCTGGCTGGTCAATGTTGTCGTCGACGTCGAGGTCTTCCTCGCCCGGGCCCAGGCCGCCCGCACCCAACACCAACGAGGCGCCGGTGACCCGCTCACCGCGCTCGCCGACGCCGAAGCCCTCTGCACCGGCAGCTTCCTCGAGGACGACCCCTACCAGGACTGGGCCGCCCAGGTGTCCGACGAACTGCAGGAGATGCACGTCTTCCTTCTGCGAGCTCTCGTGGAGCGGTTGCGGGATCACAACGACGTCGACGGCGTGAGCTACTATGCGCTCCGGTTGCTCGAGCACGACCCCTTCGACGAACAGATTCATCTGGATCTCATCCATGCGCTGCTCCGCGCTGGTCGATTCGGTGACGCCCGCCGCCGCTACGCAACCTACGTCCGCCAGATGGCAGAGATTTCCATCGAGCCACGCCCGTTTCCGAAGGCACGATTGAACCCCGAGCGCCCCGCGGTGGCCCAGGCTAAGCCTGGCTCTTCGGACACCGCGATCACCAGTCGATTCGGTCGACCCAGAGGCACCTCGTAACGACCCGGATCCCCCAGAGGGTCTGCACACGCCCGTCGCTCTTCTCGCCTCTCTGGTCGGCGCCACGTGGTCTGTGGCGCCACTCCCGCACCGACTCGTTCGCCGTCGTCTCCGACCCGGTCATCCCACCGCTGCGGGTCTGGGCCGGCGCCCTACTCCGCGTCCGCGCCGAGGTCACCGCGCTGGCCCTGGTCGTGGTCGGGCTGTCGCTGCTGCACCGGCTGCTGCCGTGGGCCGCGGTGATCGCCGTCGTCGTCCTGGTCGGGGTCGTCCTGCTCGGTGTCCCGGCCGCCCGGCACCCCGTGACCCACCGCGCCCAGGCGGTGATCACTCGCCACGAGCTGCGCGCGAAGCTGGTCGAGGCCCGCTGTTGGAACGCCTCGGGGCAGCTGCCTTGGCTGCTGTGGTCGCGGCCCTCGCCGGTCGGGGAGACCGTGTGGCTCCTACTCCCGCCCGGCCTCTCCCCCGCCGACGTGGTCGACGAGGCCGACACCAGCGCCTCCGGCTGCTGGGCCCGCGCCGCCCGCGTCGCCCCGGCCCGCTCGAACTCCGCGCTGATCCGGGTCGAGGTGTTCCGCCGCGACCCGCTCACCGCGCCGTGATCCGCTCCGCGCTCGCCGACTACGACCACCGCCACGGCCACCCGAAGCCGCGCGGGACCACGCTCGTGACCCGGTCGACTCGACGCTGCACACCGTCGGCTCCCGCTTCCGCCACCCACGGCGCGAACGGCCGGCCCCCGCAGCCCGAACCGCTCGGCGACCCCGACCACGACCTCGTCACCGCCGCCCAACGCGCTACAGCGCAGGACGACGACGCTTCCGCTGCGGACCCGGTGATCCCGCTGCCGCGCACGACACTGGTGCGCAGCGAGGGAGCGCAGGACGCCCCCGCTGAGCCCACCGTGGTGGCTGGCCGAGGCGGGGACTGGTCGGACTATGTCTGAGCCGACCCGCCCGCTGCGCCACCTCGCCCGCCTCGTCGCCCACCTTCAGGCTGCCACCGCGAACCGGCCACGCCCCGACGGCGAGGAACGCGGTCCGTCGATCTGGGCGCCGATCCACCTCGGGGTCGACGAGTACGGCCACCAGGTCTCGAACACCCTCGCCTACCGGAACCTGCTCATCGCCGGGGAGCCCGGCGCGGGCAAGTCGGTCGGGCTGAACAACGTCGTCGCCCACGCCGCTACCGCGCTGGTCGCGCGTTCGTCCGAGGAGTTCCCAGGCTGGGGCCGTGTGGTGATCTTCGCGGCGTCGGCCGCGGCCCGCATCGGGGAGGTGGCCGGCGTGCGGGTCGGTGACATCGACACCGCCTCGTGGACCTGGACGGTCCGCCGACAGACCACCCCCTCCCCCGGAGGGCTCGTGGACAACTGCACGAAGGGCGAGCGGGCCCGCAAGGTGCCGCTCATCGTCGAAGTCCGGGAGCTGGTCACCGCTCGGCTGGCCGCCATCGGCGGCGACCCGGATGCTCGACTGTTCACCGGGCCCCGGGGTGGGCGGATCACCACGGCGATCCTGCAGGATGCCACGCACTGGGAGGAGGTCGTGACCGCGCTCGGGTTCGAGCACCTGCGCCGCCACGATCTGCGGCACACCGGTCTCACGTGGATAGCGGACGCCGGGGTCCCGGTCCATCACCTCCGCAAGATCGCCGGACACGGCTCCCTTACGACCACCCAGCGGTACCTGCACCCGGACCACGACGCCGTCCTCGGCGCAGGCGAACTGCTGACCAACTACCTGCGCGGGTCCCAAAGTGGTCCCAAGCTCCGGGCGGTGTGATCACCCATGATCGTGGTGCAGACAGACGAAAGCCCCGCTGACCTGCGTCAACGGGGCTCTGTCGGTGTGTCGGGACGACAGGATTCGAACCTGCGACCCCTTGACCCCCAGTCAAGTGCGCTACCAAGCTGCGCCACGTCCCGAACCGCTGCCCGACCGCTGCAGCGTCCCGCACACTACCCCACGCCGCCGCCCGGGCCGCTTGCCGGGTCGCGGCCGGAGAGCTTGAGCAACCGGTCCAGCCCGGAGGCCTCCTGGGCGTCCGGGAGGGGGGTCCCGAAGGGGCCGCCGGACATGCCGGAGAACTGCTCGACGAAGGGCAGGCAGACCTCGACGTCCTCCGGGATCACCGTGAAGGGCGCGCCGATGGCGGTCGCGAGGTCCCAGCCGTGGAGCACCACCTCGTCGAGCGCGACGACGCCGAGGGCCGCGCGCGGCATCGTCATGCCGCCCGCCTCGTCCTGGCCCTCCCAGGCCTCGGGCTTGCGCCACGCGTCCGAGAGGTCGGCGAAGGACTCGGCGAGCAGCTCGCGCCAGCCCTCCGGCAGCCCCGACGCCGGCGGCTCCCCCGTCAGCTCTTCACGGCGGGCGACCGCCGCGAAGTGCGCGGTGAAGCCCGCCATGTGCTCGATCAGGGAGCGGACCTCCCAGGCGTGGCAGGGGGTCGGCAGGTCGAGGTGCTCGTCGGTCACCAGGGCGACGACGCGGGCGGCCGCCGCGGTCGCGGGGAAGAAGTCGTGCACGCGGTCCTCCTGTGGTGCGGGGCACATCGTCCCCCGAGTCTCCCGGTTTCCCTGCCGTCGCGGCCCATCCGTCGGGATCTCCGACGAGAACAGGGACGCCCGGGGATGTGACCCGTCACCCTGTTGAGGAAGACTACGGCCCGTCCGTTACCCGAAGCGGAGGTCCGCCATGACCTGTTCGGCCGGTGTCTGGCCGTTCTCGGGGCGGGACTCGGAACTGGACACGGTCACGCGCGCCCTCCGGCGCCACGGCGTCGTGGTGATCGCGGGGAAGGCCGGGGTCGGGAAGAGCCGGCTCGCGCGCGAGCTCGTCGGCCGCGCCGCGGACGGCGCCGGGTCCGGGATCGTCGTCGGGACCGAGTCCGCACGCGACGTGCCGCTGGGCGCCTTCGCGCCCTGGCTCGAGGTCGACGGGCCGCGGGCCTCCGACGTCTCGGCCATCCAGCGCGCGACCGACACCCTCGAGGCCCACGGGACGTCGTTCGTCCTGCGCGTCGACGACGCGCACCTGCTCGACGGGGTGTCCGCCACTGTCCTGCACCACCTGGCCCTCCGGCGCGCCGTCCGCCTCGTCGTCACGGTCCGGACCGGTGAGCCCGCTCCCGATGCGGTCACCGCGCTGTGGAAGGACGACCTGGCCGAGCGGATCGAGCTCGGCCCGCTCGACGAGGGCCAGACGCGGGCGCTCGTGCGCGCGGTGCTCGGCGGCCCCGTCGAGGCCGCGGCCGAGCACCGCCTCTACACCAGCAGCGGCGGCAACGTCCTCTGGCTGCGCCACCTCGTGGACGCCGAGCGGGCGGCGGGCCGCCTCGTCCGCCACGTCGACACCTGGACGCTCGACCGGCAACCGTCGATCTCCCCCGCCCTCGACGAGCTGGTCGCCGCCCGCCTCGGGCGGCTCTCCGACGACGAGCGGCGCGCGCTCGAGCTCCTCGCGCTCGGCGAGCCGCTCGGGCTGTCGCTGATGCACCGCTTCACCTCTCCCGAGGCCGTCGAGGCGCTCGCGGAACGCGCGCTCGTCGGCCTGGAGCAGGACGGGTTGCGCAGCGAGCTGCGGCTCGCCCACCCCCTCTACGGCGAGGTGCTCCGGGCCCGGATGAGCCCGGTGCGCTCGCGGCGCCTGCGCAGCGAGCTGTCGGAGGCGCTGAAGGCCACCGGCGGCCGACGCTCGGGGGACGAGCTGCGCCGGGCCGTGCTCGCCCTGGGCGGCGACGCGGCGCCGGACCCGGAGATGCTGCTCAAGGCGGCGTCGCAGGCCGCGTCCCTGACCGACGTGGAGCTCGCCGAACGGCTGTTCCGGGCCGCCCGCGACGTCGGGGCCGGGTTCGGGGCGCACATCGGCCTCGCGCAGATCCTGACGTGGCTGATGCGGCCCGACGAGGCCGAGGCCGAGCTCGCGGCCGCCACCGCGGCGGCGGCCGACGACGACGAGCGGGCGCAGGCGGCCGCTACCCGCTTCTCCCTCCTGCACTTCGTCCTGGGCCGTCCCGACGACGGGCGGGCGGTCCTGGACCAGGCCGAGCAGAACACGGGCTCCGCCGCCGCGCGCACCACGCTCACCGCCGCCCGAGCCATCGCGGCGATGGCCGAGAACCGGCTCGAGGACGCCCGCGCGGCGGCGTCGCGGGTGCTCACCGCGCCCGACACCCCGCCGATGGCGCTGATCTGGGCCTGCTGGGCCGAGGGGCTGCGCCGCGCCGTCTCCGGGGTGGGGCAGCCGGTCGGCCCGCTCGTGCGCGCCGGCATCGAGGCCGCCCGGCACACCGCGGAGGCTGCCACGTGGCAGATGAACCTGGGCTACGCCGAGGTCCTCGACGCGGCCCTGTGCGCGGAGTTCGACCGGGCGCGGAGCCGGGTGGACTGGCTGCGCGAGCAGCCCGGGCCGTTCGCGCCCCCCTTCGTCGCCCTCTACGAGGGCCGGATCGCGCTGGAGACGGGTCGGCCCGCGACCGCCGTGGCGCACATGGACAGCGTCCTGCCGTACTTCCCCGGCGCCGGCGGCGGCTGGACGCGGATGCTCCACACCATCGTCGCGGAGGGACGGGCGATGCTCGGCGACGCCGAGGGCGCCCGCGCCGCCCTGGCCCGCGCCGACGAGGCGGCACACCCCGGAGTGCTGGTGTTCGACGCCGAGCTGGAGCTGGCCCGCGGCCTGCTCTGCGCCGCGGACGGGCGGCTCGCGGAAGCCATCGCGCGCGCGAACGGCGCGGCCGCCCAGGCGCGCGCCGTCGGCCAGTTCGCCACCGAAGTGCTGGCCCGGCACACCGCCGTCAGCTTCGGGGACCGCACCCAGCCCGCCCGCCTCGCCGAGCTCGCCCGCGTCGTCGAGGGTCGGCGCGTCGGCGCCGCCCACGCCCACGCGCTCGCGCTCGCCCGCCGCGACGTCGACGGGTTGGTCGCCGTCTCCCGCGACCTCGAGGACCTCGAGCTGACGGTGTTCGCCGCGGAGGCCGCCGCCCAGGCCGCCGTCATCGCCCGCGAGGCCGGCCGCACCACCGACGCGGCCGCAGCCGGGAGCCGGGCCGCCGACCTCGCGGAACGGTGCGAGAACGCCCGCACCCCGGCCCTGGTCGCGTCGGTCTCCCCGTTGCGCGTCAGTGATCGGGAGCGCGAGGTGATCCACCAGGCCGCGAGGGGGCTCACCAACCGGCAGATCGCCGACCAGCTCCACGTCTCGGTGCGCACCGTCGAGAGCCACATCTACCGGGCCTGCAGCAGGCTCGGCCTGAACGACCGGACGGCGCTCATCGACGCGCTTATCCCCCCGCGGCTGCGCGAGAACTCCCCGGAATTGCAGTAGCCGCTACTGCTGCCCTCGCCGACCCCGCGTTCGGAGGATGTGCGGGTCGGGGTGGCGGGCCGGAGGTGCAGCGATGGAACAGCGTCAACGGCGACCGCTGCCGCCAACCCGGGAGGTCCCGCTCCCCCGGTCCGCCGCCGGCGTCACCTCCGTGGCCGAGACCGGGGACGGCCACGTCGTCGAACGCGTCGTGGGCGCCGACGGCAGCACCACCCAGCGCGACACCGCCCCGGACGGCAGCTGGACGCTCACCACCGACGACGGCCACGGGACGACGGTCGACGGCTACGGCGCGGCCGACGGGTCGCACTCGATGACGACCAACCACGCCGACGGGTCCTACGACTACGTCCACGACGACGGGTCCGGCGCGATCGTGCTCGTCCACCGGTCTCCCGACGGCACGTTCACGCAGTCCTACCGCCTGGCCGACGGCTCCTGGTACACGATCGCCGACCACCCGGACGGCAGCTTCACCGAGTCCGGCACCGACCTGATCGTCTGAGTATCGCCGCCGGCGTCAGGAACGCTTGCGCTTCTCCCGGACCCGCATGTTGATCTGCACCGGCGTGCCGGTCAGCGGGAACGTCTCGCGCAGCTTGCGCTCGAGGAACCGGCGGTAGCCGGCCTCGAGGAAGCCCGAGGTGAACAGCACGAACGTCGGCGGCCGGTTCTGGGCCTGCGTCGCGTAGAGGATCTTGGGCTGCTTCCCGCCGCGCACCGGCGGCGGCGTGGCGGCGACGACGTCGGCGAGCCACTGGTTGAGCTGCCCGGTCGGCACCCGGCGGTCCCAGTTCTCCAGCGCGGTGCGCATCGCCGGAGCGAGCTTCTGCACGGCGCGGCCGGTGCGCGCGGAGATGTTGACCCGCTCGACCCAGGGGAAGCGGACCAGCGCCCGCTCCAGCTCGCGCTTCATCGCGTGGCGGCGGTCCTCGTCGACGAGGTCCCACTTGTTCATCGCGAGCACCAACGCCCGGCCGGCCTCGACCACCTGCGAGGCCACCCGCAGGTCCTGCTCGGCGATCGGCTCGGACGCATCGAGCAGCAGCACCGTCACCTCGGCGGCCTCGATCGCCGCCTTGGTGCGCAGGCTCGCGTAGTACTCCATCCCGGAGGCCTGGTTGACCTTGCGCCGCAGGCCCGCGGTGTCGACGAGCTGCCAGGTCTCGCCGTCGATCTCGACGAACGAGTCGACGGGGTCGGTCGTGGTCCCAGCGGTGGCGTCGACGACGGCGCGGTTCTCGCCGGTGAGCTGGTTGAGCAGGCTGGACTTGCCGACGTTGGGCTTGCCGACGAGCGCCACGCGCCGCGGTCCGCCCTCGAGGTCGACGTCGTCGCGCGGAGACGTGGGCAGCACGTCGAGCACGGCGTCGAGCAGGTCGCCCGAGCCGCGGCCGTGCAGCCCCGACACCGGGTGGGGCTCGCCGAGCCCGAGACGCCAGAGCGCGGGGAGCTCGCTCATGCCGCGCTCGTCGTCGACCTTCGTCGCCGCGAGCAGCACGGGACGGTCGGAGCGGCGCAGCACCCGGGCGGCGGCCTCGTCGACGGCGGTCGAGCCGACCTGGCCGTCGACGACGAGCAGGATCGCGTCGGCGGTGCGCATCGCGGTCTCGGCCTGGGCGGAGATCGCGGCCTGCATGCCCTTGGCGTCCGGGACCCAGCCGCCGGTGTCGACGAGGGTGAACCGGCGGCCGTTCCAGAGCGCGTCGTAGGTGACCCGGTCCCGGGTCACCCCGGGCACGTCCTGCACGACCGCCTCGCGGCGGCCGATGATGCGGTTGACCAACGTCGACTTGCCGACGTTGGGTCGCCCGACGACGGCGAGCACCGGTTGCGCCGGGCGCTCCTCGCCGAGGTCGTTCGGTACTGCCTCCTCCGCACCCAGATCGGCGGGGAGTTCCTGCGTCACGTTCATCCTCCGTTCGGGGGCCCTCCGCCGACCTGCGCCAGCGCGGGGGTGAGCATGCCGCGCTCGGCGGCGAGGTCCTCGAGACGGTCGAGCACGCCGTCGACGTCGAGCGCCGAGGTGTCGACCTCGACGGCGTCGGGCGCCGCACGCAGCGGGGACGACACGCGCGAGGAGTCCAGGCGGTCGCGGCGGGCGAGGTCGGCGCCGGTCGAGGTGGCGTCGGCGGCGCGGCCGGCCGAGGTGTCCTCGACGGTGCGCCGGTCGGCGCGGACGGTGTCCGAGGCGGTCAGGTAGATCTTCAGGGGCGCGTCGGGGACGACGACGGTGCCGATGTCGCGGCCCTCGACGACGATCCCGGCGCCCTCGGCGACCGTCGCGGCGACGATGCGGCGCTGCTCGGCCACCAGGTGCTCGCGCACCTTCGTCAGCGCGGAGACGGCCGAGACGTTGCGGGTGACCTCGGTGCCGCGGATCTCGGCGCCGACGTCCTCCCCGGCCAGCAGCACCCGCGGCTCGGCGGGATCGGTGGACATCACCAGGGCGGCCCGGACGGCGACCGCCACGGCCTCGTCGTTCCCGTCGGCGTCGGTGCGGGCGGCGTCGAGCGGCAGCCCGGCGCGCATCACCGCGAGCGTGGCGGCGCGGTACATGGCACCGGTGTCGAGGTAGCGGGCGCCGAGGCGCAGCGCCAGCCCGCGGGCCGTGGTGGACTTGCCGGTGCCGGAGGGTCCGTCGACCGCCACCACTCCTGCGAGCACCATCTCCGGCCGGTCCACGGCACGCCTCCCAGCGGTCCTCGACGTCGTCCTCACCCGTCCGGAAGACCATTGTGCCTTACGGCTACAGGCCGACCGCCTTGTACAGGGAGCCGACCTCGTCACGCCCCAGCTTGCGCAGCGTGCCGGCGCGCTGGTTGCCGAGGTGCACATCGCCGACGGCGGTGCGCACCAGCCGCTCCACCGGCTTGTCGACCGCCTCGAAGATGCGGCGAACGATCCGGTTCCGGCCCTCGTGCAGCACCACCTCGACCATGACCCGCGAGCCGGACCGGTCGATCACCCGGAAGCTGTCGACAGCGGCCGGGCCGTCGTCGAGCTCGACCCCGGCGCGCAGCTGCCGGCCGAGGTCCTTCGCGATGGGCGTACGGATCTCGACGAGGTAGGTCTTGGGGACCTCGTACGACGGGTGCGTGAGCCGGTTGGCCAGCTCGCCGTCGTTGGTGAGCAGCAGCAGCCCCTCGGTGGCGGCGTCGAGGCGCCCGACGTGGAACAGGCCCTTCGTGCCCGACGCCTTCTCGAGCACGACGTCCCCGACGCAGCGACGACCCTTCTCGTCCCACATCGTCGAGAGCATCCCCTCGGGCTTGTTCAGCGCGAGGTGCACGGTCTCGGCGTCGGTGACGACCCGGCTGCCGTCGACGTGGATCACGTTCACCAGCGGGTCGACGCGCCGGCCCATCTCCTTGACGACCTCGCCGTCGACCTCCACCCGACCCTGGCGCATCAGGATCTCTGCCTGCCGCCGCGAGGCCACCCCGGCCTCCGCGAGCACCTTCTGCAGGCGGATTCCCTGCTCACCCTCGGTCACGAGGCTCCAGGGTAGTCGGTCAGCCGTGCCGGACCTCGTGGTCGGTGAGCTCGCGGGTGTGGAGGCGCCAGTACTGCTCGGCGATGTCGTCGGGGTCGTAGGCGGTGCCGGGCTCCACGGGCCCGCCGACCGTCACCGACGCGACGTGGACCCGGTCCTGCCACGCCGAGAGCAGCTCCACGAGGCCGCGCACCCCGATCTTGCCCAGCGAGAGGCTGGTCAGGGCCGGGTCCGGCGTCGGCATCCCGGAGGTGATCACGAAGGTGCCGCCCGGCATCGTCGGGAGGAGCTGGCCCGCCGTCGTGATCGCCCCGACGACGTTGACGGCGTAGGTCGCCAGCATCGTCGCCTGGTCCAGCTCCCCCGGCTCGTCCTGCCGGATGACCGCGGCGTTGTAGACGACGACGTCGGGCGTGCCGTGGGTCCCGACGACGGCCCGGAGCGCGTCGCGCAGCGCGGGCTCGTCGGTGACGTCGGCGGGGCGGCTCCAGGTGGTGGCGCCGGGCCCGAGGGCGTCGACGGCGGCGTCGAGGGTCTCCTGCCGGCGGGCGAGCATCCCGACGGCGAACCCCTCCCCGGCGAACCGGCGGGCCACGGCGGTCCCGATCCCCGGGCCGACCCCGACGATGATGAGGCTGGGCACGGGTCTCCTCACAGCTCGTCGATGTCGTCCACCTCGGGCAGTAGCGGCGCGATCGGGGGCAGCTCGTCGAGCGAGGACAGGCCCAGGCGCTCGAGGAAGAGCTCCGTGGTCCGGTAGAGCGTGCCGCCGGTGGACGCGTCCAGGCCCGCCTCGACGATGAGCCCCCGCGCGGAGAGCGTCCGCATCACGCCGTCGACGTTGACCCCGCGCACCGCGGCCACCCGCGAGCGCGTCACCGGCTGCCGGTACGCGACGACGGCGAGGGTCTCCAGCGCCGCGCGGGTCAGCCGGGCCCGCTGCCCGTCGAGCACGAAGCGCTCGACCCAGGGCGCGAAGCGGGCCCGCGACGCGTAGCGCCAGCCCTCGTCGGTCACCCGCAGCTCGAACCCGCGGTCCCCGTAGGACGCCGCCAGCCGCTCGAGCGCGGCGGTCACCCGGACCACCGCCTCCTCCAGCACCTCCGCGAGCTGGCCCGCGGGCACCGGCGCGTCGACGACCATGAGCACGGCCTCGATCGCGGCGTCCAGCTCGGCGTCGTCGGTGAGGGCCGGCAGGTCCTCGTCCGGGGAGCTCACCGGGCCTCGTCGAACGAGGGGGCTGGGTCGAGCGCCGCGCTCCCCCGGTCGTCGGAGTCCGGCGCCCAGCGCACCGCGAGCTCGGCGAACGCCTCGTCCTGGTCGAGCGCGACCTGGCGCGACCGGTACATCTCCAGCACCCCGAGGAACCGCCCGACGACCTCGACGCCGTGCGCCGCGTCCGCGCACAGCTGCGCGAACGTGAGCCGGCCGGCGTCGCGCAGCCGGCCCGTCATGATCTCGACCTGCTCGGGCACCGAGACCGACGGCGCGTGCAGGTGGTCCAGCCCGACCGTCGGGGGCGGCACCGGGCGGAACACCGCCGCCGCGACCTCGGCGAACCCGGCGGCGTCGACCCCGAGGTCGACCGGCGGCAGCAGCGCGGCCAGCTCCTCGGGCAGCGACACCGCGCGGGGATAGCGCCGCCGCGCCGAGCCCTCGAGCTCACGGAAGAGCGCCGCGACCTGCTGATAGGCCCGGTACTGCAGCAGCCGCGCGAACAGCACGTCACGGGCCTCGAGCAGCGCGAGGTCCTCCTCGTCCTCGACCTCGGCGGCGGGCAGCAGCCGGGCCGCCTTGAGGTCGAGCAGCGTCGCGGCGACGACGAGGAAGCCGGTCGTCTCCTCGAGGTCGGTCGCGCCGCCGAGCGAGGCGGTGTAGGCGATGAAGTCGTCGGTCACCCGGTGCAGCGCGACCTCGGTGACGTCGAGCTCGTGTCGCCCGATCAGCTGCAGGAGCAGGTCGAACGGCCCGGTGAAGTTCTCCAGGGTGACCTGGAACCCCGTCCGTTCCTCGTGGCGGTCGGGAGCGAGCGTCACCGGGAGATGACCTCGCGGGCCAGGGCGCGGTAGGCCTCCGCGCCCGCCGACTTCGAGGCCCACCGGGTGATCGGCTCCCCGGCCACCGTCGTCTCCGGGAAGCGCACGGTGCGGTTGATGACGGTGTCGAACACCAGCTCGCCGAACGCCTCCACGACGCGGGCCATCACCTCGCGGGTGTGCAGGGTGCGCGGGTCGTACATGGTGGCCAGGATGCCGGTGATCTCCAGCTTGGGGTTCAGCCGGTCCTGCACCTTCTCGATGGTGTCCATGAGCAGCGCCACCCCGCGCAGCGAGAAGAACTCGCACTCGAGGGGGATGAGCACGCCGTCGGCGCAGGCCAGCGCGTTCACCGTCAGCAGGCCGAGCGAGGGCTGGCAGTCCACGAGCACGTAGTCGTACCGCTCGGTGGCCGGGGCGATCGTCCGGCCGAGGGTCTGCTCGCGCCCGACCTCGGTGACCAGCTGCACCTCGGCGGCCGACAGGTCGATGTTCGACGGCAGCAGGTCGAGGCCCTCGACGCTCGTGGGGCGGATGACGTCATCGATCGTGACCGACCGCTCCATGATCAGGTTGTAGATCGTGGTGTCGAGCTCGTGCGGCTGCACGCCGAGGCCCACCGACAGCGCACCCTGCGGGTCGAAGTCGACCAGGAGCACCCGCCGGCCGTACTCCGCCAGCGCCGCGCCCAGGTTGATCGTCGAGGTCGTCTTCCCGACCCCGCCCTTCTGGTTGCACATCGCCAGCACGGTGGCCGGACCGTGGGAGCCCAGGGGCGCCGGCTCCGGGATCGTCCGACGGGGCCGCACCGCGGGGTCCGCCCCGTCGGCGGTGCCGCCCCCGCCCGCCGTCTCGGGACGGCCCTGCTCGGGCGGCCCCATGTGCAGGGAGTCGGCGTCGAAGAGTGGTGCCGACATGCCCGAGCTCCTCCCCGTCTCGACCCCGGCCACCGCCCTCCGCGTCGCGGCAGGCTGCGGCCGTCGTCGCCGATCAGGCTAGGAGGCGCGTCCTACGGGAGCCATCACGACTCGCCGGGTGTGGCGAGATCGCCACCTGGGCAACCGCAGCGATGACCAGCGCCATGGAGGACATCGCGGGGGCTCCACCGCGCTCGGTGCTGGGTCGGGCACTCGGCGTGCTCGCCGCGTTCTCCGACGCCTCCCCCGAGCTCGCCCTGGGCGACATCGTCGCCGCCACGTCGCTGCCCCCGGCCACCGCCCACCGCATCGTCGCCGAGCTGGTCGCGTGGGGCGCGCTCGAGCGGATCGGGCGCGGCCGGTACCGGATCGGGATGCGGCTGTGGCGCGTCGGCGCGCTCGCCCCGACCGCGCGGACGCTGCGGGAAGCGGCGCTCCCCGCGATGCAGGACCTCGCGGCGGCCACCGGGCACGTCGTCCACCTGGTGGTCCTCGACGGGCACCGGGCCCTGTTCGTCGAACGGCTCGCGGGCCAGGAGAACGGCACGGTGCGCTCCCGGGTCGGCCGCGACATGCCGCTGCACGCCAGCGGCCCCGGGAAGGTGCTGCTGGCCCACGCCGGGCCGGCGCTGGTGGACCAGGTCCTCGCCCGGGGGCTCCCCCGGCTCGCGCCCGGCACGATCACCGACCCGGCCGCGCTGCGCGAGGCCCTCGACGTCGTGCGCCGGACCGGCTACTGCCTCTCCCACGAGGAGATGACCGAGGGCATGGCCTCGGTGGCCACCCCGGTCGTCGACGCCACGGACCGGGTGGTGGCCTCCCTCGCCGTCGTCGTCCCGGCGTCGAACCCGCTGCCACCGTTCGTGCCCGCCGCGCGGATGGCCGCGACCGCCGCGTCGCGGCGGCTCGGTCGTCGGGACGATCGACAGGGCCCCGGATTCCACTGAGTGCGAGGAGCCGCTGACCCCGCGACCTCACCGCCGCCATACTCCGGCGCACGGGGCGTGACGACGAGGTCACCCCCGTCGGGAGGTGCCTCATGTCCGGACCATCCACATCGGCTGCCCCGGCCTCCGGCTGGGTGCGCGGGCTCTGCTGGTCCGCGGTCGCGCTGGAGGGCTACGACCTCGTCGTCCTCGGCGTTGTCATCCCCGTCCTGCTCCGCGACCCCTCGTGGGGGCTGACCGCCGCCGAGGCGTCGGTGGTGGCGACGGTCGGGCTGGTCGGGGTGATGGTGGGAGCGCTCGCCGTCGGGCCGGTGTCGGACCTGGTCGGGCGCCGCCGCACCCTCGTCGCCACCATCGTCGTGTTCTCCGTCCTCAGCCTGGCCTGCGCGGCCGCGCCGGGCCCCGCGTGGCTGGGTGTGCTGCGCTTCCTCGCCGGGATCGGGCTGGGCGGGGTGCTGCCGGTGGCGCTCGCGATGGTCGCCGAGCACGCCCCGCCCCGCCGCGGCAACGCCGCCACGACGATCATGATGACCGGCTACCACGTGGGCGCGGTCGCGGCCTCGCTGCTCGGGATCTGGCTGATCGCGCGCCTCGGCTGGCCGGTGATGTTCGCGCTCGGCGCCGTGCCGGCCCTCGTCCTGGTGCCCCTGATCCTGCGGCGGTTGCCGCGCGATCCCGCCCCGGCGCGCGCCGAGGCCCCCGTCGCCGCCGACCGGCCCCGGACGAGCCCCGTGCGCGAGCTCTTCCGCGACGGCCGCGGCCGCGCGACGATCGCGTTCTGGGTGGCCTCCTTCATGGGGCTGCTGCTCGTCTACGGCCTGAACACGTGGCTCCCCGAGATCATGCGCAGCGCCGGCTACCCGCTGGGCGCCGCGCTCGCGCTGCTGCTGACCCTCAACGTCGGCGCGGTGATCGGGCTGCTCGTCGGCGGGCCCGTCGCCGACCGGATCGGCGTGCGGACCGCGACGATCACCTGGTTCGCCCTCGGCGCGGTGTTCCTGGCCCTGCTCTCGATCCGCCTGCCCGGGCTCGGCGTCTACGCCGTCGTCCTGCTCTCGGGGATCTTCGTGTTCTCCGCGCAGGTGCTCGTCTACGCCTGGGTCGGGCGGTACTACCCGACCGCGGCCCGCGGGACGGCGCTCGGGGCGGCCAGCGGCGTCGGGCGCCTCGGCGCCATCACCGGCCCGGCCCTCGGCGGCGCCCTGCTCGCTGCGGGGCTCGCGAACCCGTGGGGGTTCTACGCGTTCGCGCTGGTGGCGGCCCTGGGCGCGGTCGCCGTCCTCGGGGTGGGCCGGTCCGGCGCCGAGGTCCCCGAACCGGCGCCGGTGGACACGGCGCCAGCGGGCCACCGCACCACCAGCTGACCCCCGTCCCCGACCCCCGAGGAGGCCCGGTGGAGCACGTGGACCCCGCGCCCGACGCGGCCCGCACGGTGCGCGACGCGACCTTCGACGTGCTGCGCCGGCGAGGCCTCGACCGGATCTTCGCCAACCCGGGCTCCACCGAGATCCGCCTGCTGACCGACCTGCCCGACGACCTCGACTTCGTCCTCGCGCTGCACGAGGGCTCGGTCGTCGGCCTCGCCACCGGGTACGCGACGGCGACCGACCGGCCCGCGGCGGTGGTCCTGCACACGACGGCGGGTCTGGGCAACGCCGTCGGCGCGCTCGCCACCGCGCGGGTGAACCGGACGCCGCTGGTGGTGATCGTCGGGCAGCAGGACCGCCGCCACCTCGCCTCCCGGCCCTTCCTGGCCGGCGACCTCGAGGGTCTGGCGGGCTCGTACCCGGTGTGGACGACCGCGCCGGCGCGCCCCCAGGACGTGCCCGGCGCCCTGGACCGGGCCTTCCACGAGGCGCAGAGCGGGCGCGGCCCGGCGGTGGTCGCCGTGCCGAGCGACGACTGGGACGCCCCGGCCGACCCCCGGGTGCTGCCGAGCCCCGGCGTCGTGCGACGCGGCCACGCGCCGGACCCCGCGGCCGTCGCGGAGCTCGCCGGGCTCGTCGCCGCCGCACGCCGTCCCGCGCTCGTCGTCGGCGCCGACGCCGACACGCCCGCGGCCTGGGCGGCCCTCGTGGCGCTGGCCGAGCAGCTCGGCGCGCCGGTGTGGCAGGAGGCGTTCGCGGCGCGGGCGGGCTTCCCCCAGGACCACCGGCTCTTCGCCGGCCACCTGCCCCCGGAGCGGGCCGAGCTGCGCTCGACGCTCGCCGCCCACGACGTCCTGCTCGTCGTCGGGGCGCCGGTCTTCCGGCAGTACCAGTTCTCCCCCGGCGAGCTCGTGGCGCCCGGCACGACGATCGCGCTGGTGACCGACGACGCCGAGGACCTCCACCACAGCCGCGCCGACCTCGCGCTGCTCGCCGACCCGGCCCGGACCGTGACGGCGCTGACGGCCACCCTCCCTGCTGCCCCCCTTCCGCACGTCGGGAACCCTCGGCCGGGTAGGGCGACCGAATCCTCCCCTCGCGAGGCTCCGCTCGACGCGCCCGCCGTCTTCACCGCGCTCGCCGCCCGGCTACCGGCCGACGCCGTCGTCGTCGAGGAGACACCGTCGTCGCGACCCGACCTGCACCGGCTGGTCCCGGCCCGCGCGCCGCTCGGGTTCCTCTCCGCCGCGCAGGGCGGGCTGGGGTTCGGGGTGCCGGCGGCGATCGGGGTCCGGATGGGCGAACCGACCCGCCCGGTGGTGGCCGTCGTCGGCGACGGCTCGACGCTCTACGGGGTGCAGGCGCTCTGGTCGGCGGCGCACTACGGCGTCGGCGTCCTCGTGCTCGTCATGGACAACGGCCGCTACGCGATCATGGACCGGCTCGCCGCCGAGGCGGGCGGCAAGGCGCCGTGGCCCGGGTTCGCGGAGGTCGACGTGGCCGGGCTCGCGACCGCGCTCGGCTGCCCGGCCCGGCGGGTCACCACGCACGGCGAGCTGACGACGCTCCTCGACGACGTCGTGCCCGGGCTCGCCGACCGCGACACCCCGGTCGTCGCGGTCTGCACGCTGCGCGACTGACCCGAGCGGGCCCACGCCGGGTCACGTCCACGTGACGGCCGTGGGTCTCCGTCGGCGGGGCTCGTCACCGTCTCGTGAACGTCCCGCGACATCCCTTCAGCCCACCGGGGCCCGCGTGGCTGACCCGGCTCTCTCGACGACGGCGTCGCGCTGCTCCTCCCGGCGGCCTCCCCGCCGCAGCGCGACGTCCCGCCCGGGGATCCCGCGCTCGAGACGGCCCGCGCCGCCACCCTCGGACTCACCTGCGTGGCCGGGATCGCCGGCGCGCCCGCCGTGTCGATCCCGCTGTGCTGCGTCGACGGCGCCCCGGTCGGGCTCTCCGCGGTGGCCGCGCCGGGCGCGGATCTCCCCCTGGTGCGCTTCGCGAAGGTGAGCAGTAATCCGTGTCAGGGGGCGGATTAGTCACGGGGGCGGAGCCCACCTCGCCCGCGGGTGGGAGGTCGCGAACACCTCGCGCAGCGTGTCCACCGTGACCAGCGTGTAGATCTGCGTCGTCGTCACCGACGCGTGCCCCAGCAGCTCCTGCACCACGCGCAGGTCCGCCCCGCCGTCGAGCAGGTGGGTCGCGAACGAGTGCCGCAACGTGTGCGGCGAGATCGCCTGGGTGATGCCCGCCCGCTCGGCCGCCTCGCGCAGCACGTTCCACGCGCTCTGCCGGGACAGCCGCGCCCCGCGGGCGTTGAGGAAGAGCGCCGGGGTGCCCCGCCCGCGCACCGCGAACCCGGGCCGCGCCCGCACCCGGTAGGCCTCGAGCGCGGCCAGCGCCGGCCGCCCGATCGGCACCAGGCGCTGCTTGCCGCCCTTGCCGGTGAGCACGACGGTGCGCTGCTCGGCGTCCACGTCGTCGACGTCGAGGTCGGTGACCTCGGTGATGCGCGCGCCGGTGGAGTAGAGCAGCTCGAGCAGCGCCCGGTCGCGGACCCCGCGCGGGTCGTCCTCCGGCGGCGCGGTCAACAGCCGCTCGACCGTGGCGACGTCGAGCGCCTTCGGCAGCCGCTTGGCCGCCGCGGGCGGGTGGACGTCGGCGGCGACGTCGCGCCCGACGATCCCCTCGGCCAGCGCGAACCGGTGCAGCCCGCGCACGGCGACGACGGCCCGCGAGGCCGACGACGCGGCCAGCGGCGGGTGCTCGTCGTCGCCGCGGCGCAGCGCGACGAGGAACGCCCCGACGTCGGTCTCGGCGACGTCGGAGAGCTCGTCCCGCCCGGTCCGCGCGAGGTGCTCGACGTAGCGACCCAGGTCCCGGCGGTAGTTCGAGAGCGTGTGCGGGGACATGCCGCGCTCGACGTCGAGGTGGTCGAGGTAGGTCGCGACGACCTCCGCCGGGTCCACCCCTCAGCCCTGACGACGCCGGGCGAGGTCGGTGGGCCGGTCGACCCACGGGGCGTCGACCGGGCGCGGGGTGAACCGCCCGGCGGCGACCTCGGCGGCCGCGAAGACCCCGGCGATGCAGGGCCCGTTGACGAGGTCGCCCGACATCGCGCCGGTCACCAGGTCGGGCAGCGGCACCCGCCGGATCACCAGGTCGGCCTCCTCGTCGTCGGCGGCCGCGGGGCGGTCGACGTCGTGCAGGCCGCGGGCGAGGTAGACCCGCACCGACTCGTCGGCGAAGCCCGGGCAGCCGACGACGTCGACGAGCGTCGACCAGTCGTCGGCGGCGATCCCGACCTCCTCGACCAGCTCGCGCTTCGCCGCCTCCACCGGTTCCTCGTCGGTCCCCCCGTCGAGCAGCCCGGCCGGCATCTCCCAGATGCGGCGCCCGATCGCGGGCCGGTACTGGTAGATCATGACGAGGCGGTCCTCGTCGTCGAGGGCGGCGACCGCGACCGCGCCGAAGTGCTCGACCTTCTCCCGGGTGGCGATCCGCCCGCCTGGCATGCGGACCTTCTCACCGCGCAGCGCGAAGATCGCGCCCTCGTAGAGCGTCTCGGACGAGATGACCTCGAACGTGTGCGACGGCCGGCCGCGGTGCGGGTCGACCAGCGTATCCGGGGTGTGCGGGGCCTGCGGGGCGGGTCCCGACGGTTCCGTGGTCACCTCGACGCCGTCTCGTGGACGCGGAGACCGCCGGCCCCGGCGCCGTCGAGGTCGGTGCCGACGACCTCCGGGGTCCCGTCGGTCGCGGTGTCGTCCCGGTCCTGCTCGTCCTGCCCCGGCCCGAACAGCCGCGACGACGCGTCGTGGCGCAGCGCCGCGGCGACGAACGCCGCGAACAGCGGGTGCGCCCGCGTCGGGCGCGACTTGAGCTCCGGGTGGGCCTGGGTTCCGACGAAGAACGGGTGCGCCGAGCGCGGCAGCTCGACGAACTCGACGAGCGTCCCCTCCGGCGAGGTCCCGGAGAACACCAGCCCGGCCTCGGCGAGCCGGTCGCGGTAGGCGTTGTTGACCTCGTAGCGGTGGCGGTGCCGCTCGGAGACCCGGCCGGTGCCGTAGGCGGCGCGGGTGATCGTGTCCGGCGCGAGTACCGCGGGGTAGGCGCCGAGGCGCATGGTGCCGCCCATGTCGCGCTCGCCGGCGACGACGTCGGTCTGCTCGGCCATCGTCGAGATCACCGGGTGGGGGGTGGACGGGTCGAACTCCGCGGAGTTCGCGTCCTCGATCCCGGCGAGCGCGCGGGCGGCGTGGATGACCATGCACTGCAGGCCGAGGCAGAGCCCCAGCGCGGGGATGCCGTGCCGGCGGGCGTGGTCGAGCGCGCCGATCTTGCCCTCGATGCCGCGGATGCCGAACCCACCGGGCACGAGCACCCCGTGAACCCCGGCCAGCGCCGCCGCAGCGCCGGACGCACTCGCGCATTCGTCCGAGGGCACCCACCGCATCTCGACCTTGGCGCGGTGGGCGAACCCGCCGGCCCGGACCGCCTCGGTGACCGAGAGGTAGGCGTCGGGCAGGTCGACGTACTTCCCGACGACGGCGATGGTCACCGTCTCCGAGGGCTGGTGCACGCGGTCGAGCAGGTCGCCCCACACCGTCCAGTCGACGTCGCGGAACGGCAGCCCGAGCCGGCGCACCACGTAGGCGTCGAGGCCCTCGGAGTGCAGCACCTTGGGGATGTCGTAGATCGACGGGGCGTCGGGGCAGGCGACCACGCCGTCGTCCTCGACGTCGCACATCAGGGAGATCTTGCGGGTCATCTCCTCGGGGATGTGCCGGTCCGCGCGCAGCACGAGCCCGTCGGGCTGGATACCGATGTTGCGCAGCGCCGCGACCGAGTGCTGGGTCGGCTTGGTCTTCAGCTCCCCGGACGGCGCGAGGAACGGCACCAGCGACACGTGCAGGAAGAAGCAGTTGTCGCGGCCGATCTCGTGGCGCAGCTGCCGGGCGGCCTCGAGGAAGGGCAGCGACTCGATGTCGCCGACGGTGCCGCCGATCTCGGTGATGACGACGTCCGGCGCGCCATCCCGGGTCGAGCTCCGCTCCGCTGCGTCTCCCTGCCCCTCCTCGCCCCCGTCCCGCATCGCCAGCACCCGCGACTTGATCTCGTCGGTGATGTGCGGGATGACCTGCACGGTGTCGCCGAGGTACTCGCCGCGGCGCTCCTTGGCGATGACGTCGGAGTAGACTTGGCCGGTGGTGACGTTCGCGCGCGCGTTGAGGTCGCGGTCGAGGAAGCGCTCGTAGTGCCCGATGTCGAGATCGGTCTCGGCGCCGTCCTCGGTCACGAACACCTCGCCGTGCTGGAACGGGTTCATCGTGCCGGGGTCGACGTTGAGGTACGGGTCGAGCTTCTGCATCGTCACCCGCAGCCCGCGGCTGGTGAGCAGCTGACCGAGGCTCGACGCGGTCAGGCCCTTGCCGAGCGAGGAGGCGACGCCGCCGGTCACGAAGACGTGCTTCGTGGTGCGCGGATGCTGCATCAGGAGATCCCTCCGATCGCGGCGCGGCCACCGCGCGTCAGGAGGAGGGGGTCGATCCGGGAGTATCGGGCGTTCGGGCACCGGTCCACGGGACCCCACCGTAACACCGGGCGCACCGTGACCAGGCCCGACTCCCACGGCGCGCCCGGGCGCCCGATCAGGCGGGCGCCGCCCCCGCCGCGCCCTTGCCCGCCGTGCCGACCGCCGGGCTCGGCAGGGCTGCCGCCCCGGGCGCGGTGCCGTAGCTTCCGACCCCGCCGTGGGCCTGCTCGCCGGCGGCCAGGACCGCGGCGATCCGGCCGGCCGTCGTCCCGATCCCGTCGACCGTCGACACCCCGGCCAGGCCGTGGTCGGCGCGCACCGCGGTGACCTCGCCGGAGGCGGCTCGGGAGGCGACGACGGTGCCGGCGCCCCCGGCGTGCACGGCGCCGGCCAGGTGCGCCAGGGTGCTCGCGCGCCCGGCCGAGTCGGGGGCCGGGCCCGCGCCGTCGCCGGTGACGACGAGCGCCAGCTGGGCGGGGGCGGGCGCCGCGCCGGGAGCGAGGAACCCGCCGTCGGCGAGCGCGGTGAACGCCGTCCCGACCTCGGCGGGGCTGCTCGACGGGCCCCGCCCGGTGGTCACCAGCGACCCCAGCAGCGTCCCGGCGAGGGTGCCGGCGTCGGTGGTGGACGGGAGCTGGACCCCGGCCGGCAGGACCCGGGTGACGAGGGTGCGCAGCGCGTCGGCCCGGTCGGGGGCGAGCGCGGCGTCGGTGAGGCCGAGCCGGCCGGTGACATGGCCGCCGGCCTGCGCGACCAGGCCGGACACCGCGTCGAGGTCGGCGGGGGCGGCGTCCGGCGCCGCCAGGAGGACGACGCTGCGGTCCGCGAGCCGCCCGGAGAGCAGGGCCGGGGCCGCGGCGGCGAGCGCGCGGTCGGACTGCGTCTGCGCGGCCCGGGCCGCGTCGCGGTCGGTGCGCAGGGTGCCGAGCTGCCCGGAGAGGTCGGCGCGGTCGCTGCGCAGGGCGCCGAGCACCGGCTGCGAGAGCGAGGACGCCCCGAGCACGATGCCCAGGCCGAGGGCGAGCAGCACCGCGCACACCGACACCACGTGGTAGCGGAAGGCGATCATCCGACGACGCTCCGGTAGACGTCGGTCAGCCACGCCCCGATCGCGCGGCCCACGGTCTCGAGGAGCAGCAGCAGCGAGGGGCCCGCCCCGAGCGCGACGGCGGCGACCACCGCGGCCGCGAGGACCGACGCGAGCAGCAGCGCGAGCACGGTGGCCGACCCGCGGGAGCGGTGCAGCGCGGCGACCGCGGGGGCGTCGACCAGCGTCGTTCCCAGCCGCAGCCGGGTCAGGAACGTCGAGGGGATCGACCCGGAGCGCCCGCGGTCGAGGAAGCCGCCGAGGCTCGCGTCGAACCCGACCGCCACGACGAGCGACGCGCCGTGGGCGTGCGCGAGGAGCAGCGCCATGTCCTCGGGGTTCGCCGAGGAGGCGAACGGAACGGGGTCGACGCCGAGGTCCTGCAGCCGGGCGAGACCGGCGACGTGGCCGTCGCTGTCGGCGGGCACGACGACGTCGGTGGCGCGCCGGGCGAGCCCCGGGTCCAGCTCGGCGACGGTGCCGAGCACCACCGCCGGGGCGTGCCCGGCCTCCCGCAGCGCGGCCGCGCCCTCGCCGACCCCGACGAGCACCGGCTTGTGCTCGCGCAGGTAGCCCGCGATCGACCGGAGCTCGGGCAGCGCGTCGGAGCCGCCGGCCACGACGACGACGTGGCGCTCGCGCATCGTCGTCGCGACCGCGGGCACGCCGAGCCCGTCGACGAGCAGGCCCCGCTCCCGGCCGAGGAACTCGCTGGTGTTCGCGGAGAAGGCCTCGAGCTGGGCGGCCATGCCCCCGCGGGCCTCGTCGAGCAGGTCGGCGACGGTGTCGCGGTCCTGGGCGAACCCGCGCAGCACCTCGCGGTCCCCGACGTGGACCGCGCCGTCGTGCAGCCGGACCGGCGCGCCGTCGGCGAGATCGCTGAACACCCCGGGCCCGCAGTCGTCGACCAGCGTGACCCCGGCCTCGACGAGGATCTCCGGGCCGAGGTTCGGGTACCGCCCCGAGATCGACGGCGCCGCGTTGACCACGCCGACCACCCCGGCGTCGAGCAGTGCCGTGGCCGTCGCGCGGTCGAGGTCGACCTGGTCGATCACGGCGACGTCACCCGGCCCGAGCCGGCGCAGGTACGCCGGGCCCGCGCCTCCCGCACTGCCACGCCCCAGCCGGGCCGTGCCGCTGACGCCGGGCGGCGCCTCCGTGGTGCGCGCTCCCCGAGCTGGCCATCGCATGGCCCGATGGTCGCTGCCGACCCCGCCGACGCCACGACGCCACGCCGACGGAACCCTTCTGTCTCACCCGGCTCGGTGTCCCCATCCGTCCCACGGGTACCGCCGCTGGGCCGGTCGGCGGGCGTGCTCAGCCCGCAGCCTCGGCGCGCTGCCTCAGCCCGCCCGGCGCCCGGAGCGGCGCTCGCCGCGCTGCCGGACCTTGGTGACCCCCTTCGTGATCGGCGTCGGCGGCGGGCCGCCGCAATTGTCCTCCGCCGCCGCGGCCAGCAGCTCCTCGGCGTGGGCCCGGCCGGTCTCGGTCTCCTCGGTGCCGGCGAGCATCCGGGCGAGCTCCACGACCCGCTCCGAGTCGTCGAGGCTGCGCACCGAGCTGCGGGTCACGCCCTCGTCCTGGTTCGCCGCCGCGCCCTTGTCGACCACGAGCTGCCGGTCGGCGTACGCGGCGACCTGGGCGAGGTGGGTGACGACGACGACCTGGTGGGTCTCGGCGAGCCTCGCGAGCCGCCGCCCGATCTCGACGGCCGCGTGCCCGCCGACCCCGGCGTCTACCTCGTCGAACACCAGCGTCGGCACGGTGTCGGCGCCCGCGAGCACCACCTCGACGGCCAGCATCACCCGGGAGAGCTCGCCGCCCGAGGCGCCCTTGGCGATCGGCAGCGGCGGCGCCCCGGCGTGCGGGGCGAGCAGCAGCTCCACGTCGTCGACGCCGTCGGGCCCGGCGACGACACGCCCGGCGCCCGGCACGTCGAGCCCGGCTGGGTCCGCAGGGCCGGCGTCCTTCTGCCCCACCACGACGGTGACCGCCGCGGCGGCCATCGCCAGCCCGTCGAGCTCGGCGGTGACGGCACCCGCGAGCCGCTCGGCGGCCTCGGTGCGGACCGCGGTGAGCGCGGCCGCCCGCTCGGCCAGCTCGCCCGCGAGCCGGTCGGCCTCCGCGGCGAGCGCGGCCAGGGCCTCGTCCGAGACGTCGAGGGACGCCAGCCGCTCGCGGGCGGTCTGCGCCCAGGCGAGCACGCCGTCGACGTCGGCGGCGTACTTGCGGGTGAGTCCCTTCAGGGCGGCCTGGCGCTCGAGCACGCGCGCGAGGCGTTCCGGGTCGGCCTCGAGCCCGTCGAGGTAGCCCGAGAGCTCGGCGGCGACGTCGGTGAGCAGCGTCGACGCCTCGGCGAGCCGGGGCTCGAGCGCGGTCAGCCGCGGGTCCTCGGTGCCCGAGAGCGAGCGCCGGGCCTCGCCGACCATGGCGGTGGCGTCGGGCTCGTCGCCGGTGCCGTCGGGCGGGCCCGCGACGGCGGCGAGCGCGGTGAGGGCGGCCGAGCGCAGGTCGTCCACGTCGGCCAGGCGGCCGGCCTCGGCGACGAGCTCGGCGTCCTCCCCCGGCTGCGGGTCGAGCGCCTCGATCTCGGTGAGGCCGTGGCGCAGCAGGTCGGCCTCGCGGGCCATCTCCCGGGTGTGCTCGCGGCGCTCGGCGAGCTCGGTGACCGCGGTCCGCCACCGCGCGCGGGTGTCGCGGTAACGCGCGAGGGCCTCCACGGCGGCCGTCCCGGCGAACCGGTCGAGCACCGCGCGCTGCTCGGCGGGCCGCAGCAGCCGCAGCGCCTCGTGCTGGCCGTGGACGGCGAGCGAGGCGTCGGCGACGTCGGAGAGCACCCCGAGGGGCACCGACCTCCCGCCGAGGTGCGCCCGCGACCGGCCGTCCGCGGAGACGGTGCGGGCCGCGATGAGCGACCCGTCGTCGTCGAGGGCGGCGCCCGCGTCGCGGGCGATGCCGGCGGCGTCCCGCGCCCCGGCCCCCGCTGCCTCGTCGTCCTCGGCAGCGGGCTCGGGTTCGGCCTCGGGCAGGACGTAGCGCCCCTCGACGACCGCGCGGGACGCCCCGCGGCGCACGCGCGAGGAGTCCGCGCGTCCGCCGCCCAGGAGGTGCAGCCCGGTGATCACCATGGTCTTCCCGGCGCCGGTCTCGCCGGTGACCGCGGTGAGCCCCGGATGCAGCTCCAGCGTGGCGTCCTCGATCACGCCGAGGCCCTGGATTCTCAGCTCGGAGAGCACGGCCGTCACCATAACGACGGGGTCCGACACCCGGGGCCGAACACGCCGATCCGAGTCGAACACATGGTCGAACGGTGGGTCGGCCTCGGTGAGCGGAGCGGGGGCCGTCCTTCCGGTCAGTCGCCCCGCCGGCCGCGCCAGCCCTGCACCGGCAGCTCGAACTTGCGCACCAGCCGGTCGGTGAACGGCTGGCTGCGCAGCCGCACCAGCAGCACCGGCGTCGTCCCCCGCACGATCTCCACCCGCGCGCCGGGCGGCAGGTCCATCGTCCGGCGCCCGTCGCACACCAGCACCCCGGAGTCCCCGCGCAGCGACACCTCCAGCGCCACCCGCGACTCCGGGGACACCACGAGCGGCCGGGCGAACAGCGCGTGCGCGTTCGAGGGGACCAGCAGCATCGCCTGCACCTCGGGCCACACCACTGGCCCGCCCGCCGAGTAGGCGTAGGCGGTGGATCCGGTCGGGGTCGCGCACAGCACCCCGTCGCAGGCGAACTCCGACACCGGCCGGTCGTCGACCTCGAGCACGACGTCGAGCAGCTTCGCCCAGTTCGTCTTCTCGACGATGGCCTCGTTGAGCGCCCAGGTCCGGCCCAGCTCCTGGCCGTCGGAGCGCGCGACGACGTCCACCGTCATCCGCTCCTCGACGCGGTAGGTCGCTGCGACCACGGCGTCGATGACCTCGTCGACGTCGTCGAGGTCGGCCTCGGCGAGGAACCCGACCCGCCCGAGGTTGATGCCGAGCAGCGGCACCCGGGCCGCGCGGGCGAGCTCCGCGGCCCGCAGCAGCGTCCCGTCGCCGCCGAGCACGATGACGATCTCCGCGCCGTTGGCCGCGTCGTCGTCGGGGTCGATGCGGATCGGACGCTCGTCGGGCGGCAGGTCGTCGAAGAGGTGCGCGTCGGTGGAGTACTCGTCGGGCATCACCCGCAGCGTGAAGCCGGCGGCGTGCAGCCGGGACGCGACGGTCGAGGCCACCTTCCGCGTCGCCTCCCGGCCGGTGTGGACGACGAGGAGCGCGTCCCGGGCCACGGTGTCTCCCGTCATGTGGGGCCTTCCTGCACGGCACGGGCTACCCGCTCGGCGTCGTCGGGCGTCGGGTCGGTGCCGCGCCGCAGCCGCAGGAAGTACTCGACGTTGCCCGACGGTCCGGGCAGCGGGCTGGCCGTGACGTCGACGAGCCCGAGGCCGCGCTCCCGGGCCGCCGCGACGACGCCCTCCACCGCCTCGGCGCGCAGCGCCGGATCGCGCACCACCCCGCCGTGGCCAAGGCGGTCCTTCCCCACCTCGAACTGCGGCTTCACCATCGGCAGCAGCTCGCCGCCCTCGGCCAGGCACGCCGCCAGCGCGTCGAGCACGAGCCGCAGCGAGATGAATGACAGGTCGGCGACCACGAGGTCGACGGGCCCGCCGATCGCCTCCGGGGTCAGGGCGCGGACGTTCGTGCGGTCGAGGACGGTCACCCGGTCGTCGGTGCGCAGCGACCACACCAGCTGGCCGTACCCGACGTCGGCCGCCACCACCTCGCGCGCCCCGCGGCGCAGCAGCACGTCGGTGAAGCCGCCGGTGGAGGCGCCCGCGTCCAGGCAGCGCTTCCCCTCCACGGCGACGTCGCCGAACGCCTCGAGGGCCCCGAGCAGCTTGTGCGCGCCGCGGCTGGCCCAGTCGTCCACGGTGCCGTCGGGTTCCGGAGCGACGACGACGGCGGCCGCGGTCTCGACCGCGGTCGCGGGCTTGTGGGCGACGGTGCCGCCGACGGTCACGCGGCCGTCGGCGATGAGGGCCGCGGCCTGCTCCCGGGAGCGGGCCAGCCCGCGCCGGACCAGCTCGGCGTCGAGGCGCAGCCGGCGGCTCGTCGTGCGGGCCACCGGGTCAGCCCCGGTCGACGTCGGCGAGCACGGTGACCAGCGCGTCGTGCAGCTCGGTGAAGCGGTCGGCGTGCGCCGCGGCGTCGAACCCGGCGCCGCGGTCGTGCTCGGCCGGGTCGCCGGGCGCGTCGTCCCCGTCGAGGTCCGCGTCGAGGTCCGAGACGGCGGCCGCGGCCGCGCGCAGCCGCGTCAACGGGTCCGGTCCGTCGTGATCCACGCCGACCACGCTAACCGCTCGCGGCGCGGGGCAGCGCGAGCGCGGTCACGACGGCGTCCGCGGCCGCGTCGCACGGGCGCACCGCGGGCCCGCCGTCGGCGCCCGACGACCACCACGCCCGGCAGAGCGCCCGCAGCCCCGCGAGCTGCGCGGACCGGTCGTCCGCGGGGTCGGGGTCGGTGTCCGGCGCGGTCAGCTCGAGCGCCCCGTCGGCGACCTCGACCCGCCACCCGTTCTCCGCGTCGACCCGGACCGCGTCGAGGTCGGCGAGGACGCCGAGGTCGGCACCGAGGTGGGTGGGGCGCTGGTCGGTCGGGGCGTCGAGGACGTCGGCGGGGGTCGAGATGCCGGTGAGCACCAGCAGGGTGTCGGCCTCGACGGCGTGACCGCCGGCCACGTCGGTGTCGAGCCGGTCCCCGACCACCAGCGGCGTGGACGCCCCGGCCCGCTCGACGGCCTGGCGCAGCAGCGGCGCGGCCGGCTTGCCCGCGACCTGCGGCTCCCGGCCGGTGGCCGTGCGCAGGGCCGCGACCATCGAGCCGTTGCCGAGCACGATGCCCCGGTCGCTGGGCAGCGTCGGGTCGACGTTGCAGGCCACCCACGTCGCGCCGTGCCCGAGGGCGAGCGAGGCCTCGGCGAGGATGCGCCACCCGGTGTCGGGGTTGTGGCCCTGCACGACGGCGACCGGCTGGTCGTCCGCCGAGCGCACCGGCTCCAGGCCGACCTGCCGCAGCTCGTCGGCCAGGGCCTCCGTGCCGACCACCAGCACCTTCGACCCGGAGTCGACCTGCTGCGCCAGGACGGCCGCGCCGGCCTGGGCGCTCGTGACGACGTCGTCGGTGGTGAGGGTCAGCCCCAGCCGGGCGAGGTGCTCGCTCACCTCGGCCGGCGACCGCGAGGCGTTGTTGGTGACGTAGGAGACCGCCACGCCCCGCTCCCGCGCGGCCTCGAGGGCCTCCACCGCGCCGGGGATGGCGTCGGGACCGGCGTAGACGGTGCCGTCGAGGTCGACCAGCAGCGCGTCGTACCGCGTCATGGGGTCGCGTCCTCCGGGGCGTCGGCGGGGGCCTCGTCCGGGTCCGCTACGGCGTCATCGGGGTCGGCCTCGTGGGCGTCGGCCTCGTGGGCGTCGGCCTCGTCGGACGTGGCCTCGTCGGACGTGGCCTCGTCGGTCGTGGCCTCGTCGGTCGTGGCCTCCTCGCTCGTGGCCTCGTCGGTCGTGGCCTCGTCGGTCGTGGCCTCGTCGGTCATGGCCTCGTCGATGGCCGCCTCGTCGTCGGCGACGGCGTCGTCGGGGGCCGCACCGCTGCCGTCCGCCTCGTCCGCAGCGGCGTCGTCCGCGACGGCCTCGGCGTCCTCCAGCTCGCCCGGCGGGACGTCGACGCCGGCCGCGACGAGCGCCGCCCGCTCCTCCGCGTCGGTCTCGCCGTCGGCGTCGGTCTGCGCGGCGTCGAGGAACGCGCGCACCGCGTC
Organism: Actinomycetospora sp.; assembly: GCF_036497585.1. Lineage (GTDB taxonomy): Bacteria > Actinomycetota > Actinomycetes > Mycobacteriales > Pseudonocardiaceae > Actinomycetospora. The sequence continues at coordinate 1,913 of NZ_DASXJD010000212.1, read as the reverse complement.
GTCGCGACGGTCGGCGCCGAGCAGCGCCTCGCCGTACGCGTAGAACAGGCGCGGCGTCCACGGGTCCTCACGACGGACGTCGAGCTCCGGGACCTGCAGTCCGACCACCGCGGCGGCGTGCTCGCCGAGGTCGCGGCGCGCGCCCGAGGTGACGATCAGCAGCTCCATGGCCTCGTCGCGCGGCAGGTCCGCCGACTCCGGGCTGCGCGCGATCTCCAGCGCGCGCTCCGGGCGACCCAGTGCCCGCTCGGCGTCGGCCATGACCGCGACGTGCGGGGCACCGCCCATGCGCCGGCTCGCCCGCAGCTCGGAGAGGGCCTCCGCCCACTCCCCGGCGTGGTAGGCCGCCAGCCCGGACGCCTCGCGCACGACCGCGACCCGGGACGCCCGGTGCCGCGCGAACCGGGCGTGCACGAGCGCGGCCTGCGGGTCGTCGTCGATGAGCTCCCCGACGGCGACGAGGTGGCGGGCCACGTTGTCGGCCAGGTCCTTCGGCAGGCCCCGCAGGTCGCGCCGGACCTCCTGGTCGAGCAGGTCCGGCGTCACGTCGTCGGGCAGCGCCGGCTCGACGGGACGCGGGACGGCGTCCTGGTGCCGGCGCACCGGACGGTCCTCGGACCGCGGACGCCCCTGTGCCGGCTCGGCGCCGGCGACCCGCCGGTCACGACGGTCGTCCGCGCCGCGAGGACCACGGCGGTCCCCGCTCCGGGAGCGGTCGTCACGGGTCCGCGAGTGAGAGCCGCCCCGGTCGTCCCGACGCCCGGGCGAGCGCCCGGCGTCGTCGGATCGCCGGCCGCCGCGAGGGTCGTCGCGGCCCCCCTGCCGGCGGTCGGCGGACCCACGGTCGCCGCCCGGTCCGCTCCGGCGGTCGTCGCGGGGGGCACCGCGGTCGGCGCGGGGCCGACCCCGGTCGTCGTCGCGAGGCCGGTCCCCCCGGGGTCGGTCGTCACGAGGCCGGTCGTCGCGGGACCGATCGTCACGGGGCCGGTCATTGCGCGACCGCTCCTCACAGGGCCGATCTGCCTTACCGCGATCGTCTCGCGGCCGGTCACCGCGGGGCCGGTCATCACGAGGACGGTCATCACGGGGGCGATCGGTGCGAGGGCGGTCGTCCCGGGGGCGGTCAGCCCGCCCTCGGTCGTCCCGGCCGTGGTCGTCCCGTGCCCGGTCACCTCGAGGGCGGTCGTACCCGGGGCGGTCACCGCGTCCCCGGTCCTCCCGGCGCGCCGGGTCCCGGCGGTCGCCCCCGCCCCGCGCCTCCTCGCCGCGCCGTCCGTCGTCGTCCCGCCCGCCCCGGCCGACGGTGTCGCGCGTACCGCGCCCGCGCTCGTCCGGGGGGCCGCCGCGGTACCCGCCCGCGCGCTCACCGCCGCGACGGGGGCCACGATCACCCTCGCCGCGGGTCCGGTCACCGCCGAACGAGTCGGGTCGTCCCCCGCCACCGCCTCCGCGGCCTCCGGCAGCATCGCGCCGCCGGTCGGCGGAGCCGCCGGACCTGCCGCGATCGTCCCGCGGCCCGTTGCGCTCGCCGCCGCGGGGCCCGCCGCCGGCGGACCCGTTACGGGACTCGCCGGCGCGCTGTCCACCGCCCGGCCGCGAGTCGTGTCGCGTCGGGGACGAGCGGTCGGGTCGGCCGTCCTGGGGGTCCACGGTCACCGATCGTCCTCCTGACACGACGAAACGGGGCAGGACGCAACGGTCCTGCCCCGATGTGTCGCGCGGCCTGCGGTGGGCCGCGCTGTTCGCTCTCGAGATGTCACACGGCTCGTAGCGGGGGTGGTTGGGTGTTCCGGCGGTGTCCTACTCTCCCACGACCTGGCGGTCGCAGTACCATCGGCGCTGGAGGGCTTAGCTTCCGGGTTCGGGATGGGTCCGGGCGTTTCCCCTCCGCTGTGGCCACCGGAACACCGAAC
>NZ_DASXJD010000211.1:0-6167 GCF_036497585.1 Actinomycetospora sp. | reverse complement strand
ATGCTGATGGGCAGGACCCACAGGATCGAGCCCAGGCCGACCGCGGCCGCGACCCCGCCGGCACCGCCCGCGAAGCTGGTGCTGCGCAGCACGCCGATCATGAGCTCCTGGCTGTTGGCGCGACGCCGACGGTGCACGTCGGCCCGGTCCGCGGGGTCGATCCCGTCGTCGGCCGCACCGAGCGCGTCGAGCTCCTCGGCGTCGGGGAGGAGCTCGGCGGCGGCGGTCCCCAGCTGCTCCCGCAGAACGGTGAGCACCTGCTCGGCCAACGCCGCGGCCTGGTGGTCGAGCTCGTCGAGCAGGGCGTTGCGCCCGGCCTCGGACGGCGAGCGGCGCATCGCGTCGAACCGCTCGTTCCACTCGTCGCGCAGGCCGGTGACCCGTGACGCCAGGTCGTCGGCGGCGTCGTTGCGGATGCGGTTGACGTAGTAATCCAGCTGGGGTCCCCAGGCCCGGCGTCGATCTGCGAGGGCGCGCAGCGCCGTGTCCCGCCCCGCGACCTCGGTGCGCGCGTCCCGGTCACGCGAGAGCGCGGCGATCTCGGTGTCGAGGACCCGCAGCGCCATGGTCACGACCTCCCGCCCCACCCCCAGGACCCCGAGGGTCGTCATCGCGGCCACCCTGGCACTGACGAGGTGCGCGAGGACGTCGTGGACCCGGCCCAGCCCGGACTCCTCCCACAGGCCGAAGTCGTCCACGTCGACGGGCGTCAGCGGGTCGGCGGGGTGACGGCCGCCGCGCAGCTCGAGAGCTGTCGTCGCGGTCGCCGAGTCCACCGGTACCCACGGCGCCCGGGCGAGCTGCGGGGCGTGGGTCCGGACGAGGGCGAGATCCTGGGCGAGGACGTCGCGCCACCCGGGGTACTTACCGGTCTTCGTCAGGACGAAGCACACGGCGGGCACCGTGCGCGAGACGCGCGTCAGGAAGGCCAGCTCGGTCGCGTTGAGTGGTGCCGCCGCGGACGTGACCATGATCAGGGCCGCGGCCTGGGCGGCCGCCCGCGCGGCGATCTCGGCATGGGCGGGGACGAGCCCGCCCGCGCCCGGGGTGTCGACGAGGACGATCGGGCCGAGCCACGGCGCGGGGACGGTGACGTCGACGCAGGCGACGTCGGCCGCGGGATCACTGATCCATCGGGCCAGCTCGTCGAGGGCGACCGCGGAGGGTGGCCCACCGCTCGTGGCGTGGATCCACGCGGACGCCCGGGTGTCGTTCCGGAAGGTGGCGAACGTCCGCGTCGCGACGTCGACGTCGACGGGGCTGAGGTCCGGGGCGGCGAGCAGGGCGTTGACCAGGGAAGATTTGCCCGCCTTCACCTCGCCCACGACCACGGCCACCGGTCGCGCGGCGGCGCGGGCCGCGGCGATGCGTTCGGCGGCGCCGGCAGTGAGGTCGGCGTCGACCGCGCCGGCGAGCGCGAGGGCGCGATCAGCGAGCTCCGTCTCCGGGTCGGGAGGGCCGCCACGGTCGGGCTCAGCCACGACCCGGGCCTCCGCTCGGGCCGCGACGGGCGCGGGCTCGCTGCGTGATCAACAGACAGGAGCGCTCGGCGACGACGGCAAGCCACGCCGCGCGGGGGTTCGTCCGGAAGGCGTGGGTGCGGAAGCGTCCGCCGAGCTCGCGCGCGGCGGCCGTGACGGTGCGCGGGTCGGCGGTCGCCGAGACACCGATCCGGTCGGCGTCGTCGGCGCCGCCCACGAGCCGCTCGAAGGCGACCGAGAGCTCCTCGGGCAACCGGGCTGCTCCCGACCACAGAGCGGCCAGGGCCTCGTGCTCCAGGACGGGATGGAGACGGGGGTCCAGGCGCAGTTCCTCGACCTGGTCGCCGAGCCAGAGGCGGGCGTCCTGTCCGAGCTCGGGGGCGCGGAGGAGCGCCTCGAACTGGTCGAGCGCGGCCGCGGCCTTGATCGTCGACGCGTGCGCCAGGACGCGGCGCCGGAGCACCTCGCGCAGCTCGTCGATCCGGGAGGCGGCCCGCAGCGCGTCGGCGACCTCCGTCGCCGAGGTCGCCCCGCCGTCGATGGCTCCGAGCGCGACCCGCACCCCGTAGAGGCCGAGGCGCTCGAGGAGGCGGCCCCGGCGCTCGGCGTCGAGGACGTCGTCGGTGGCGGTGAACCGGTCGGCGCTGAGCAGCATGATCGTCCGCGTCCGGGGGACCGACGCGGCGAGGGTGGCGAGGTCGTCCGCGAGCGCCTGGGTGAACAGGCCCGCGGACACCGTCTCGGCGAGCAGGGTGCACAGGGCGTGGACGGTCCCGACGCCGGGCAGCGCCGCCGCCGCGGATCGGGCGAGCTTCTCGGCGTCGGGCCACGGGTCGCGGCCGTCGCCGGCCGTGTCGGCTTTCGACAGCACCCCGACGACGGTGCCCCCGGCGGCCTCCCTCGACGCGAGGTAGTTCTCGACCACCCGGTGCTGCTGGGCGACCAGCCCCGAGTCGGCGTCGAGCACGACGATCGCGGCGTCCACATCGGCGCCTGCCGATCCGAGCAGCCTCGTCGTCCGCACGCTGCGGTCCTCGGTGAGCGACTCGAGGCCGGGGGTGTCCACGAGGATCATGTCGGTCAGCTCGCGGGTGGACAGGAACACCTCGATGTGGTCGACGCGGGTGGCCGGGATCCCGACGTCGGACGGGATGGCGTCGGGCGCGGCGCGCAACGGGACCCGGCGTCCGTCGACGTCGACCACGTCCACGTGGTCGAACTGGCCGAAGCGGTACCGGATGACGTGAGCCGTGGCCTCAACCGGACCGGTCCGAGCGACGTGCTGACCCACCAGGGCGTTCACCAGCGTCGACTTGCCGGCGTTGACCCGCCCGGTGACCGCGATCCGCACCGGTTCCGAGGCGCTACGGGCGATCGCGGCGGCGCGGGCGGCCAGGACCGCATCCGCATTCGCATGGTCGGCGCTCTGCGAACACAGCTCCCGTATGAGGCGCAGCGGCTCATCGGCGGCGTCGTGGCTCTCGACGGTCATCCGCAGTAGGCCTTCAGGTCCGAGACCGGGAAGGGGGTGCGCTCGACCGACTCGAAGCTCTGGGTCTGGTCGGGCACGAACCGGGTGGCGGCCACGAAGGGCCGCGCCCGGGAGACGCGGATGACGAGGGCGACCGGGCTCCCGGAGCTCGCCGTCCCCGACCACCGGTAGGTCGTCGAGCACCCGATCGGGGACGCCGGCGCCGCGCCGCCCGGGACGTCGGCGGGCGAGGTCGTCATCCCGGGGAGGGCGGCGCGCAGCGCGTCGGTGACTTCGCGCTCGCCCGGGAGGCTCGTCTTGTACAGCTCCTGGGACAGCCCGCCCGAGGGGCACGCGATGCCGCTGGAGGCGGCATCGGTGGGGATCAGGTACGCGGCGGGGGCGCACGAGGTGGATGACGCCATGAGCTGCTCGGCGCTCGTGTCGCTGACGTAGGTCGACGGCGGGGCCACCGGGGGGCTCCCTTGGCGTGCGACCAGGAGCACGACCCCGACGACCACGACAGCGAGAGCCGCGCCCGCGCCGAGCAGGACGCGCGGTGCGCGCCACCCGCCCCGACGGCGGGTCACGGGTTCCGGGCTCCCCGGCTCCGGGCTCACGTCCTCGGGGCTTCCGGGCGGCGGCTCGGAGGTCGGGGGCGACGGCTCCGCGACGGGGGCGGCCGGCCGGGTGATGACGACCGTGGCGGCGGAGGCGCCCGGCGTCGCCGTCCTCGCATCGGCGGGCGACGACGCCGGACGGTCGATCGGCGGGCGGGTGGTGATCACCGTGGCGCCGGCCGGGACGGGGCGCTCCATCACGGTGGTCGCGCCGGGCGGGACGGTGGGCTCGACGCGGGCCGGGCGGACCCCGCGGACCAGGTGCGCGGCGCCGAGGCAGACGGAGAGCTTCGGCTGGTCGAGGGTCAGCGGGGTGATGCCGGTGCGCTCGAGGAAGCGGCGGGCGACCACCGGCGAGCGGGCCGCTCCGCCCACGAGGTAGACGCCCGCGAGATCGTCCAGCGGCGTCCCGGCCTGCGCGAGACCGGTCCGTGCGTGGTCGACCAGGTGGTCGACGAGATCGCCGACCAGGGTGTCGTACTCATCGCGGGTGATCAGGACCGTCTCCTCGAGCCCGGGCACCGTCACGCTGGTCGAGCGGCTCGTCGAGAGCGACTCCCGCGCGCGGCGGACGGCGACCCACAGCTCCCGTCGGTGGCGCGCCCACTCCGGGGAGGGCGGGTGGTCGATGGAGTCCCACGTGGCGCCCCGCTCGCCCAGCGTCCGACCCACGTGGTCGGTCAGGGCCTCGTCGAAGCTGTCGCCGCCGAGGGCGAGGTCGGCCGCGGATGCGCCCCCGAGCTCGAACCCGCTCTCGGTGCACCGCACCGTCGCCACGCGGAACGCCGTGCCGCCGAGGTCGAGCACCCCGACGGTCGAACCCGTCGGCGCCGGGTGGCCGGAGGCGGCGAAGAACGCCGCGGTGGCGCAGGGTTCGGCGAGCAGGGTCGGCGCCGGCAGCCCGACGAGCCGGGCGGCCTCCCGCCACACCCCGAGCCGGCGTCTCCGCCACGCCGGCGGATGGGTCATCACGGTGCGCTCGACGGTGAGCGTCGGGTGCGCCCGGCGCGCCTGAGTGGTGACCTCGCGCAGGACGGCGGCCACCAGGTCGACATCGCGCACGGTCGAGCCACCGAGCGGGACGAGGCCCTGGCCGACCCAGCGCTTCGGCGTGGGCTCGTACGTCGTCGGGTCCTCCAGGCCGTGCCGTTCGGCCTGCATCCCGCTGACGAGCGGCTCACCCGGGTGTTCGAGGCCGACCGACGACGGCATGCACGGGATCCCGTCGGCGAACGCGAGGGGCACGACCGTCCCACCGGACCAGACCGCGGCGGCCGTGCTCGTCGTCCCCACGTCCAGGGCCAGAACGCCCGTCACTCCGCCCTCCCCCCGAAAGCTCGCCTGCAGTCACCGGACTCCCTCGTCCGCATGTCGCTCCGCGAGGGTGCGGTGATACACCCGTTTGAAAGCCCCGGTCTACTGGTCGCCCAGGAGACCGGGGCTCCCCCGGGAGGATCGGGTCAGGAACCGGAGCTTCCGTGTTGGTTGTCCCCCCGCCCGTCAGCGTCCCCACCCTCGCCGCTCGTGCCGCTGCCGCTGCTGCCGTGTCATGAGTCGCCGCCATGGCCGCCCTTCGAGGACGACGACGTGTCGTCGCTCTGCGCGCTGCCGTTCGGGCCGACCGTGCTCGCAGTACCCCCTCCACTGTGACTGGGGGCGTAGCGACCATCGGCGTAGGTACCGGTCGCGGTCCCCGCATCGCCACCGTGGCCACCGGTGGCGACCGGCGAGATGCCGTCCGCGTTGCCGCCGCCGGCTGGTGCGTCACGCGCGGGCCCTGTGCGGGGCTCGGTGTCGCGCCGAGCTGCGGAGCGCAGAGCGCTCCTGCGCCTCTTGGTTCGTACCCGCGCCTGGCTCAGGTCAGCCCACCGCCTACGCGACCCCGACGACTCCGGTGACGACGGCCGCCCTGATGGCCGGCGCCGGTCACTGGTGGGCCGCGCCGTGGCAACTAAAAGCAATATTGTGATAGACCCTCTCGGTATTTGTCACTCGTATAGCGCAGTTTTGACCAAGTCATGTGACATATCGTGTCGGTCACTGACGGGGGGCCTCCGGCCCGGCGCTGGGTGGGGAGCGGCCGTGAAGAGGCTCGTACTGATGACGACGACCGTTTCGGCTTTCCTCGTCCTCGCGACGTCGTGTGCGGCGGGCGGCTCGGCGCCCGGCCCAGGTGCGGGCGCGATGCTGGTCCAGCCGGCACCGCAGAACATTCCCGTCCCGCCCGGAATCGGGCGTTACGCGGACGAGTTCGCCCGGGGTCTTGGCGTCGCCGCCGAGCGATACCGGCCGCCGGTGGCCATCCAGCGACGCGCGACGGTCTACGCCGAGGACCTGGGGCGGAGCGAAACGGGCCCCTCGTATGCGGCTAAGAAGGCCGCGAAGAACGCGTGCGCGGTGCACAACAAACTGGCGCCCCCGTACTACATCCAGCTCGAGCCGGACCCCAAGATCGTGTCCCAGTCGCAGCACCTGCTCGATCGCCTCCGCCAGGAGGACAACGGGTCGATCGACGGCAAGCAGGCAGTGAGCCTCTTCTGCAACGTGGCAACGTCGCTGATGTAGCGGTGGTCTCGGGACTCGCGGTTTGGTGGC
>NZ_DASXJD010000210.1:0-38055 GCF_036497585.1 Actinomycetospora sp. | reverse complement strand
CCTCCAGCCGACCCACCAAGCCACCCAGGACGTCTGCCACGACACTTCCCCGCAGCCTAAGTAGGCCCGGACCTTGCCTCGAGGTTGTCCCGCTCTTCGTAGAACTTCGGTGGCGGCCCGATGATCAGGCTGCGGTCTCGGGTGCTCGAAGGCTCAACTCCCTCAGCCAGTCACTCGCTCGCTTTGTGAAGCCGGTTTGGTGGCTGGACGGGGATGGATCAGCGCGGCCTCGGCAAGTTGCTCTCCCCCGCGCGGTGAGGTCGAAGAACGCAGGGCCGGTGCGGTAAGCGCTTAACCGGGTGGGGCATTTGAAGGCCCTCTATCCCCTATCCCACGAGCCGGTCCGGGCGCATCCGCAGCGCCTGGCGCACCAGGTCGCGCAGCAGCACCGTGCCCGCGCCCTCCACGTTCGCCGGTCGGGAGACCAGCCGGACCACGTGCGGGTGGGCCGGGCGCAGCTCCTCGGCGTCCTCCACGACGACGATCCGCTCCGCGGCGGGGACCCGCGCGAGCAGCGCCGAGAGCACCGTCGTCTTCCCCGACCCGGTGCCACCCACCACGAGGAACGCCAGCCGTGCGGCGACCACCGCCTCGAGCAGCGCCCGCCCGGCGGCGTCGACGGTGCCGCCGGCCTCCAGGGCGTCGAGGTCGTGCCGGGCCGGGCGCAGCACCCGCAGCGAGACGCAGGTGCCGTCCGCGGCCACCGGCGGCAGCACCGCGTGCAGCCGCACGCCGCTGCCCGGCAGCCGCGCGTCGACGTAGGGGCTGGCGTCGTCGAGCCGGCGGCCCGCCGCCGAGGCGAGGCGCTGGGCCAGGCGGCGGACCGCGTCCTCGTCGGCGAAGGCCACCGCGGCGCGCTCCAGCCCCGCGCCGCGGTCGACCCACACCGCGTCCGGGGCGATGACGAGCACGTCCGAGGTCGCCGGGTCCCGCAGCAACGGCTCCAACGGGCCCGCCCCGACGAACTCCCGCTGCAGGGCGCGCACCGCGGCCAGCACGTCCGCGTCCCCGACCACCCCACGTGCCTCCGCCCGGACCGCGGCCGCGAGCTCGGCCACCCCCGCCTCGCCGCCCGCGCCCGCCAGCCGCGTGCGCACCCGTTCCACCAGGTCACCGGGCTCGGCCCCCGCCTCCACCACCGCCACCACCCCACTCCCGACGCCGACGACATAGACGCTGCCGGAGCCGGCCCCCGAACCCCGAGCCCGAGCTCGCGGCCTGGGGACAACCCGGGCCTCCGGTGCCGCTGGGGACGGACCGCTGGGCCGGACGGACCACCACCCGAGCCGGGGCACGACGACGACCCGGCCCGCCGAGGAGCGACGGACCGGGTCGCGGGTCACGAGGTCGTCAGGCCGCCGCGGGCCGGCCTCCCCGCCGGACCTCGACCGCGTCGAGCACGGCCGCCGCCGCCCGTGCCAGCGGCCCGCGACGCACGCCGGGCACCGCACCGCGATCCAGGGCGGCCGCCAGCCCCGGCTCGGCCTCGATCGACACCAGCACCTCGAGGCCGAGGGCCTCGGCCACGTCCTCGCCGACGAGGCCACCGGGCGAGGGCCCCCGGACGACGACCGCCACCGTCGCGCCACGCTCGCCGAGCCGACGGGCCACCCGCGACGCGGCCGCCGTCGCGCGGACCTCGGCGGGCACCACGAGCACCGTCAGGTCGGACACGTCGAGCACCGCGACGGCCGCATCGGTGAGGTGGCGCGGCAGGTCGCACACCACGGTGTCGCCCGCGCGACGGCCCGCCTCCACCACCGCGAGCGCGGCGTCGGGCGCGGGGCCGGGGCCGTGCCGGTCGCACGAGAGCACCGTCAGCGCCGGCTCCCCGTGCTCGGCCGCGGGCAGCGCCTCGTGCAGCGACGACGCGGCGACCCGTCCACCCCCGAGCGCGAGGCCCGGCCAGCGCAGGCCCTCGACCTGCTCCGCGCCGACGACGAGGTCCAGCCCGCCGCCGAGCGGGTCGCAGTCCACGAGCAGCACCCGGGCGCCGTCGTCGTGGGCCCGCACCGCCACCGCCGCCGCCAGGACCGAGGCGCCCGCCCCACCGCGCCCGCCAATCACCGACACGATCCGGCCGTCGCCGGTGCGGCCCTCCTCCTCGACGGTCTCGGAGAGTGCCGAGACCAGCCAGTCCTCGCCCTCGGGCAGCGACACCACGTGCTCCGCGCCGACCGCGACCGCCCGTTCCCAGACGCTGCCGGGCGGCTCACCCCGGCACAGCACCACCACGCCGTCGCGACGCCCCCAGCCGCACGCCGGCCACCGCGCGCGCCGCGGCCTCGTCGAGCAGCACCATCGCCGCACCCGGCCATCGCCGCCGCAGCGCGGCCGCGTCGGGCACCCGCTCCAGTTCGCACCCCGCCGCAGCGGCGACGCGGACCACCTCGTCGAGCAGGTCCTCGTCGTCGCACCACACCGTCACCCGTCGTCCGTCCACGGGCGGGAGCTTCGCGCCGGCGACCGCGCGACCGGAAACCTCGACGGACGCCCATGGGGACGAACGGGCCCGGCGGTGCCGGTGGGGACGGCGCGGTGGGCCGAACGGCCTCAGCCCGCGGCGTCCGCGATCCCCGTGGCCTCCTTAGCGCCGGTCCGCCACGCGGTGGTGCAGTGCGAGAACCACTGCGCGAGGCCCTCGTGGGTGCCGGACGCGAACGCCTGGGCGGCCGCGCGGTACTCGCTGCCGGCACGCAGGTGGCCGACCTCGGGGACGACGAGGCCCTTGGGGTCCAACCCGGTGGAGATCGCGGTGAGCCGGGCGGCCGCGCGGGCGACGACGCCGTTCGCGACCAGGAACGGCGAGAGCGCCAGCAGCTCGCCGTGCACCACGCCGACGAGCACCGGCGCCGGCACCGACGTCCCGCCGACGACGAGGCCGGCGAGCGCGTCGAGCCGCGCGGAGACCCACGCGCCGGGACGGGGCCGGCCGAGGTCGGACTCGGGCGCGCGATCGGTCGCGGCGAGGACGTGCAGGCGCGCGAGGGCCTGCAACGGGGCCCGCCGCCAGGTCGGGAGGAGCCCACCGAGCGCCTCGGCGACCCGCAGCGCTCCGGCCAGCGTCGGGTCGGTGACCGGACCGTCCTCGGGGAGGTCCGGGCTCCCGCCGTCGAGCGCGGCCGAGGCGCGGGCCGCGCGGACGGTCGCCTCGGCGGCGGTCGTCGGCCAGCCCCGGCGGTTGGTGCGATGGGCGTGGACGGCCTCCACGTGGCGCCGGACCGAGTCGGCGCCCTCGGCGACCCCCGGCAGGTCGAGCAGCGGCGCGAGCGGATCGGTGGTCGCGGCGGTCATGGCGACATCGTCCCAGGCGGTTCGACGCGCCCCGGAGTGGAGAACCCGATACCTGGTGTCAGCGAAAGGGCCACCGCCGACGCCACAGCCCGCTCGACACCACGAGGAGACTGGAACCATGGACGGGTACGACGACGCTACCGGGGACCTGTGGGTCTCCGACGACGTCGTGCTGCCCGCGAACGCCCTGACCTGGCGGTTCTCCCGCTCCTCGGGTCCGGGCGGGCAGGGCGTCAACACCGCCGACTCGCGGGTGGAGCTGCTCGTCGACCTGGCCGGGGCGCCGGGCCTGCCCGACGACGTCCGGGATCGGCTCCTCGCGCGGGTACCGCGGCTGGTCGGGGGGCACGTGCTGCACGTCACGGCCTCGGAGCACCGCTCGCAGCGCCGCAACCGCGAGGCCGCCCGGCGGCGGGCCGCGGCGCTGCTCCGTGAGGCGCTCCTCCCCGACCCACCCGCACGTCAGGCCCGTCGCCCGAGCCGTGGTGCGCGGCTGCGACGAATGGAGGACAAGCGCCATCGATCGCAGCGCAAGGCGTTGCGTCGATCGCCCGCCGAGTGACACCTCCGAGGTCCGAGGACTGAGGTCGGACTTGATCGGGAAGACACGGCCCGACCAGTCGTGTCACGGCTCGGCCCCGCCGTGGCCGTGGCACCATGTCCCCCCTCTCGCCCCGACCCCTGCCAGGAGGGCCCGTGACCTCGCCGTCGTCATCCGGAGGACCACCCGTGGTCCCCTCGATCCCGCTCAACGCCGAGCCGGCGCGCACCAACGGTGAGGCCTCCGTTGGGACGCTGGTCAAGGAGGTGACCACGCACGTCTCCACGCTGGTGCGCGCGGAGGTCGAGCTGGCCAAGCAGGAGGTCACGGCCGAGGTCAAGAAGGGGGTGCAGGGCAGCATCTTCTTCGTGCTGGCGGCGGTGATCGCGCTGTTCAGCCTCTTCTACTTCTTCTTCGCCGTCGCCGAGGCCTTCAACCTCATCTGGCCGACCCAGCAGTGGGCCGGCTACGCGGTGACCTTCGGGATCATGATCATCATGGCGGGCGTCGCCGGACTCCTCGGCTACCTCAAGGTCCGCAAGATCCGGCCGCCGGAGCGGACCATCGAGACGGCCCGCGAGTCGGTCGAGGCGCTGCGCCGCGGCCGGTCGGACGCCGCGGCGTCGACCTCCTGAGCGAGCTCGGCGAGGACGACCCGGCGGCGCTGCCGGGACCGTGGCGGCACCGGGCGGTGTCCGCCAACGGCATCCGGCTGCACGTCGCGGAGTGCGGTGAGGCGGCGCGGGGCGGCGAGCCGGTGGTGCTGCTGCACGGGTTCCCGGAGTTCTGGTGGTCCTGGCGCCACCAGCTCACGGCGCTCGGCGCGGCCGGCCACCACGTCGTCGCCCCCGACCTGCGGGGCTACTGCGGCTCCGACCGGCCTCCGCGCGGCTACGACCTGTGGACCCTGGCCGGCGACGTGGCAGGGCTCGTCCGGGCGCTCGGTGCCCGGCGCGTCACGCTCGTCGGCGCCGGGTGGGGCGGGGCGATCGCCTGGACGGTCGCCGCGCTGCACCCGCGGGCGGTGGCCCGCCTCGTCGTCGTCGGGACGCCGCACCCCCTGGCGCTGCGACAAGCGGTGCGCCGCCGCCCCTGGCGCCACGCGGCCGCGCTGCGCGACGTGGCCTTCTTCCAGCTCCCCCGCCTGCCCGAGCGCTCGCTGCGCCGCGACGGCGGGGCGCGGGCCGGTGAGCTCCTCGCCGCGGGGGCCGGACCCGGCTGGACCGACGCGCCCGAGTTCGAGCGGGTCGCGGCACGGCACGCGGCCGCGATCCTCACCCCGCGGACCTCGCACTGCGCGCTCGAGTACTTCCGCTGGGCGGTGCGTTCCCAGGGACGTCCCGACGGCCGGCGGTTCGCCCGCGCAATCGACCGGCGGGTCGACGTCCCGGTCCTGACGCTGCACGGCGACGCCGACCCCTGGCTGCCGGCCGCGGTGGCCCGCGCGTCAGCCCGCTGGGCGGACGACCACGAGTTCCTGACGGTGCCCGGCGCGGGTCACTTCCCGCACCAGGAGGCCCCGCGCCACGTCACCCAGGTGCTCCTCCGGAGCCTGTGAGCACTTTCCGGGGTCATAGCCCCGGAAAGTGCTCACGTGGCCGAAGGCCACCTATGCCGCGCAGCTGCCCGTCGACACCCGGCTCGTCGCGCTCGGCGCCGCGTTGAGCGCCGCCCGCACCTGGTCCGCGGTGAGCACGAAGCCGGTGTCGCCCTGGTCGACCGCCGCGCCGAACACCACGCCGATGACCTGGCCCTGCGGGTTCACCAGTGGCCCGCCCGAGTTCCCCGACCGCACCGAGCCGCGGATCGTGTAGACGTCGCGGGTCACCGTCGAGGAGTCGTAGATGTCCGGCCCGCGGAGCTGGATGCGCTGCCGGATCTTCGCCGCCGACGAGGTGAAGGGACCGTCGAGCGGATAGCCGAGCGCGACCGCGTTGTCCCCGGTCTGCGCGCCGGAGAAGTTGAACGGCAGCGTCCGCGCCTCGAGGCCCGGCACCGCGAGCACCGCGACGTCGACCTGCTCGTCGTAGTACACGACCCGTGCCGCCTCGGTGTCCGAGCCGCCCCCGGGCTGCGGCACCTCCACCGACACCTCGCTGGTCCCCGCGACGACGTGGGCATTCGTCATCACCCGCTCGTTGCCGATGACGAAGCCGGTGCCCTCGAGCGCCCGCGAGCACGACGGCGCCCGCCCACGGATCTTCAGGACGCTCGACCGGGCCCGCTGGACCACCGGGTCCCGCACGAGCTGCGGATTGGGGGCGGGCACCTCGGCCACCGGCGTGGACGAGAACGGCGAGAGCACGTCGGGGAAGCCGGACGCGTCGAACATCGACCGCAGTTCGTTGGGCAGCGCCCGGATCGGCGTCGGCATCACGGCGTCGACGGTCTGGAGCACCGCGGAGCTCTTCAGCGCCGAGGACAGGGCGACGTTCGACGACGTCGCGAGCGGCAGCGCGATGAGCCACGCGACGACGAGCGCGGTGATCGCCTGCAGGATCGCGCCGAACGTCGAGTCCACGGTGCGGACGGCGTTGAGGCGCATGCGGTCCCGCAGCGCACGACCGAGGTAGACCCCGAGCGTCTCGCCGAGCGCGACCAGCGCGATGACGATGAGGACGCTGACGACGACGCGGCTGGTGTCGCCCTGGAAGAGCCCGACCACCAACGGCGCGATCTTGAGCCCGAGCAGCGCGCCGCCGATGACGCCCAGGAAGGACAGCGCGGCCACCGCGAGCCCGTGCCGCCAGCCCGAGATGGCCGCGGCGATCGCGAGCAGCACGACGACGATGTCGACCCAGCTCATCGGATCGCGTCTCCCTCACGGCGGCGTGCCGCCTCGTTGTCAGGACGGCGGGCCGTCAGGTCGTCTCGACGCCGGGCCCACGCCTCGCCGAGGTCGCGGACGTCCGAGGTGTCCCAGGGGATCGTCCACCCTGCGAGGTCGAGAACCCAGGACAGGACGAGTGCCGTGAACCCCCAGACGAGCAGACCGCGCACCGCGAAGGCGGGCCCGAGGTAACCGCTGGGGGATGTGACGGTGAACCGGCGGGCCGGATCGGTGAGCTCGGCGAGCGGGACACGCACGACGGCGGCGGTCTCACCCGGGTCGACGACGTGGACCGGGGTGGGCCGGGCCCAGTGGGCGACGACGGGCGTCACCGCGAAGCCGGTCACCGGGATCGTCAGCGGCGGCAGCGTCGCGAGCGGGACGACGCCGGCCGGGTCGGCCCCGGTCTCCTCCTGCGTCTCGCGCAGCGCGGCGCGGACCCGGGCGTCGAGCCCCTCGCCATCGTCGGGCTCCAGCCCGCCGCCGGGGAACGCGGCCTGGCCCGCGTGGTCGCGCAGCTCGCCGGCGCGCTCGGTGAGCAGCACGTCGGGCCCGTCGCCGGACTCCCCGAAGAGCAGCAGCACCGCCGCCTCGCGGGCGGGGTCCGCCGAGGACCGGCGTCGCAGCGGCACGTCGTCGTCGGTGGCCCGCCCGCACCCGTCCACGAGCGGCGCGAGCCACGGCGGCGCCTCCCGCGGGCGCAGCAGCGTGCTCACCCGGCCGCCTTCGCGAGCGCGGTGTCCACCGCGCTGCGCACCTGCGCCGGGGTGGCGAACACCTGCGCGGGCACCGGGACCACCGAACCGTCGGGACGGACCACGACGCTCGCCGGGAGCACCGGCGCGGCCCCGAGCCGGCGCGCGACCGTCTGACCGGGGTCGGACACCGAGGGGTAGTGCACCGCGAGCTGGGAGAGCAGCGCGAGGGCGTCGGCGGGGTCGTCGGCGACGTCGACGCCGAGCACGGCCGCCGCGCCGGGCTCGGCCGCGTAGGCGGTGATGGCCGGGATCTCCTCGCGGCACGGCCCGCACCACGAGGCCCACAGGTTGACCAGCGTGGTCCGGCCGGGGAGCGCCGCGGCGAGGTCGACCCGGCCGGGGCCCCCGAGGCAGTCGAGGGTGAGCCCGGCGAGCGGGGCCGGTGCGGGGCTCGCGCCCACGGCCGGCGTCGGGCAGGGCTGCAGCGCCGCGCGGGTCCGGGCCTCAGCGAGCTCGGAGGGGTCGCTGCGCGTGGTGGGCGCGGCACTGGGCACGGGTTGCGGGGCGGCGCCGCCGTCCGTGTCGCGCGGCCACAGGGCGATGACCCCGATCACCACCAGGACCACCACGAGCAGGGTCGATCCGACCTCGGTGCGCGTCACCGCTCGAGACCGACGAGGGCCAGGAGGTGATCGGCCTCCGGGCCCTTCACGAGCTTGGCGGCCTTCTGCGGGTCGGTCTCGCCGATCCCGGCCGACGGGCAGTCCTTCGCGAGCGAGCAGGCACCGCACGCCGGCTTCTTCGCGTGGCAGACGCGCCGCCCATGGAAGATCACGCGGTGGGACAGCATCGTCCAGTCCTTGCGCTCGATGAGCGTCCCGACCTGCTTCTCCACCTCCACCGGGTCCTCGGAGTCGGTCCAGGCCCAGCGGCGGGTGAGCCGGCCGAAGTGGGTGTCGACGGTGATCCCGGGGACGCCGAACGCGTTGCCGAGCACGACGTTGGCGGTCTTGCGCCCGACGCCGGGCAAGGTGACGAGATCCTCGAGCCGCCCCGGCACCTCACCGTCGAACTTCTCCACCAGGGCCTGGCCCAGCGAGATCACCGAGTTCGTCTTCGCCCGGTAGAAGCCCGTCGGGCGGAGGATCTCCTCCATCTCGACGCGGTCGGCGCCTGCGTAGGAGGCCGCCTCCGGGTAGCGCGCGAAGAGCGCCGGCGTCACGCGGTTGACGGTCACGTCGGTGGTCTGCGCGGACAGAACGGTCGCCACGAGCAGCTCGAGCGGCGTGGTGAAGTCGAGCTCGCAGTGCGCGTCGGTGTGGGCGGCGGCGAGGGCCCGGTGCATGCGCCGGGCCCGCCGCACGAGGCCGAGCCGGGTCTCGCCCGGCTTCGCCGTCGTGGCGCCGGGCGTACGCGGCGGCGTGGTGGGAGCCCCCGAGGTCATCCGACCAGGGTAGTGAACGGACCGAGCGGGGCGACGGGGCATGGGGGCGACCCCGACACGCCGGGACGACCCCGGTGCTCGACCCCTCCCCCGGGTGCGGGAGCATCTCCCGCACCATGACCGCCTGGATCGCCGTCCTCATCCCCCTGCTCATCATGGTCTTCGCCCTGGGCATGGAGCGCCTGGAGACGAGACTGCGCGCCGGTACCGTCCGTGAGGACGAGGTCGAGGACTTCCTCGAGCGGGCGCGCCCCGACGAGGTCAAGGCGCTGTTCCGCCAGGGGATCGGCGGAGCCCTGCAGATGTTCCGGCTGCGCAACCTCGGCAAGCGTCACGGCGGGACGAAGGGTGGCCGCGGCTCCGCGGCATCCTCCCGGAGCACGACGGGCGTCTGACGCTCACCCAGCGGCGTCATCTCTCGTGAGTAGGCTCCTCCGATCGAGGGACGCAACTCGCGACCGACGACCACGCCAGATAGACCCGGGGATCGCGTCGGCCGCGTGCGGCGTGATCATGGCGCTGTACACGACTAGACTTGAGCGAGACGTGACCGGTGACACAGCGCGCACCGGGGCCCAGGTCCCGGGGTGAGCGGGGTCGGACGAGTCGGCGAGGAGCGGACGGTGGACGAGGTACTGGCCCGCGCGGGGATCTTCCAAGGCGTGGATCCGGCCGCGGTCGAGGTGTTGACGGAATCTCTCGACCGGGTCGAGTTCCCCCGTGGCACCGTCATCTTCAACGAGGGCGAACCGGGCGACCGGCTGTTCATCGTCCAGAGCGGCAAGGTCAAGATCGGGCGCCGATCTCCGGATGGCCGCGAGAACCTGCTGTCGATCTTCGGCCCCTCCGACATGTTCGGTGAGCTGTCGATCTTCGACCCGGGGCCCCGCACCTCGACGGCGACCTGCGTCACCGACGTGCGCGCCTACTCGATGGACCGCACGGCGCTCAAGGAGTGGATCTCGCAGCGCCCGGAGATCGCCGAGCAGCTGCTGCGCGTGGTCGCCCGCCGGCTGCGGCGGACCAACAACCTGCTGGCCGACCTGATCTTCACCGACGTGCCCGGCCGCGTCGCGAAGGCGCTGCTGCAGCTGGCCCAGCGATTCGGGTCGCAGGAGGCCGGGCTGCTGCGGGTGACGCACGACCTCACCCAGGAGGAGATCGCCCAGCTCGTCGGCGCCTCCCGGGAGACGGTGAACAAGGCCCTGGCCGACTTCGCCGCCCGCGGCTGGCTGCGCCTCGAGGGCAAGAGCGTTCTCATCCTCGAGCCGGACCGCCTGGCCCGCCGAGCCCGATAGCGGTCGGCGGGATCGGCCCCCGGCGACCGGCCCCCGGCCCCCGGCCCCGCCCCCGCCCGTGACAGCAACGGCACGTTCCTGGCGTTCGACGCGCGGACGGCGCCATTCACCCACCGGCCGGCCCGCGCGCTCCGTGGGTGAACGGCGCCGCTCTGGCGTCAGGTGCCAGGAACGTGCCGTTGCTGCCGAGCGGGGTCAGCCGTGCTCGCGCAGGTACTCCAGCTGGGCGGCCACCGAGATGTCCGCGGCCGGCCAGAGCGACTCGTCGACGTCCGCGTAGACGATCTCGACGACCTGCCGCGGTGTCGCGGAGCCCCCGAGCCGACGCAGCGCCTCACGCACCTGCCCGAGGCGCTGCTCGCGGTGGGCGAGGTAGTCGCGGGCGATCTGCGGGGCGTCCCCGAGGTCCGGCCCGTGGCCCGGGAGGAGTGTCGTCCCCGCCGGCAGCGCGGCGAGCCGGTCCAGGGAGGCGAGGTAGTCCCCGAGGGCACCGTGGTGGTCACCGAGCACGGTCGTGCCCCGGCCCAGCACGGTGTCGCCGGTGAGCACGCTGCCGTCGCCGTCGACGACGAAGCACAACGAGTCGGTGGTGTGCCCGGGGGTCGCCACCACCCGGATGTCGAGCCCGGCCGCGCCCACGGCCTCGTCGGGACCGAGCCCCTCCGCGCCCAGGCTGAGCTGCGGATCGAGCGCCCGCACCGGCGCCCCGGTGCGCTCGGAGAACGTCCGGGCCGCCTCGCTGTGGTCGAGGTGGTGGTGGGTGAGCAGGATCAGCTCGACGGGACCCTGCTCGGCCAGCCGGTCGAGGTGGTGGGCGTGGTCCGGTCCGGGGTCGACGACGACGCACCCGCGCTGCCCGGGCGCGCGCAGCACCCAGCTGTTGGTGCCGTCGAGCGTCATCCCGGACGGGTTCTCCGCGAGCACCACCCCGGCGGCCGACGTGACGGAGCGCAGCGTGCCGTAGGCCGGATGCGCGGACGGCGAGATCTCCGACGAGTCGGTCACGCCCGGACCCTACGGCGCGCGATCAGCCCGCGTCGTCTCCTCGCCCGGGCGGCAGGCCGTGCCCGTTGACCCGGCCGTCGGGCGGTCCGGGGCGCGGTCCCGGCGCCGGGGGCTGCGGGGCCGGTCCGCGACGGGCGGGCCCGGCGAACGGGTCGGCGCCCTCGGCACGCTCGCGCTGGGCGAGCTCCTCGTGCAGCCGGGCGAGCAGTTCGCGCTCCCGGTCCGAGAGCTGGGCGACGGAGTCGTCGAAGTCCGGCGCCCACGACGCCGTGGGGTCCGGTTCGGGGGGCCGGCCCGGGGTCCCCGCGGACCACCCGACCCCGTCCGCGGCCGCCCACGGCGGCGCCACGTCCTCGCTGGGCTCGCCAGGCCGGCGGGGCCCCGGGCCACCCACCGCGGGCCCGACCGGTCCCGGCGCCGGCGGACCGCCGGCGGGGCGCCCGGCCCGGGGCGGACCGATGACCTGGGAGCCGCCCGGCGGGGGCGGCGTCACTCCGGGGCCGGCCCAGGCGACGGGCCCGGTGGCGGGCTCGTCGTCAGGCGGGGGCACGGCCGGGTCGTGACGATGGCCGTTGGTGCCGAGCGTGACCGCGTCATCGCCCGCGGGCCCGGCCTCCGGGCCGTGCCGGTGCCCTTTGGTCCCGAACGTCACCGGCTCCTGCCCGACCTCGACCGGTGAGGCGAAGAGCGTCTCCGGGCCCAGCGCGGAGTCCCCCGCGACGGGGCCGCCGGGCCAGGCCGGCCCCGGCCCGGCCCCGAAGCGCGCGTCGTGCCCGAACCGGGGCACGTCGGGGTCGGGGACGCTGTCGCCGTCACGGGCCCGGCTGTGGCGGGCGCGCAGGATCTGCGCGTCGCCCGGGTCCGTCGCGAGGGGCTCGTCGAGGGTGTCCGGGTCCGGCGTCTCGTCCGCGGCGGCCGAGGCGTCGGCGGACGGGTCGAGCGAGGGCAGCGTGTGCCCGTTGGTGTGCGGCCGGGGCCGGGGCGAGCGGAGCGACGTCGTGCCCGAGTCGTTCGCCGCGGGCCGTCCATGCCGTCCGCTCGGCGCCTCGTCGTCGGGGTCCGGGTCGCCGGCCGGAGCGTGGTCCTCCGGCTCCAGGAGGGTGGGTTCGAGCGACTCCGCGGGTAGGGCCGCCGAGAAGTCCTCCGGTGACGGCCGCGCCCACAGCGCGGCGATCCGGCGCGCGGTCGAGGAGAGGTCGTCGTCGATCGAGGTCTCCGGCGGCGGGTCCGCGACGGGCTCGTCGGCCTCGTCGTCAGTGGCGGCGCCGGTGTCAGTGGCGGCGCCGGCGTCAGTGGCGGCGACGACGTCAGTGGCGGCGACGACGTCGGTGTCGGCGACGACGGCGGCCGCCGCCGACTCCCGGGGCGGGGCGGCCTCGGCCGGACCGTCCGGGTCCCGGCGGTCGGGCTCGGCCGGCGGTCGCGGGGCGGTGTGGGCGGTCCCCGCGTCGGCGACGGTGCGCCAGGTCTCGTCGTCGTCGCCGGCCGGGAACCGCGGCACGGCGGCCCCCGCACCGCCCGCGGCCGGGCGCCGGGGCGCCGCGGCCTCCTCGGCGAGGAGCGGCTGCGCCGCCGCGAGCGCATCGCGGTGGTAGGCCGGCAGGACGGCGCCGGCCGCGAACACCTCGACCGAGGTGTCGTCGAGGGCCCGCGCCGCGTGGGCGAGGTGGTGCACGACGTGGTCGCAGTCGTCCGGGCCCTCGGTCTCCACCAGGACCACGCGGTGCGGCACGGGGCCGGGCGCGGAGCCCGACGGCGTGACCCGCCAGCTCTCGCGGACCGCCACCACGCCCGGGAGCCGGCGCGCGGCCCGGGCGAGCGGGAGTCCGGGCGCGCGGTCGGGGGTGGTCGCGACGAAACGGTGCACCGAGCGGTCGAGCGCGCCGGTGTCGGTGGGCAGCAGGCCCAGCAGCTCCGAGTCGACCCGCGCGGCCGTGAACCACGGGCGCAGGACCGCGCGCTCCTCCCCGGTGACCCCGACGCCGCCGGCCAGCAGGCATCCGCCGAGCAGCTCGGCCGCCTCGGCGTCGTCCTCGGCCGCGACCATCTCGCGGACCGAGGTCAGGGCGTCGTCGTCGAGACGTCCGGCGAGGCCGAGCAGGACGTCGTGGAGGCGCCCCGGCGGGGCGCCGTCGCCGGGGCCGGGCGGTGCGGTGCGCGAGTCGGCCGCGGCAGGCCCCGCCGTCGTCGTCCCGTCCGGGGCCGGTGCGTCGGCTGCTTCGGCGCGCTCGTCGCGGACCACCGGCCGGGCGTCCCCCTCGGCCACCTCGTCAGGGACGGCGGCAGCAGGGACTGCGAGCTCCTCGACGTCGGGCACGTCGGCCACGGAGGACTCGACGGCCAGCGCCACCGGGTCCGCCGGGGACGGGGCGGGCGCGGGCACGGCAGCCGTCCCCTCGGGAGCCGAGGACGTGGAGATCGGGGACGGCGCCGCCGTCATCCCGTCGACGGCGCGACGACGCTGCTCGGCGACCCGCCGCCAGGCGGCCAGGGCCACCGGGTCACGTCCCCGCTCGCCGCCGCGCGGGCGCGGCGCGGGCGGACGTGGGCCGTCGGGCTGCTGGGGTCCGGGCTCAGCCATGGCGCACCAGTTCTGCTCGCGACGCGACGCCCGTCCGTGGGCCCGGGAGACCGGGTCCGTGCTCCGGGACGGGGGCGGACACCGAGGCCGGGGCCCCGGCGCGCCAGAGCACCTCGGAGGCGGCGAGCGCCGCGCGGTGGTAGGAGGTCGTGACGGTGCCGGCGCCGATCACCTCGACCCCGGGCACGGTGTCGCCGTGCGCCCGCAGGGCCCGCTGCACCGCCCCGGTGAGGGCTGGCAGGTCGCCCGCGGCGCTCACGAGCACGACGCGCACGGGGTCGCCCGGCTCGCCCTGACCGGCGGTGCGCCAGGCGCGGCGCACCTCACCGACCTCGCCGACGGTCGGGAGCAGCGCCCGCAGGACCAGGTCGGCGGCGTCCCACCCGGACCCGCCGGGCTCGGCGAACGTCGCGGCGGGCTCCGGGGCGTGGTCGGCGTGCAGCACCGCGTCGACCAGACGCACGGGCCCGTGCCAACCCGTCACCGCGTCGCGCAGCAGGGCCCGCTCGGTCTCGGTGACCCCGACCCGGTGGCGCAGCAGCGTGCGCGGGACCGCGGTGCGCAGGGCGGTGAGGGCGTCGGCGGCGAGCCAGTCGCGCAGCCGCCACAACGGCCGGTCGGGCAGGCGTCCGGCGAGCGCGACGAGGAGGTCGTGGCAGGCGCGCTCGACGCCGCCGGGCCGTGCGTCACCGGTGCCGCGGGGCCCGTCGGGCCGATCCGCCCCCGCCGGCGCGCCGTCGATCCCGGCGGCCTCGAGGCCGGCACCCGTGCTCGTCACGTCCGTCTCCCTCCGCCACGGGCGTCGTCCTCCCGCGGGCCACTGGAAAGCTCACGCCAGGTCGACGACGACCTCAACCTCGACCGGGGAGCCCAGCGGCAGCGCCGCCACCCCGATCGCCGAGCGGGCGTGTTCGCCCGCCGAGCCGAAGACCTCGCCCATGAGCTCGGAGGCCCCGTTCACCACCTGGGGCTGGCCGCCGAACCCCGGCGCCGAGGCGACGAAGCCGACGATCTTGGCCACGGACACCACCGCGTCCAGCCCGACGACGGCGTCGATCGCGGCCAGCGCGTTCAGCGCGGCGATGCGGGCGTAGGCGTTGGCGTCGTCGACCGAGACCTCGGCGCCGACCAGCCCGGTCGCGGGCAGCTCGCCGCCGACGAGGGGCAGCTGGCCGGATGTCCACACCTGGGTGCCGACCTTCTTGGCCGGCACGTACACGCCCTTCGGCGCCGGCACCGGGGGCAGCTCGACCCCGAGCTCCGCGAGCCGCGCCCGGGGCGAGGTCGGCGACGTCACTGCAGGGGCCGCTTGAGGTAGGCGACGTGCTGTTCGCCCGTGGGGCCGGGCAGGACCGTGACGAGCTCCCAGCCGTCCGCGCCCCATTGGTCGAGGATCTGCTTCGTCGCGTGGGTCAGCAGCGGGACGGTCGCGTACTCCCAGGTCTGGGCACTCATGACGCCCGAGGGTAGATGTCGCTCCCGGACGGCCCGGTCGCGCCCCGGACGCGTGCGTACCTCTCACACCTGCGGCGACGTCCTGCGCACGCTCGGTGACCCGTCGAGGGAGCGCGGTGTGACCGAGCCCCTCCGGCCGGGGCCGACGGGCGCGATCCGGCGGTCCTACGCTGGTCGCCGTGAGCAACCAGCGCCGCCCGGGCAGTGTCGGCGTCCTCGACCACGGCGGCGTCGAACGCTGGCCGGAGTCCCTCGCCTCGGCCCGGCTCCACGTCGTGACGGGCAAGGGCGGCACCGGCAAGACGACCCTCGCTGCCGCCCTCGCCCTCGCTCTCGCGGCCGACGGCGGGCGCACCCTGCTCGTCGAGGTCGAGGGCCGTCAGGGGATCGCGCAGCTCTTCGACACCCCGCCGCTGCCCTACGCCGAGCAGCGGATCGCGGTGGCCCCCGACGGCGGCGAGGTCCGTGGCCTCGCCGTCGACGCCGAGGAAGCGCTGCTCGAGTACCTCGAGATGTTCTACAACCTGGGGCTCGCCGGGCGGACGCTGCGCCGCATGGGCGCGGTGGAGTTCGCGACGACGCTCGCCCCGGGCCTGCGCGACGTGCTGCTCACCGGGAAGGTCAAGGAGTGCGTCGGGCGCACCGTCGGCGACGACCGCGGCGGGTCCCGGCGGTCCGGCTCGCGGCAGCCGCTCTACGACGCGGTGGTCCTCGACGCCCCGCCCACGGGCCGCGTCGTGAAGTTCCTCGACGTCACCAAGGCCATGGGCACGCTCGCCCGGACCGGACCGATCCGCACCCAGAGCGAGGGGGTCGTGGCGCTGCTGCACTCCCCGCAGACCGTGGTGCACGTCGTGAGCCAGTTGGAGGACCTGCCGGTCCAGGAGACGCTCGACACCGTCGAGGAGCTCACCGCCGCCCACCTGCCGCCGGGGGCGGTCATGGTGAACCGGGTCCGGCCCGCGCGGTTGCCGGCCGCCGGCGGGGCGGTCGACGAGGGCGGGCTGCGCGCCGGGCTCGAGGCCGCCGGGCTCTTCCTCAAGGACGAGGAGATGGACGGGCTGCTGTCCGAGGTCGACGAGCACCGGCGCCGGCTCGCGGTCGAGTCGGGCGTCCGGTCACGGCTCGACGAGGCCGGGCTGCCTCAGCTCGAACTGCCCGAGCTCGCCGACGGGGTCGACCTCGGCGGGCTGTACGAGCTCGCCGAGCTCCTGCGCGAGCAGGGGGTGCGCCGTGGCCGCTGACCCGACCGGGGAGGCGCCCACCGGCCGCGCCCGCCGCCCCCGCCACCTCGACCTGGACGCGCTCATCGACGACCTCGCGACCCGCACGATCGTCTGCTGCGGCTCCGGTGGCGTCGGGAAGACGACGACGGCGGCCGCGCTCGCCCTGCGCGCCGCGGCCCGCGGCCGGAAGGTCGTGGTCCTGACGATCGACCCGGCCCGCCGTCTCGCGCAGTCGATGGGGCTCGAGGAGCTCGACAACGAGCCGCGGCCGGTGCCCGGCGCCGTCCCGGAGGGCTCGGTCGCTGAGGGCCCGGGCGGCGCGGCGGGCTCGGGCGGCGAGCTGCAGGCGATGATGCTCGACATGCGCCGGACCTTCGACGAGATGGTCTTGGGCCACACCACGCCCGACCGGGCGCAGGCGATCTTCGACAACCCCTTCTACCAGACGATCTCCACGTCCTTCTCCGGGACGCAGGAGTACATGGCGATGGAGAAGCTGGGGCAGCTCGCCGCCACCGGCCGGTGGGACCTGATCATCGTCGACACCCCGCCGTCGCGGTCGGCGCTGGACTTCCTCGACGCGCCCCAGCGGCTCTCGTCGTTCCTCGACGGCCGCATGATCCGGCTGCTCTCGGCACCTGCGCGCGCCGGCGGTTCCGCGCTGCGCAAGCTCGTCGGCTCGACGTTCAACCTGTTCGCGAAGGCCGTGTCCACGATCCTGGGCGGGCAGATGCTGGCGGACGCCTCGGCGTTCGTGCAGGCCTTCGACACCCTCTTCGGCGGCTTCCAGGAGCGGGCGAACGCCACCTACCAGTTGCTGCGCGCTCCGGGCACGGCGTTCCTGGTGGTGGCCTCGCCCGAGCCGGACGCGCTGCGCGAGGCGTCCAACTTCGTCGAGCGGCTGGGCACCGAGAAGATGCCGCTGGCGGGCATGGTCCTCAACCGGACCCACCCGGTGCACGCGACCCTGTCCGGCGCGCGGGCGCGGGAGGGTGCGGAGACCCTCGAGGCGGCCCGTGGGGACGCGACGACGGCGGCCGTGCTGCGCCTGCACGCCGACCGCGTGGAGACGGCCGAGCGGGAACGCCGGGTGCTCGCGCGGTTCACGCGGGCGCACCCGAACGTGCCGATCGTCGACGTCCCGGCGATGGCGACCGACGTCCACGACCTCGACGGCCTGCGCGCCATCGGGGAGCTGCTGGCCTCCTGATCCCGGCAGGCCCGATGGCCTTGTCGCGGGGAATCGCGGTCCGGCCCCGAGCTTGTCGTCGTGGATCACCAGGATGAGGCGAGGGGGCCGGCGCTGGAAGCCACGACGGGACGCCTGCCCCGGGCAGGGCTCGACCCGACCGCGCCGAGCCCCCGCCCCGGGGAACGGATCAGCCGGCCCGGCGGTCCCGCCGCGGCCGCTCGGGCGCCTCGTCGTCGCCACCCGCTGCCGGCCGGCGGGTGGGCTCCGCGGCCGGCTGCGGCGCCGGTTCCTGCGGCCGCAGCGCCGCACGGCGAGCGGCCTCGAGGAGCGCGGACCAGGACACGACGTCCGGCCGGCGCTTGAGCAGCGCGCGCCGCTCCCGCTCGGTCATGCCGCCCCACACCCCGAAGCGGATGCGGTTGTCCAGGGCGTGTGCGAGGCACTCGGTGCGCACCGGACACGCCTTGCACACCTCCCGCACGTCCCGCTGCCGCGCACCCTGGACGAACAGGGTGTCGGGGTCCTCGTCACGGCAGCGCGCCCGGTGGCGCCAGTTGCGCGTGGCCGTCGTCCGTCGCGAATCGTCGTTCACGTCATCCCGCCCTCGTGTGGCCCCATGGCTCCGGGGTCCGCGCCCGCCCCGCCGGTGCGCATCCCCCGGCACGCCCGGCCCTGCGCGGCCGCGCGTTCCGCCCGTTCACGGGGTTCGACGCACTCTAGGAGCGGACGGTTCCACCGACAAAGGCCCGAAACGGATCCGTCACCCGGAGATCTGCGTCGGTTGCGGGACGGCGCGCCCGAGGAGGGCGATCCGGACGACACGGGCATGAACCTCACGTGGTGCCAGTAACGTGGACCCCGATGACCGAGGGAACGAACCGGACCGGCGGCGAGGCCGGACGCGGGGCCGCCGGACGTCGGCGACGCTTCGGGCCGGCCGCGCGGCTGCTGGGCCTCTGCCTGGTCGCGGGGCTGCTGGTGGCGGGCGTGACGTTCCCGCTGATCGGCGGCGTCGGGCTCGTCAGCAACGACGCGAGCGACACGGTGAGCGCCACGTCGTCGGATCTGGCGGCCGGCCAGCTCCCGCTGGTCACCACGGTCACCGACCGGGCCGGCGCCCCGCTGGCGTACCTCTACGACCAGAACCGCCAGCCGACGCCGGCCGCGCAGATCGCGCCGACGATGAAGGCGGCGATCGTCGCGATCGAGGACCGCCGCTTCTACGAGCACGACGGCGTGGACTGGACCGGGACGCTGCGCGCGCTCGTGACGAACCAGAGCGCGGGGTCCACCCAGCAGGGCGCATCCACCCTCACCCAGCAGTACATCAAGAACTACCAGCTCTACGTGACCGCGCGGAGCCAGTCCGAGCGGCTTAAGGCCACCGAGGCGACCTACGCCCGCAAGCTGCGCGAGGTCCGCGTCGCGCTGCAGCTCGAGCGTGAGCTCGCCGTCGGGCGGACCAAGGTCGAGGCCAAGGACGAGATCCTCCAGCGCTACCTCAACATCGTCTTCCTGGGGAACAACTCCTACGGCATCGGCGCCGCCTCCCGGACGTACTTCAACACCACGCCCGACCGGCTGACGATCCCGCAGGCCGCGCTGCTCGCCGGGATGGTGCAGTCGACCGCGGCGTTCGACCCGGTGGCGCATCCGCAGGCCGCGACCGGGCGGCGCAACGAGGTCATCAACCAGATGGCCATCCAGGGCATGATCACCCAGGCCCAGGCGCAGGAGGCCGCGGCGAGCCCGCTCGGCGTCGTCAGCCCGCTGGCCACCCCGGCCAACGGCTGCATCGGCGCGGGCGACGCGGCGTTCTTCTGCAAGTACGTCGTCGACTACCTGGGGCAGGCCGGCATCTCGGCCGAGCAGCTCAACCGCGCCGGCTACACGATCCGCACGACGCTGGACCGCAACGCGCTGAACGCGATGGCCACCGCGCTGCGCGGCGAGGTCCCCGCGCGGCAGCGCAACGTCGCCGACGTCATGGCCGCGGTGACCCCGGGAGCGGACCGCCACGAGGTGCTCGCCATGGGGTCGAACCGGGTGTTCGGCGTCGACGGCTCGGCCCTGCAGACCAGCTACGGGCTGCCCTGGGAACCGGTGAACCTCGGCGCCGGCTCGGTCTACAAGATCTTCACGGCCGCCACCGCGCTCGACAAGGGCCTCGGCATCGACTACCGGATGGACATCCCGCCGGACGGCTACGCGTCCCCGATCTACCGCGACGGCTCGGGCAACCCGTTCCCCGTCCGCAACGCCGGCTCCTACGCCCCGGTGCTGTCGATGACCGACGCGCTCGCGCAGTCGCCGAACACCGGCTTCGTCAAGCTGATGGAGTACACCGGTGTCGCGCCGGTGGTCGACATGGCGGTGAAGCTCGGCATGCGCTCGCTGGCCGAGCCCCAGGGCGCGGGCGGCAAGTCGATCGCCGAGATCGCCAAGGAGCAGAACCAGGGCTCGTTCACCCTCGGCGTCACGCCCACCAGCGTCCTCGAGCTCTCCAACGTCGGCGCCACCCTGGGGTCGCGCGGACGGTGGTGCCCGCCGACACCGATCCTCGGCATCACCGACGCCTCGGGCACCGCGGTCCCGGTCACCGAGCAGCCCTGCGAGCAGGTCGTCCCCCCGACACTCGCCGACACGCTGATGACCGGCCTCTCCAAGGACGACCAGGCCGGCGGCACGTCCGCGGCGGCAGCCGGCGAGAGCGGCTGGAACCGGCCGCTCGCCGCGAAGACCGGCACAACCCAGCAGAACAAGTCCGCGGCCTTCCTCGGGTTCACCCCCGGCATCGCGGGAGCGGTCATCACCTTCGACGACTCGTCGTCGCCCCGCCCGCTCTGCGACGGCGGCGGCGACTCGCCGCCGTATCCGTGCGGCAGCGGGAACATCTTCGGCGGCAAGACGCCGGCGCGGACCTGGTACCGGACGATGATGCCGCTGCTCGCGGCGACGCCGGCCCAGCCGCTGCCGTCGACCGACCCGCGCTACGTGGCCGGTGGGACGAACGAGCAGATCCCCGACGTCGTGGGACAGCAGGCCGACGAGGCGCAGGCCGACCTCGAGGGCGCGGGCTTCGCGGTGGCCCGGACGACGGTGAACAACCGCGCCGCCGCCGGTACCGTGGTCGGGCAGTCACCCCGCGGGTCCGCGCTGCCCGACCAGGTCGTCACACTGCAGGTCGCCAGCGGCACCGTGCCCGCACCGCCCCCGCCACCGGGTGCCGTGGCGGCACCGGCGCTCGCCCCGGCACCCTCGACGGTGGGAGCAGGAGGCAGCGGTGGCTGATCGCCCGGTGGCACCCGACACGACGCGAGGACTCGTCCGGGGGCTGACACGGGCGGTCGCCGCGGGCGCCGTCGCCGGCGCGCTCGGGGTGGGCTACGCATCCGTCGTCGAGCGGCACTGGTTCACGCTGCGTCGCGCCACGCTTCCCGTCCTGTCCCCCGGGTCCCGCCCGCTGCGGGTGCTGCACGTCTCCGATCTGCACCTGCGGCCGGGGCAGCGCACCGAGGAGCGCTTCGTGGCCGGGCTGGCGGAGCTGGAGCCCGACCTCGTCGTCGACACCGGCGACAACCTCTCCCACCCGAGGGCCGTGCCGATGGTGCTGCAGGCCTTGGGGAGGCTGCTCGACCGCCCGGGCGTGTTCGTGTTCGGCAGCAACGACTACCACGGGCCGAAGCCCAAGAATCCGGCCGACTACCTCTTCCGCCCGCAGCACCGCATCCTCGGCCCAGAGCTGCCCTGGCGGGACCTGCGGGCGGCGTTCGTCGAGCGCGGTTGGCACGACGCCACGCACACCCGCCTGGAGCTCACCATCGCGGGGCAGCGGATCGCGGTGGCCGGGGTCGACGACCCGCACATCGGCCACGACGACTACGACCACATCGCCGGCCCCGCCGACCCCGACCCCACCCCCGACGACGGCGAGGGCGGCCGCTCGGCCGCCGGGCCCGACCCGGCCCCCGCGCTGCGGCTGGGCCTGACCCATTCGCCGGAGCCGCGGGTGCTCGACGCGTTCGCCGCCGACGGCTACGACCTGGTGCTCGCCGGCCACACCCACGGCGGCCAGTTGCGCGTGCCGGGGTACGGCGCCGTCGTGACGAACTGCGGCGTCGACCGGTCCCGTGCCCGCGGCGCCTCCCGGTGGGGCTCGCGCATGCGGCTCCACGTCTCCGCCGGGCTCGGGACGTCCCCGTACGCCCCGCTCAGGTTCGGCTGCCGACCCGAGGCGAGCCTGCTCGAACTCGTGCCCCGGGAGGTCACGGCGACGGGTACGGCGGCCGGGCGCGGCGCCTCGGCGAGCCCCCGGCCCCCGTCCAGCGCCGCCGGGACCACCAGGTAGGCTCGATCCCAGAGCAAGCGAGGTCGCTCGACTGCTCGGGGTGTGGCGCAGCTTGGTAGCGCGCCTCGTTCGGGACGAGGAGGCCGTGGGTTCGAATCCCGCCACCCCGACCACGAGGCCCCGGTCCCCACGGACCGGGGCCTTCGTCGTCTCCGGGGTCCGGTCGACCCGAAAGGCCCTGTCCGCGACCGCGTGTGCCGTCCGCCCCCGAACGAGTGACAGATCACCGCCCGGTAACGGTCGCGCAGTGCCCCGCGATAGCCCCGATGGGTGACGCTCGACCCGGGCGTCGGCACCGAGAACGGACGACGGGGACGAGATGGGCAACCACCGGACACCGGACGGAGTCACGCACCGCAGCGCGGTGCCGGACTCGGCCGCCCGGACGTCGAGCACCGTCGCGCTCGCGCCGCGCGCGACCCCCCTCTGGACCTACGGCGCCGCGCCGGCCGCCCCCGCGGTGATCCCGTCGCCGCGCACCGCGACCCCGCCACCCTTCCCCCGCATCGCCGACCTCCCGGCCGACGTCACGGCACCGGCCCGCCCGGCCACCACCTCCCGCGCGCTGCCGCCCGTGCCGCCGACGGCCCTGACCGCCCGCACCGCGGCGACGACGTTCGTCCCGCCGCAGGCCGGGCCGGCACGGCACTCCCCCGCCCGCCCGTGGACCGCTCCTGTCACGCCGGCCCCGGACCCGTCCCCGGCCCCGGACGACCCCGACGCCGCCCGCCGCAGCGGCCCGGACGACATCGCCGCCCGCGCCACCACCACCCTCATCCCCAGCTCGCCCGGTGCCCGCCGGTCCCGGTCCGGCCCGGTGTTCGTCGACGGCAGCGGGCGTCGGGCGCGTGCCTTCAAGGGCGTCGCCGCGGCGGCCGCGGCGCTGGCCGCGGGCTACGTCGGCGTCGTGGTGACCGGCGCGCTGGCCGGCTCCACCGGGCCGGCCGCGGTCCCGATGGCCTCGGGCGCCTCGCTGGCCCCGGCGACGCCCGCGATCGCGCCAACGCCCGTGCTCGCCCCGGTGCCGTTCACCGTCGAGCCGGCGGAGGTCACGACGACGAAGCCGGCCCGCGCCACCACCCCGAAGAAGACCGCCCCGCGCGCCACCCCGAAGAAGGTCGCGCCGAAGCTCGTCGCGCCGCCCGCCCCGGTGGTGCCGGTACCCGTCGCCCCGGTCGTCCCGGCCCCGCCCGCCCCCGTGGTGCCGCCGGCCCCGGCCGCGCCCACCCCGAAGGGCACCGGGCAGACCGGGAAGACCGACCAGGGCACCGTGCCGGGCAACCAGGGGACCGCGACGGCGCCGACCGCGGCGCCCAGGACGATCACGACGTGAGCGGGGGCTAGTGCGCGTGGCGCTGCGCGCGGCCCTCGGCGGGGTCGCGCTGACGATCCTGCTGGTGGCCTGCTCCGTCCTGCCCTCTCCGGTCCGCCCGGGCGATCCCGCGCCCGCCGTGCAGACCGCACCCGCCGCGGCACCGGCCGCGCAGACGAGCACGGAACCGACCACGACGACGGCGGCCGCCCCCGTCCGGCAGGGGGCCCGGGCCCCCGACGGGCCGCTGCCGACGGTCCGCGTCGCCCCGTACGTCGACCTGACGACGCCGCCGCTGCCCGATCTGGGCGCGCTCGCCGCCGACTCGGGGCAGCGCGACGTCGTGCTCGCGTTCGTGCTCGCGGGCGCCACCTGCACCCCGACCTGGGGCGGCACGACCCCCGTCGACGACCCGGGGGTGCTGCGCACGGTCGCGGCGCTCAAGGCTCGCGGCGGCACGCCGACGGTCTCCTCCGGCGGCGCCGTCGGCACCTACCTCGAGACTCGCTGCCCCGACGCGCGGTCCCTCGCCACGGCGTACGGGAAGGCCCTCGACGCCGTCGGCACCGACCAGCTCGACATCGACGTGGAGACCGACACCGGCCGGGCCGTGTCCGTCTCGCGGATCGCCGACGCGTTGGCGCTGCTACAGCGCGAGCGGGGCACGCGGGTGACGCTGACCGTCCAGGTCCAGGACGCCTCGTCGGGGATGACCGCGACGGCGAAGGAGCTCCTGCGCGCGGTGTCCGACGACGGCGTCGCAGCCCGGGTCAACCTCATGGTCATGAACTTCTCCGCGGGCGGCTCGTGGTCGTCCGCGATGCTCGGGGCCGCGGCCGCCTCCACCCGCACCCTGCAGGCGATGTGGCCGGGCAGCGATCCCGCCGAGGTCGCGTCCCGCGTCGGGGTCACGCTGATGGTCGGGCGCAACGACACCGACGCTACGACGACCCTGGCCGACGCCCAGGCCGTCGTCGCCGGGGCGCGAAAGGCCGGGTACGGCTTCGTCGGGGCGTGGTCGCTGCTGCGCGACAACGGCGGGTGCGCCGGCACCGACGAGGAGCAGGACGACTGCAGCGGCATCGACCAGGACCGGTGGGCCTTCACCCACGCCTTGCAGCGCTTCGGCTGACCCCGGAGGCCGGGGTCAGCCGAGCGCCGTCAGTTCCCGGTGGTCAGCACCATCCGGAAGCGCGCGTCGTTCGCCATCATCTTCTCGTAGGCCTCGGCCGCCTTCTCGAGCGGCATCGTCTCGATCATCGGGCGCACCCCGGTGATCTGGGAGAAGTTCAGCGTGTCCTCGGAGTCCTTCGACGTGCCCGACGGGTGCCCGGCGACCTGGGTCGCGGGACCGATGAGCGACATGGGCTCCACCGTCAGCGGGGTTTCGGCGGCGCCGAGCACCACGAGCTGACCGCGCGGCGCGAGGCCCGGGACGAGGGCGGAGATCGCCTCCCCGCTGGTGGCGGTCGCGAGGATCGTCGTCGTCCCGCCCAGCTCGGCGAGGGCGGCGCCCGGGTCGGTCGCCTGCGAGTCGATGTGGTGGTGGGCGCCGAACTGCTTGGCGAGATCGGCCTTGTCGGTGCCGCGGGAGATCGCGACCACCTCACAGCCCATCCGTGCCGCGAACTGGAGCGCGAGGTGGCCGAGGCCGCCGATGCCGAGCACCGCCACGCGGTCGCCCGGCCGGGCCGGGCTGGAGCGCAGCGCGTGGAACGTCGTCACCCCGGCGCACAGCAGCGGCGCCGCGTCCTCGGCAGAGAGGTCGTCCGGGACGCGGGCCAGCGCGTCGGCCGGCACGACGAGGGCGTCGGCGTAGCCGCCGTCGAAGGTGACGCCCGGGATGCGGCCGTTCTCGCAGGTGATGAAGTCCCCGCGGCGGCACGGCTCGCAGTGGTAGCAGGCCCCGCCGAACCAGCCCACGCCGACGCGGTCGCCGGGCGAGTACTCGGCGGTCACGTTCGGACCGAGGGCGTCGACGACCCCGACGACCTCGTGGCCCGGGATGATCGGGAACGGCGTCGCGTCCCCCATCACGCCCTCCTTGGCGAACATGTCCGAGTGGCAGACCCCGCAGGCCTGCACCGTCACCCGCACCTCGCCCTCGCCGGGCTCGGGCAGGTCTCGCTCGACCAGCTCGAAGTCGGCTCCGGCCTTCGGCACCTGCACTGCACGCACGTCGTCACTCCACCTCTGGGGTCGGTCACCGGGCCCGGTATCCGTGATCGCGTACCCGCGCACCGCTCGGGCGACGCGCTCGTCGACGTGGGTCACCCTTCTCGCGACGGCCACCCGGCACGATGACCGCCGGGTAGGGTGACCCTCACCCGCGCCCTCCCCGGACCGCGCGGGCCGTCGTGCGGGAGGTGCACCGTGGAGTCCCCGTCCGTCTCCGCCGCGTCGCCCTCGGAGCCGCCGGAACCGGGCTCGCCCGACCACCCGACGGCCGTGGGTCCCCTCGGGCTCCCCGGAGCACCGGCGCCGTACGTGACCGCGCTCCCCGACTCCGGGGACCGTCCCCTCGTCGTCCTCGTGGACGCGCCCAGCGGCCTCGAGCGCCGGCTCATCGAGCGCTGGCTCGCCGGGGTCGCCCCGACCAACGGCCGCCGCGTGGAGACGGTGCCGGCCGAGGGCGAGCAGCTCGCCGCCCGCCTGACCCGCGGCGACAACGCGCTCCTGGTGCCGGTCCGGCTCGTGTGGGAGCCCGCCGGTTCCGCGCCCGAGAAGTCGCTGCCCCGCCTGCTCGACGCGGTGACCCGCCGCTCGCGGTGGCGCGACCGCGCCCGCGCGGCCCGCGCCAACCAGGGCCGGACCGACCGCACCCGGCACCGCATCGTCGTCGGACGTCCGGCGACGATGCGCGAGCTCCTCGTGCGCCACCGCCGGGAGCGGATGGGCACCGCCACCGAGGACTTCGTCCGCTTCGTCGTCCAGCAGGCCAAGCTCGCCCTCGACCGCGCCGAGCGCGGGGTGCTGGGCAACCGTTCCAAGGTGCCGCGCGAGGTCAGCGACCAGATCGTGGGCGGGGCACACTTCGCCCGCGAGGTCCGCCGGCTGGCCGCCGAGACCGGCCGGCCCGAGGAGGACGTGGCGGCCGAGTTCGAGAAGGACCTCCAGAGCCTCGTCGCGGCGATGGACCCGACCGCGGTGGACCTGTTCTCCGGGGTCCTGCGCCCGATGCACGACCGGGCGTGGGAGGTGCACGCCGACACCAGCGGACTCGAGCCGCTGCGCGAGCTCAACGCCGAGCACGCGCTGGTCTTCCTGCCCTCGCACCGCTCCTACACCGACCCGTTCGTGCTGGCCGAGGTGCTCCGGGCGAACGACTTCCCGCGCAACCACGTGCTCGGCGGCAACAACCTGCGCATCTGGGGCCTCGAGGCGCTGGCACGGCGCAGCGGGATCATCTTCATCCGCCGCAGCTTCGGCAAGGACGTCGTCTACAAGTCCGTGGTGCGCGAGTACTTCTCGTGGCTCGTGGCCAAGCGGTTCAACCTCGAGTGGTACATGGAGGGCGGCCGGTCGAGGACCGGGAAGCTGCGCCCGCCCAAGTACGGGCTGCTCGCCGACGTCGCGCACGCCGTGGAGACCCGCCGCGCCTCCGACGTCTACCTGGTGCCCGTGTCGATCATGCACGACCAGCTCCAGGAAGTGCACCAGATGGCGGCCGAGCAGACCGGCACCGCCAAGACGCCCGAGGGGCTGCGCTGGCTGGCCGGCTACGCCCGCGCGCAGCGCCGGCCCGTCGGGTCGCTGCACGTCAGCTTCGGGGAGCCGCTGTCGCTGCGCCAGGCGCTCTCCAGCGCGGGCGACCCGGCCCTCGAGCGCAGCCCGGACTCCCTCGACGGCGAGTCCGGCGACTCGCCGGCGCGTCGCCTGGCGCTGCAGAAGACCGCCTTCGAGGTCTTCGTGCGCATCAACCGGGTCACCCCGGTCACGCCGATCGCGCTGGCCGCCCTCGCGCTGCTCGGGGTCCGCGACCGGGCGCTGACCCTCTCGCAGGTGCGCCGGGTCGTGGAACCGGTCCTCGACTACGTCGAGGCCCGCAAGCTCCCGCACACCGGCGTGGAGTCGTTGCGGACCAACGGCGGCGTCGCGGAGGCACTGCTCTCGCTGCGCCAGGAGAAGGTGGTGAGCGCCTACACCGAGGGGACCGAGCCGGTCTTCTCCGTCGAGCCGGGCCACCACATCGTCGCGGCCTTCTACCGGAACTCGGCCATCCACCACTTCGTCAACCGCGCGATCGTCGAGCTCTCGGTGCTCGAGGTCGACGACGCCGACGACGGCCGCGCGGCGCTGGCGGCGGGCTTCACCCACGCGCTCGCGCTGCGCGACCTGCTCAAGTACGAGTTCTTCTTCCCGGACAAGGAGACCTTCCGCGCCGAGATGGCCGCGGAGCTCTCGCTGATCGACCCCGACTGGACCGAGGCCGGACGACCGGTGTCGCGCACCAAGGAGATCCTGCTCGCGAGCAAGTTCCTGTGCGCCCACCGCGTGCTGCGCTCGTTCGTGGACGCCCAGTGGCTCTTCGCGGAACGGCTCGCGGCGTGGGACGTCAACCGGCCGGTGGTCGAGGCGGAGCTGTTCGACGACTGCTCGGCGGTCGGGCAGCAGCTGCTGCTGCAGGGGCGGCTGCACGGTCCGGAGGCACTGAGTCGGGAGCTGTTCGCATCGGCGCTGCGCCTGGCGGGCAATAGAGGTCTCGTGGAGGTCCCCGACACCGCAGCCAGCACCGCGCGCGCCACGACCGTGGAGGCGGAGCGCGCCGAGCTGGCCGCCCGCCGCCGGGCGTTCGCCGACGAGGTGCGGGACGTGGTCGGGCGGGTCGTCCGCATCGACGAGACCGACGCCCGCAACCGACAGGAGAGCACCGGTGTCCGACCCTGACGTCGCCGGCGGCGCCGCCGCGCAACTGCTCGAGGACGTCGCGAACAGCCCCGAGGGACCGCACATCGGGGCGTTCTTCGACTTCGACGGCACGGTGATCGCCGGCTACTCGGTGATGGCGTTCATGCGCCACCACGTGCGCAACCTCGACATCCAGCTGGAGACGACGCTGCGCACGCTGCTGGCCGGGACGCAGCGCCTGGAGACCGAGGAGGACTTCCGGAAGTTCCTCCAGATCACGGGGCGCACCTGGGCGGGCCGCACCCCGGAGGAGCTGGACAAGCTGGGCCGGCAGCTGTTCCGCGACGAGATCGGGCCCTCGGTGTACCCGGAGGCCTGGCGGCTGGTCCGGGCCCACCTCGAGCGGAACCACACGGTCGTGCTGGCCTCGTCCGCGACGATCTTCCAGGTCGGCCCGGCCGCGAAGGCCCTCGGGATCGAGCACACCCTCTACACCGCGCTGGAGGTGGACGAGCACGGGAAGCTGACCGGCCATCCCGAGGGGCGCACGCCGTACGGCGAGGGCAAGGCGGCGGCGGTCAAGGACTTCGCCGCGGCGCACCAGGTCGACCTCGACGCCAGCTTCGCGTACTCCAACGGCAACGAGGACGTGCCCTTCCTCGCCACCGTCGGCCGACCCACGGCGGTCAACCCCTCGGGTGGGCTGCGGCGCGCCGCCGCGGAGCGCGGTTGGCCGATCGTCGACTTCGAGGGCCGCCCCTGGGCCGGCCCGGTCGAGGTGGCCCGCACTGCGGCGACCTACGCGGGGATGATGGGCGGGTTCGCGACGGGCCTCGGGCTGGGTCTGCTCGGCGGGTCGAGGCGCGCGGGCCTCAACATGGGGATCGGGCTCGGCGGCGACCTCTCACTGCTGGCCTCCGGCGTGCAGCTCGACGTCCACGGCGCCCACCACATCTGGGACGCCCAGCCCGCAGTCTTCTTGTTCAACCACCAGAGCCAGCTCGACGTGCTCGTGCTCGGCGGGCTGCTCCGCGGCAACTTCGCGCCCGTGGCGAAGAAGGAGCTCGCGACCAACCCGCTCTTCGGGCCGCTGATGCGCCTGCTCGAGACGGCGTTCGTCGACCGCGCCGACAACGCGCAGGCCCGCAAGGCCCTCGAGCCCGCCGTCGAGCGGCTGCGCTCCGGGGTGTCCGTCGTCATCGCGCCCGAGGGCACCCGCTCACCGACCCCCAGCCCCGGCCGGTTCAAGAAGGGCGCCTTCCACCTCGCGATGCAGGCCGGCGTGCCCGTGGTGCCGCTGGTGTTCCGCAACACCGGCGAGCTCATGGGCCGCAACGCGATGATCATCCACCCGGGTGTGGTGCAGGTGGCCGTGCTGCCGCCGATCGACGTCTCGGAGTGGGACCCCGAGAACCTCGACGAGCACATCGAGAGCGTCCGGCAGCTCTACCTCGACACCCTCGCCCACTGGCCGGGCGAGGACTGAGCGACCTCTGGTGGCAGCAATGTGCCGTTGATGGCACCTGACGTCAGGACGGCGCCGCTCACTCCCCGCTGGCTAGCGGCCGACGAAGCGCGCCGGTCGCCTCTCCTCCCGGGCGCGCCGGCCCTCGACGAGGTCCTCGCTCGCCCAGCAGGCCGCGAACGCTGCACCCACCGCGTCGAGCGTCTCGGGGTCGCGGGTGTCCTCGAGCAGCCGGTTCACCGCGAGCTTGTTGTAGGCCAGCGTGAGCGGGGCCAGCTCGGCGATCTCGGCCGCCCAGGCCAGCGCGTCCTCGGGGGAGCCGGTGCGGTCGACCAACCCGTGCGCGAGCGCCGCCGCGTGGTCGAGCTGTTCGCAGGCCAGGAGCATCCGCCGCGCCGGGCCGCCGCCCGCGAGCAGCGCCAGCCGTCGCACGGTCCACGGGTCCACGGCGAGCCCGAGGGCCGCCGTCGGGAGCGCGAGGACCGCGCGGTCGGCGGCCACGCGCAGGTCCGCCGCGATCGCGAGCTGGGTGCCGGCGCCGATCGCGGCGCCGTGGACGGCGGCGATCACCGGGACGGGCACCGCGACCACCCGGTGCAGCATCGCGTAGAGGGCGTCGAGGAAGCCCGCGTCGCCGACGGTGTCGAGGTCCGCCCCGGAGCAGAAGGCACTGCCCTCCCCGGTGAGCACCACGGCCCGCGTCCCGCCCTCGACGGCCTCGTCGAGCGCGGCGTGCAGGTCGCGGCAGTGGGCGGTGTTCAGCGCGTTGCGCCGGTCGTGCCGCGCGATCCGCAGCTCGGTGACGGCGCCGTGGGACTGGGACTCGATCACGACGCCGCAGTCTGCCGCGCCGTCGCCTCGCGGTACGCCTCGGCCAGCCGCTCGGTCGCCGAGGGCCCCGCCGGGGCCGGCGCGCCGAGGTGCACGGCACGCAGCTCGTCCATGAACGACTCCCACAGCGCCGGCCCGCCGGACTCCAGCAGCTCCGCGCGCACCCGCAACGGCTCGTCCGTCGGGCGGTGGCGCAGCCCCCACGACCCGAGCGCCGCGAAGACCGGCACGAGCTGGATCGCGGCCTCGGTGAGGCTGTAGGTCGCACGACGGCCGCGCCCCGCGTCGTCACGGGTGAGCAGGCCGGAGGCGACGAGACTGCGCAGCCGGTCGGCGAGGATGTTCGACGCGATGCCCTCCTGGCTTCCCGCGAGCAGCTCGCGGAAGTGCCGACGGCCGCCGAAGACGACGTCGCGGAGCACCAGCAGGCTCCACCGGTCCCCGAACGCCTCCACGGCCTGGTTGATCGGACAGCCCGACCTCGGTGCGCGCTCCATGGTGGTTGCACTTTACCACTGGCTAGTCGTACCGTGGCGGTACTGATTGCAAAGTGCCATCACTCGTGAGGAGCCCGCCCTGGCCCGCCACAGCACCGTCGAGCGCCCGGACGGGGCCACCCTCGCCGTCGAGACCCTGGGCCACGACGACGGCCCGGTGCTGCTCCTGCTCCCCGGTTCCTGCTCGTCGCGACGGGCGGCGTCCAGACGCGTGACTGGTGGGACGACGGGTTCTGCGCCCGGCTCGTCGCGCTCGGCCTGCGGGTCGTGCGGTACGACCCGCGCGACACCGGCGAGTCGACCCACTGGCCGCCCGGCGCGCCCGGCTACACCGCGGTGGACCTCCGGGACGACGCGCTCGCCGTCCTCGACGCGCTCGGGGTGCCGCGGGGCCACCTCGTGGGGCTGTCGGCGGGCGGCGGGATCGCGCAAGAGCTCGCGCTGGCGTTCCCGGAGCGGGTCGCATCGCTGACCTTGATCGCGACCACCGCGGTCGACCCTCGGGTCGGCCCGCTGCCGCGCATGAGCCCCGACGTCGGACGCGCCCTCGCCGGGTCCCCGACGCCCGACTCCCGCGACCCGACGGCCGCGGTCGACGCGCTCGTCGAGGCCGAGCGGCTCGTCGCCGGCCCGACCGCCTTCGACGAGGCCCGGGTCCGCGCGATCGCGCGGCGCGTCGTGGCGCGCAGCCGGGACCTCGCGGCGAGCGCGAACCACCACCTGGTCACCGACCCCGGCGACGGCCCGGACGACCTGGCGGCGCTCCCGGGGCTGCCCACCCTCGTCGTCCACGGCACCGCCGACCCCCTCTTCCCGGCCGAGCACGGCCGTGCCCTCGCGGCGGCGATCCCCGGGGCCCGCCTGCTCGAGGTCGTGGGGATGGGTCACCAGCTGCCGCCGGCCGCGTCGTGGGACGTCGTCGTCGACGGAGTGGCCGGCCTCGTCGGGATGGTGGCGCAGAGCGCCGATGCGTGAACGGCCCTGTCGGCGTGCTCCCCTTCTTCTCGCGGAGGACGCCAGGAACGTGCCGTTCCTGGCGCTCGCCCCCGGGGGTCCCGGTGACCGGGACGGGCCGGCCGCCGGGCCGGCAGCGGAGGGGCATGATCGGGGCGTGTCCACCGAGAGCCCGCAGCGCAGCGACCCCAGGGTCGACGTCCCCGAGCCCCTCTTCGCCGACGCCGCCGCGGAGACCCGCTGGCGCGGCAGGTTCACCGCCGCCCGGATCTCGGTGCCGGAGTGGGCCCGGGACGCTCCCGCCCGGAGCGTGTACTCCTCGAACGCCAGCGGCACCTGGGAGGTCTACGCCTGGGATCGCGACGCCGACACCCACCGACAGGTCACCGACCGCCCGCAGGGGACCCGCGGCGCCACGGTCTCGGTGGACGGCGCGGACATCTGGTGGTTCGACGACACCGACGGCGACGAGTTCGGCACGTGGGTGCGCGAGCCCTTCGCCGCCCGCGGGGCGCAGGCCGAGCAGGCCGTCCCCGGCGCCGAGCGCGGCTACCCGGCGGGCCTGGACCTCGGGCGCACGACGACCGCGATCGGCTGGTCCACCGACGACGGGTCGACGCTCGCCGTCGCGGTCGGGGACGCGTCGCTGCGCACCGTCTACGCGCACACCGAGGACGCCGGCGTCGGGGGGCTCTCGCGCGACGAGACGCTGCTCACGATCTCGCACTCCGAGCACGGCGACTCCCGCCACCCCGCGATCCGGGTGCTGCGGGTCGCTGACGGCTCCCCGGTCGCCGATCTGTACGACGGCGAGGGCAAGGGCCTGGACCCGGTCGAGTTCGCCCCGGTGGCGGGCGACACCCGGCTGCTGGTCGGCCACGAGCGCCGCGGCCGCGACGAGCTGCTGATCTGGGACCCGGTCGCGGGCACCGAGACCGAGCTCGACATCGACCTGCCCGGCGACCTCTCCGCCGGCTTCTACCCCGACGCGTCCGCGCTGCTCGTCGCGCACACCCGCGCCGGCCGGACCACGCTGCACCGCTACGACCTCGCGACCGGGGAGCTCACCGACCTCCCGACGGCGTCCGGCTCGGTGGGGGGCGCCGACGTGCGGCCCGACGGGTCGATCGAGTACGGGTGGTCGTCGGCGGAGCAGCCGTCGTCGGTGCGGGTGCTGCGGCCCGACGGGACCGACGAGGTACTGCTGACACCCCCGGGGGACCGTCCGGCGCCGTCGGTGCGCCTGGACGACGCCTGGGTCGCCGGCCCCGGGGGCGACGTGCACGCCCTGTATGCCCGGCCCGAGGGCACCACCGGCCCGGTCCCGACGCTGTTCATGATCCACGGTGGGCCGCAGGCGGCCGACGAGGATCGCTACTCGGCGGTGCGGGCGGTGTGGCTCGACGCCGGGTTCGCGGTGGTGCACGTGAACTACCGCGGCTCGTCGGGCTACGGGTCGGCCTGGCGCGACGCGATCGAGGGCCGGCCGGGGACCACGGAGCTGGAGGACATCGCGGTCGTGCACGCGTGGGCGGTGGAGTCCGGGCTCGCGGACCCGGCGGCGTGCGTGCTCGAGGGCTGGTCGTGGGGCGGGTACCTGACGCTGCTCGGGCTCGGCGTGCAGCCGGAGCGGTGGGCCGCGGGCTGCGCGGGTGTCCCGGTCGCGGACTACGTCGCCGCCTACGAGGACGAGATGGAGCCGCTGCGCGCGTTCGACCGGTCGCTCTTCGGCGGCTCCCCCACCGAGGTCGGCGAGCGCTATCGGAGCGCGTCGCCGCTGACCTATCTCGACGAGGTGTCCGCGCCGGTCCTCGTGCTGGCCGGGGAGAACGACCCACGCTGTCCCATCCGGCAGATCGACAACTACCTGGACGGCCTGGCCGCCCGCGGGAGGGAGTACGCGATGGTCCGCTACGACGCCGGCCACGGCTCGCTGGTGGTCGCCGAGACGCTGCGGCACACCGAGGCCGAGATCGCGTTCGCGCGCCACGCGCTGGGGCTGCCGCTGCCGATCCCGGCGCGGGGGTGAGCGCGGTGGCGCGGGAGACGCAGCGCAGCGGAGCTCGACCGTGACGACGCTGCCGCGGCGGCGA
Source organism: Actinomycetospora sp. (assembly GCF_036497585.1). Taxonomy (GTDB): domain Bacteria; phylum Actinomycetota; class Actinomycetes; order Mycobacteriales; family Pseudonocardiaceae; genus Actinomycetospora. Next base: position 4,143 of record NZ_DASXJD010000210.1, on the reverse strand, counting down.
GCGGACCGTGGCTACTGGGTCCTCTCGGACAACCCGCAGGCGGTCGAGCGGATCGCGGGTACCGGCTACGACTACGTCTGCTTCGACGCCCAGCACGGCCTGCTCGACTACCGGGCGCTCCCGGCCGGGATGACCGCGCTCGACGCCCGCGGCTGCGCCGGACCCGTTCGCGTGCCGGAGAACCAGCAGTTCTGGATCGGCCAGGCCCCCGACGTCGGCGCGCGCGGCGTCGTCGTGCCGATGGTGAACAACGGCGAGGAGGCCCGGGCCGCCGGCGCCTAGCCGGCCGTCACGGCGCGGAGCTCGCCCAGCGCCTCCCGGATGCACGTCCCGAGGTCACGGCCGTCGTCGGAGCGGAGCCAGCGCTCGAAGGCCATCCGGAAGACGGCGACGGCGCTCGAGGCGGCGAGTGCCGCGGCGGCTCCGGGCACCCCGCGGCCCTCGAGCCCGGTACTGAGGGCGGCGACCAGGCCCTCCATCTTGATGAGCTCGCGCTCGCGCAGCTCCGGGTGGGCGTTGATGACGGCCTGCCGCGCCCGGGGCCCGTCGGGACGGTCCCCGAAGATCTCCGCGCTCGCCCCGACCGCGACCACCGCGGCGTCGAGCGCGGAGAGCTCCGCCGGCGCCTCGGCGAGGGCGACGACGATGCGCGCGGTCAGCTCCTCCTGCCCGGCGAAGAGGACCTCCCGCTTGTCGGCGAAGTGCCGGAAGAAGGTGCGCTCGGTGAGCTCCGCCCGGGCCGCGATCTCGGCCACGGTGGTCTGCTCGAACCCGCGCTCGGCGAACAGGTCGAAGGCCGCGCGCTGTAGGCGCCCGCGTGCTCCCGGCACCCAGCGACCCATGCCCCCACTGTAGTGATGTCAGCGGCTGACATCGAGTGCTACGCTCATGTCAGTTGCTGACATCAGCAGCGAGGGCTTCCTCGAAGGGACTTCTCATGCGCGTGTTCGTCACCGGGGCCTCGGGCTGGATCGGCTCGGCCGTCGTCCCGGAACTGATCGACGCGGGGCACGAGGTCACCGGCCTCGCCCGGTCCGAGGGCTCGGCGGCCGCCGTCGAGGCCGCCGGCGGCACAGCGGTGCGCGGGGACATCGACGACCTCGGCCTCCTGCGCGGGACCGCCGCCGCGTCCGACGCGGTCGTCCACCTGGCCTTTCGCCACGACATCGCGTTCTCGGGCGGCTTCGCCGACGCGGTCGCCTCCGACGCGGCCGCGATCGACGCCCTCGGGGAGGGGCTCCCCGACGGCGGAGCGCTGACCATCGCGGGCGGCGTCCTCGGGCTGGCCGTCGACGCGGTGCCGGCCACGGAGCGGGACGTCCCGGCCGCGGACAGCATGGCGGCCGGGCGGCAGGCGTCGACGACCCTCGCGCTGGGGTTCGCGCCGCGGCTCCGCTCGTCGGTCGTGCGACTCTCCCCGACGGTGCACGGCGACGGCGACGGGGGGTTCATCCCGACGCTGATCGCCCGCGCGCGGCGGCGCGGCGTGGCCGGCTACCTCGGCGAGGGTTCGGCCCGGTGGACCGCGGTGCACCGCTCGGACGCCGCGCGGCTCTTCCGGCTCGCGATCGAGGTCGCCCCGGCCGGGTCGGTGCTGCACGCGGTCGACGACGAGGGGTTGCGGATCCGCGAGATCGCCGAGGCAATCGGTCGCAACCTCGACGTGCCGGTGCGGCAGATCTCCCCCGACGAGGCGGGCGAGCAGTTCGGCTTCCTGGCCGGCTTCGTCGAGCTCGACAGCCCGGCCTCGAGCGCGATCACCCGGGAGGTCACCGGCTGGTCGCCGGCCGGCGCCGGGCTGATCGAGGACCTGGACAAGGGTCACTACTTCGCGCCGGGTGCGGCGACGAAGTACTGAGCCCCTGGGTTTCGAGCGAAGGGCGCCTCCGGTCGATAGAGCCGACCGTGGGCGCCCCTCGCCGGAACGCGCGCGACCAGCCCGGAACGAGCGAAGGGCCCCTTCGCTCGACTAGATCGAGCAACGGGGCCCTTCGGTCGGAACGGGGGACTCAGGCCGTCTTGGCCTGCCACATCCAGTGGGCCTCCTCGAGCTTCGCCGTCCGGGCGATGAGCAGGTCCTGCGTGACGGGGTCGAGCTCCTCCGTGGCGGCGATCCGCTCGCGCATCCGCGCGCTCAGCCCCGCGAGGGTCTCGACGACCGCGTGATTCACGTCCTCGGCCCGGCCACGAACACGACGCGGCCCGTCCCACGACGGGGACGGGCCGCGACGGATCGGTTGGCTCAGCTCTGCGACAGGACCTTCTGCTCCTGGCCCTTGAGCTCGCGCACCTTCGCCTCGATGCGCTCACCCATCGTCTGGTCGATCGACTTCCAGTAGTCGAACGCCCGCTCCAACACGTCCTCGCCGACGCCGGCCGAGAGGTGACCCGAGACGTTGGTGACGAACCGGTCGCGCTCGTCGTCGTTCCAGACCTCGAGCATCATCGTGCGGGCCTGGACCTCGTCGGTGTCCTCGGGGTGCGCCACGTAGGCGGCACGCTGGATCTCGCCGTCGGCGTACCACGACGGCGGCTGGCCGGTCTCGCCCTGCGGGACCTGCGGCGCGCCCTTGGAGTTCGGTGCGTAGACCGGGTCGAGCTTGTTCGTGATGCGGCCCTTGCCCGCGAAGGTGTAGTTGTGCACCGGGTTCTTCGGCGCGTTGACCGGGATCTCCTTGTAGTTGACCCCGAGCCGCGCCCGGTGCGCGTCCGCGTAGGAGAAGCCGCGGGCGAGCAGCATCTTGTCGGGCGAGAGACCCAGCCCCGGCGGGTAGGCGTTCGGCTCGAACGCGATCTGCTCGATCTGCGTGTGGTAGTCGACCGGGTTGGTGTCGAGCGTCATGCGCCCGACCTCCTGCAGCGGGTAGTCGCCGTGCGGCCAGACCTTGGTCAGGTCGAACGGGTTGAACCGGTACGTCTTCGCGTCCTCGAACGGCATGATCTGGACGTGGAGGGTCCAGCTCGGGTACTCGCCGCGCTCGATGGCCTCGAAGAGGTCCTGCTGGTGGTAGTCGGCGTTGGCACCCGCCAGGTTGTCGGCTTCCTCCTGGGTGAGGTAGTCGATTCCCTGATCGGTCTTCCAGTGGTACTTGACCCAGAACTCCTCGCCCTGGGCGTTGATCCACATGTAGGTGTGGCTGCTGTAGCCGTTCATGTGGCGCCAGGTCTTCGGGATGCCCCGGTCACCCATGAGCCACGTGACCTGGTGCTTCGACTCCGGCGACAGGGTCCAGAAGTCCCACTGCATGTCGTGGTCGCGCAGCCCGTTGTTCGCGCGGCGCTTCTGCGAGCGGATGAAGTTCTGGAACTTCATGGGGTCGCGGATGAAGAAGACGGGCGTGTTGTTGCCGACGAGGTCGAAGATCCCCTCGTCGGTGTAGAACTTCACCGAGAAGCCCCGCGGGTCGCGCCAGGTGTCGGGGCTGCCGCGCTCGCCGGCGACGGTCGAGAACCGCACGCCGGTCTCGGTGGTGGCGCCGGGCTGGAACACGGCGGCCTTGGTGTAGCGGCTGAGGTCCTGGGTGACCTCGAACCGCCCGAAGGCGCCGCTGCCCTTGGCGTGCGGCTGACGCTCCGGGATGCGCTCCCGGTTGAAGTTCGCCATCTGCTCGATCAGGTAGTGGTCCTGGAGCAGCAGCGGGCCGCTCTGCCCGACCGTGAGCGAGTACTCGTGGCTCTCGACCGGGATGCCGGAGTCGGTGGTGGCGGTGTGCGCCTGATCCTTCGCGGAAGTCACTGGCACCTCTCCTGTAGTAGAAGACGGATCGGTGGTAGGTCCGAGGGTTACCCGCTCGGGACGGTTCGGCATGCGGGGCACAGGCCCCAGAAGACGACCTCGGCCTCGTCGATCAGGAAGCCGGCGTCGTCGGAGGGGGTCAGGCAGGGACGCTCGTCGACCACGCAGTCGACGTCGACCGTGCGCCCGCAGGAGCGGCAGACGACGTGGTGGTGGTTGTCGCCGGTGCGGGTCTCGTAGCGCGCCGCCGACCCCGCGGGCTCGATCCGCCGCACCAGGCCCGCGTCGACGCACGCCGCGAGGACGTCGTAGACCGCCTGCTGACCGTCATGATGGGCCATACCCTGCCACCGGATCTGGAACAGGTCAAGAAAAGGGTCCCGTGGACCGGGGCCACCGCGCACAGC
>NZ_DASXJD010000209.1:0-30331 GCF_036497585.1 Actinomycetospora sp. | reverse complement strand
TCGAACCTGCGACCGACGGCTTGTAAGGCCGGTGCTCTTCCGCTGAGCTACGCGCCCGGGACGTGCCCTCTACCAGCAGCTTCGCCCTCACTGGTCGTCCTCCTCGGCGTCGGGGGCGGGCTCCGGGGGCACATCCGGGGCACACACCGCGTCGTCGAAGCGGTCGGCCAGCTCGTCAAGTCTGTCAGGAAAGAGGTGCCCGTAGAGGTCGAGGGTCATGGTCGCGGTCTTGTGCCCCAGCATGAGCTGCACGACCTTGACGTCCGCCCCGGAGGCGATCGCGAGCAAGGCGGCGGTGTGGCGCAGCTCGTGGGGGGTGGAACCCGGCCGGGCCGACGCGGCGCACCGCGGGGTCGAAGAAGTCCCGCCGGAAGTTCCGGACCCGCATCACGCCGCCGCGTGGCGCGGGGAAGAGCAGGTCATCGCCGCTGTGGCCCTCGATCCGCGAGGCCAGCTCCCGGGCGAGGAAGCGCGGCAGCGGGACGGTGCGCCGGGCGTGGGTCTTGGGACTCCCCCACACCAGTTGCCCGCTGACCTCGGTGACCGAGTCCACGACCCGCACCCGGCGGCGGTCGAGGTCGACCCGCCGGACCCGCAGCGCGGCGGCCTCGCCCCAACGCAGGCCGGTGTAGGCCAGCAAGCGCACCAGGGCCGCGTAGTCGCCGCATTCCTTGGCGAGCATGGCGACCTCGGTGTGGGTGAGGTAGCGGTGATCCACCTGCTGCATACGGGGCAGCTTGATGTCCTCGGCGGCGTTGCGGGACAGCCGGCCGTCGCGCACGGCCCACGCCAGGAGCTGACGCAGCGTGCCGTGGGCGAGCCGCACTGAGCGCGGGGAGAGCGTCTCGCCGAGGTCGGAGACCCAGCGCTGGACCGCGGCGTGGGTGACTGACTTGAGCGCCGTGGTGCCCCACCGGGGCCGGACGTGGCGCTCGACGACGCCGACGACGCGTGCCCGGCTGGACTCCTTGAGGTGCCCGAGGGCGGCAACCCACTGGTCGGCCCACTCCCCCACGGTGATCTTCCCGGCGGCCGGGTCGACGTAGGAGCCGCTGCGGAGGTCGGTGCCCGCAACTCGGCGTAGGCCTCAGCGTCCTTCTTGCGAGTGAAGCAGGGAACAAACGATGTCGTCGTCACTGATTCGTGACCTTGTCCGATTCGACGCCCGTGACCGCGACCCCGGCGGCGGGGACGAGTCGGTCTGGGAGGCCTTGGCGCTGGCGGGGGTGAGCCAGCTGGTCCGGCTGACCGGCGTCCTGGTGGCGGCGGTCGGACTCCTTTTCTTGCTGCTGTTCTACGTGCCCGTGCTGGGGGTGGGCTGCCTGTTCCTGGGCGTGCTCACCTACCTGGCCGGGGCCGCGTACAAGGTCAACAAGGGCGCGCAACTGCGATTCCGCCAAGATATTCCAGACCGGCGCCCTACTGATTTCAAAGAAATGCTGGACGTGCTCATGTACCACCGAAGCCGACGCGCGTCGAGCCATGTCAGCGCACCGCCCACGCCCTCAGTCTCCACGAGACGGAGCAGATCACAGGCTTGTCCTAACGACACCAACCGATTCCAGTGTCCGACGGAAGCACAAGCCGGATGTTGGCGTCCTGGTCGTCCTCGGCGATTTCTTCATCGGTGGCTTCTCGACCAAGACCTGCCATCGCCCGCAGGTCCCGGCGGCCTGTGGACCAGGTGAGTTGCCGCCGGCCGTCCGACGCGGATTCCCACTCCCACCAGCGCGCCAGCGCTGACTCCTCATATGTCTCGACGGCGTCCACGAGCAGCTGCATCGGGCTGCGGCCGCCCCGGGTGCGGCCTTCCTTCCGGTGTCCACCCGTGACCTCGTGGGCCATCTTGGTGGAATAGTCGGCCAGGTCCCCGTCGCCGAGCTGGGCACGGCGCAGGTCCCACCCGTGCTCCTCCGCCGCGGAGAACCCGCGCCGTTGCAGTGCTCGCTTCCAAGGGCCGAACAGGCGGGGCGCGAGGGCGGCGCGGGCGAGGTCGGCGGAGACCTGTTCGCGGGAGCAGAGCAGGACGTGTAGGTGGACGTGCCAGCCGTGGTCGCCGTCGGTGATCTCCACCGCGCGGGCCCAGCCGAGCAGCCCTCCGAAGCGCTCGCAGTCCTCCTGCCAGGAGGACCCGGAGGTCACGCGCTGCCAGGCGTAGGACAGGACGTCCCAGCAGCCCTCCTGCGCCTTGATCGAGTCGAGTTCGATGGCGTCGGCCTCGGCCTGGCGCTCGTCAACGTCCCAGCCGTTGGCCTCGGCGATCTGGACGTCGGCCAAGCGCTCCTCGAGCCGGTTCCGGCGAGCCCGCTGCGCTGAGGTGAGACCGAGGCGGTCACCGCGGTCGTGGCGCATCGTCAGCGTGAGCAGGAACGCCGACCCGCCGAGCTCGTCGACAGCGCGCATCACCGCGGCGAGATCGTCCGCGCGGCGGGTGGCGATCTTCGCGGCGCACACCGGGCAGCACCACACCGACCCGCAGGTCTTGAGCCCGCCGTACGCGGCGGAGCGGGTGCCGTCGGATTTCTCGGTCACACCGAGGGTCACGCCGGCCTCGGCGTTCATGGCGTGCCCGCGTACTTGATCCGCTTGAGCTGCGAGATGCGGCGCAGCTGGGCGCGGCGCTGCCAGCGATTCGCCCGGGGCTCCTGCGCCCCGGCGACCTGCTCCGCCGACCTTGGTTGGGCGGCGTGCTCGCGTCGGCGGCGCTTGCCCGGCCGAGTGGCCGTTCGAAGAGCCGTTGCCCCTTTACCGAGGCCTTTACCATCTTCGACGCGGTCCACTGGTCGCCCGCGTGGGCCGCCTATCTCTCCCTGGGAGCGGGAGGGTGGCCTCGGTCGTCGCCCGGCGGCGACACGTCGGTGGCCCCATCCAGCGCTTCCTCGAGGCTGGGACAGATCTCGAACAAAGTCTGGTCGTCGAGGAGGGCCCGGGTCACCTCGGGTGCCGCCGGGTCACGGACGACGCGGAGGTCGACGTCCGCGTGGCCGGCCTCGTAGGCCAGATCGCGGAGCACGGCGGCGGCGGCAGGCTCGGCGGTGCGGACGGCCGTGAGATCGACCACGAGCGGGTGGCCGGAGCGGGCGAGCATGGCCCAGGCCTCGCGGCGCAGCTCAGCCGCGGCCGGCGCGTCGAGGGTGACACCAGCCCTGATCACTCGGGCGCCGGTCGGCGAGTCGGTGATCGACAACCTCGGTCGGCCGCGCCCGGGGTCGAGGCCCTCGCCGGTGTGATGAGGGTCGACCTGGTCGTCATCGGTGTTCATTGGCCAGTCCCTGTCAGACCGTCACCGACGCCCCGTCGTCGGGAATGGTCGTGTCGCGGTCGGCGGTCATGGCTAGCTCCCCACCTGGGATGCTCGGTGGACCCCACGAGACCTAACGAGCGCGACGTGCCGCCGTCCATCCCCGCACGGCAACCCTCGACCGTTCGGCGACCGACGGGTCTGGTCGACCGCTGCGCAGCGTCGCCCCCGGCGGGCGGGGGTAGGTCCGGTGGCAGGTCTGCGAGAATCTGCTGACGTGGCCGAACCCCCAGCGAGGCGCGACCGCCACCATCGTCCCGCGCGGGTCCGCGGCGCGAAGCTCGGCCAGGGCGCCCTCGAGCCCGAAGCGTCGCCCATAGCCATCGGCGTGGTCTGCCTCGTAGCTCGCCTTGCGCTACGCGAGGTCCATCGACGTCGTGAAGAAGTGCTAAGGCCAGCGGGGCCTGGCTCTGAATCTGGAGCCGCTCGATCGCTGCCACGTGCGACCCCACGCGTGTCAGGCCGGCGCCGGCCACCTGCTCCCGCACCTTGGGCCGCTCCCTTGATGTCTCGGGCCCGAGCGCAGCGCGATGGGTCGACTTGCGGGTCGGATCGGCTTGAGGCTGAGCCTTGGCCGGCCCAGGAACGGTGCCGTGTGATCCCTCACGGGCGGGCTTGGGCGGCGTGTTCGCGGTGAGGGCCAGGGGCCTTGCGGAGCACCCTCGACGTCCGTTGGCGGCGTGAGGGCTCCGAGCCCGTAGCGCCTCCCCGGACGGCGCGCTCACAGTGACGGGAGGTGGTCCCCGTCGGGCAGCACGGGTGGCTCGGCCACGACGGCGGCGCGCACCGCGACGTGCAGGTTCAGTCGGGTGTCGGGGTGGGTGAGGTCGTGGCCGGACAGCTCCCGGATCCGTCGCAGCCGGTAGCGCAGGGTGGAGCGGTGGATGTGCAGCGCGGCGGCGGTGTCGTCGTAGTTGCCGCCGTGGTCGAGGTAGGCGCCCAGGGTGCGCACGAGGTCGGCGTGCCGTTCCCGGTCGTAGGCGAGCAGGCCACCGAGCCAGTCCTCGACGAAGGCGCCGGCGGCGTGGCGGCCCTCGGGGGTCGCCAGGAGCCGGTAGAGCCCGAGGTCCTCGAAGGTGATCAGGCCGGCGGGTTCGGCTTGGCGCATGCGCACGGTGAGGGCCTGCATCGCCTCGCGGTAGGAGCGGGGCAGGTGCTCGGGCCGCTCGACGAAGCCGCCTACCCCGACGGCCGGAGCGTCCGGCAGCACATGCGCGAAACAGTCGTGCAGAACCTGCCACGCGGCTCCGGGGTGCGCACAGGTGCCGTCGTCCTCGGGCCGGCGCGACCACGGGGCGATCGCCTGGCCGCTGCCGTCGAGCCAGGCTCCCGGGGTCCCGCACACGAGGACGGCGGTCTGGCCCCGCCACGTGCCCAGGTAGGGCATGTCCAGCGTGCGCGCGGCCTGGTCCAGCAGGTCCCCCACGGCCTGGCCGTCGGGCCAACGTCCGTGGCCGGGCCGCAGCGCCAGCACCCGGTGGGGCCCGGTGAGGTCGTGGCTCAGGGCCGACGCGCGCCCGATGCGCCGGTCGACCTCGGCCACGGCGTCGTCCTCGTGGGGCTCGAGCAGCACCGTCTCGACGAGGTCGTGGTGCAGCCGTAGCTCGGTCTGGAAGAGGTGTCGGCGGTGGAGCAGGTGCAGGGTCAGCGCCGCCGTGGTGAGGCCGATCCCGTGCAGGGCCTCGGCGCGGGGGCTTCCGGGACGTGAGTTGGATTCGGGGTCCTTCTTGTCGGAGGGTTCGAGCGTTCCCTCTGGGTCGAGCACGACGATCAGTCCGAGGACCGTGCCGCGGGAGGCGGACAGACTGGCCAGCCGCCCCCGCACGCGCAGCGGGCCCGCCACTCGCCGCGCCGCATCGATCAGCCGCTCGCGCTCCAGGCGGGTCGACCGCGGGTACCGGGTCGGCCCGTCCGCTCCGGCCCGGGCGAGGACATACCCCACGGCGTCCTCGATCACCACGTTCAGACCCAGGTGCTCGTGCAGGGTGTCGGCGAGCCCCTGCACGGGAAGGTCGTCGGCTAGTGCACGGGCGAGCTGGTCCTGGAACCGGTACTCGCGGCCCAGGGCCGCCTCGAACTCCGCTGGGGCCTGCCGATCACCAACGGCACCCGCGCCGGAGGGGGACCGGTCGTCCGGGACCGGATCGTCCGCAACGTGAGGTGTGCCCTCCACCGCTATACGTCACCGCACTTGACCCCTCAGGTCAAGCCAGCGCCTCCGGGTGCCGAGGTTCTGAGCCGTGAGGAGGCTGGGCACCTGCCTTCAGGACTTGAACGACTGACCCAGCAGGTGATTGTTCCGTCTTCTACCTCCTCCACGGCACCCGCGACGCCCAGCGGCGAGGGCTGGACCAGGACGCCGTCGGCGAGGATTTGGACCCACCTCGAGCTGCGGTGGCCGACCAGCAGGTAGCGGGCGCGGGCACATTCGTCGGACGCCCGCCCGCCCGGCGGTCCGAGCCTTCGTGTCGTCGGGCGCCGCCCGGTCGGTGCACGAGCACGGCGCCTGGCCCGGTGATCCCTGCCGCGACATGAGACACGAGCCCGATGCGCCAACCGGCGCGGCATCGCGCTGGGCCCACATACTCGTGAGAGCCCAACGCCTGCGGATGCCCACTCTGCAATCCGGGGGCGCACACCGTGTCGCCGAAGCTCGGACGTGGCGCCGCAGCCTTCCTCGCGAGTGCATAGACCAATTCGGTTTCGAAAGTCTTGTCGAGCATATATGGATGACGGCGAATTAACCAGGAGGACTGGAGAAGTCCCGTGCGACCCCGGCGAACGCCTGCGGTGAAATGCAATCGGACAGGTACAGAGAGTCCAATTACGAACAGACGAGTAGGGGTTCGCCAAACAGGCCATCAACCGGCGGTAGTCTCAGTGTACGACTTGTCTGCGCCTCGACGAGGGGACCGCTTGCGACTGACTCTCTCCCAAATGAGTCCAGAAGCCGTTAGCCAACGCCGGGCCCCGTTGAGACCATCAGTCTCACTTACGTCGAGGAGGGCTGCTGCCAGATCTTTAGACCTCAAGCATTGCCAGGTCTCCGGGGGAAGCGCGAGGCGTTCGTCGCCATCGAGGGTCTCGTCGGCCACTTCTTCGTCAGTCTGGTTCTTGCCGAGTACGGCGAATCGGCGCAGGCTGCGCTCCCCGCGTGACCATTCCAGCTGACGGCGTCTTCGGCCGCGGATTCCCACTGCCACCACCGTGCGACGTCCTCAGCGCGGTAGGTCTCGACGGCGTCGGCGAGCAGCTGCATCGGGGTCCCGCCGCCGCGACGCTTGCCTTCCTTGCGGTGCCCGGACGTGACCTCGTGGGCCTGCTTGACGAAGTAGGCGTGCAGGTTGTCACCGCCGCCCCGGCGGGTCTTGCGCACGTCCCAGCAGTGCTCGGCCGACGAGTCGAACCCGAAAGCGCGGACCTTAGTCATGAACCGGGCGTGCATTCCGCCACCGATCATGGCCTCGGCGTACTCGGTGGACACGTCCGTGGGGAAGCACAGCAGGGCATGCACGTGGACGTTCCAGCCCTTGCCGGAGTAGCCGTGCCCCTCTGGAAGCGCGGCGAGGATCGCGGGGGTGCCGCCGTCGGTCACTTCGGTGACCCGCACCCAGCCGAGCAGCCTGGTGTCAATCTGGGCTTGCGCCCAATCGCGTCCGCTTGTGGCGGCGTGCCAGCCGTCGGTTACGACGTCCCAGCAGCCCCGGCGAGCGTTTAGATCGGCCAGCTCCGCGCTATCGGACTCGGCCTGGACTCTGGCCCCGGCGCCGACGGTGACCATGTCTGGGTCGGTGCGGACGATCTCACGTCGGATGCTGGTCTCCTCAATGTCGTCCGCGTCGGCCTGGTGCTCGTCGATGTCCCAGCCGTGGGCCTCGGCGTCCTCGCGGGCCATGCGGCGGGCGTCGAGCTTCTCGAGGCGGTTGCGCCACCGACGGCGCTGATCCAGCACACCACGGCGGGCCCGCTCCTCGCGGTTAAGCCCGAGCCGGTCCCCGGCGTTGTGGCGGATGGTCATGGTGAGCATGAACGCCGAGCCCCCGGCCGCGTGGACCGCGTCGAGCACGACGGCCAGCTCCTCGGCCCGCTTCGCAGCGACCTTGGCGGCGCACACCGCGCAGGCCCACACCGACCCGCACGTCACCAGGCCCTCGAACCCGGCCCGCCGCCCGTCCGGAGTGTTGCTCACGGCCAGGACGACCCCGGCCTCCGGGTCGCGCATAGAGCCGCAGCGACGCACCCGACCGATTCCGGTCAACGGCTGGAGCTGGGCCCGACGCTGCCACCGCGCCCGACGCGCGCTCCTAGCTCTGGGGCACTGCTCCGCCTGGCTCTGAGCCCGTGTCGAAGGGCTGGGAAAGACTGTTCGCCCGTTACCAAGGGCCGGAGCCGCAGGGCTGACCGTGGGCACGCTCACGAGGCGCTCCGCAGTGACGTGGAGGCGCCGGCGCTGGCGCGCCGGCGGGGCCCGCGGGCACCAGCTGACGGGCCTCTGGTCCTGCCTGGGGCTGTGACGCTGCTCAGGGCAGCTCAGGGCCACGCGGCCAAGGGGAACCGCCTCCGGCGGTGCTGCGCGAGGCGTCGGCGCGCGAGCTTGCACTGCCGTCCCTCACCAGCAAGGGCCGCAAACCATCTTGACCGGCCGCCGGGGTGGACGAGCTCAGCGGCGCAGACGGCCGTTCGAGATCGTTTGCTTCCTCCCTTGCTGGCGAGCCTCCGACGGCCGAAGAGCCCGCAGGCGCGGTGGAGCCGGGACGGACTCCACCCGGGGCGCACGCCGACGCCTCGCGGTCCTTCTACACCTGGGTGGTGGTCGGGATGCGAGTACTCGTGACCGGATCGAAGTTCTGGAGCGACCGACGCACGATCATGGAGGCGCTGTCGCTGGTATGGGAGCCCGACACCGTGCTGGTGACCGGGGCCTGTCCCGAGGGCGCGGAGGACCTCGCCGCGCGGTGCTGGCAGCGCTGGGGCGGGCGCGTGGAGCGCTGGCCATTCGACTGGGACTGCCCCGAGGGCCTGGTGGTGATCGGGCGCCATCGCGCGATGCTTCGAGCCGGAGCCGACACTTGCCTGACCTTCGGCAGCTCCACCGGCCCGGGTTCGCTATGTGCCCTCGCCCGCGAGGCCGGGATAGCGGTGTTCGAGCGGGAAGCGGCAGGGCCATGAAGCTCCTGGGCGAGCGTCGACCTGCCTTCCGGCGGTCGATGGGCTCGGGCATGCTTCAGGCGACGGTTCACCACCTGTGCCGCGGCGTGGCTATCAAGTCGTGACGTCGCGAGGTGGTCGCTCGTGCCCGACCCACCGATTGCCGACCTGTTGCGGCGCGCAGCGCAGGCCAGAGCATCCAGTGAGGCCCTTCGCGCCCGGGCAGAGGTAGCCAGATGGCTTTTCGAGTCGCATGACCGACACCGGCGTCGAGCGGGCGAGCCGGCGAGCGATCCAGAGAGGAAGCACGGGCAGAGCTTGCGGGTCGTCCCGCCGATGGTCGCCGACCAGGACGACGCCGAGGGCAGCCCGCCGCCCGGCGGCGACTGCTGAGTTCTGCGGGGCACATCAGGGGCACACACGGGCCGGGCTCCGCGGGGAGAGCCCGGGCCGTGCCGGTACAGGGTGACACCCTTGAGAAGGGCGCGCACGGATCGGAGCAGGCTGTTCGAACGCCGTTCGAGTTGTCAGGCCGGTGCTCTTCCGCTGAGCTACGCGCCCGAGTGTGCGTGCGTCTCCGTGTCCCAGCACGGAAACGCACGCACGAGGCCGTCAGGCCGAAGCCTTGAGCTCCTCGATGGCGTCCTTCCAGCCCTGCTGGTTGCGCGCGTCGCCGGGGCCGTTGTGCTCGGCGAAGCGGACGACGCCGTCCTTGTCGATCAGGAAGGTGCCGCGGAACGCGAAGCCGAGGTCCGAGGAGAACACCCCGTAGCTCTCGGCGACCGCACCGTGCGGCCAGAAGTCCGACAGGAGCGGGAAGTCGTAGCCCTCCTGGTTCGCCCAAGCCTTGAGCGACCAGGTGGTGTCCACCGAGATGCCGAGGATCTGGACGTCGTCGTTCTGGAACGCCCCGATGTCGTCGCGCGCCGAGCAGAGCTCGCCGGTGCAGATGCCGGAGAACGCGAACGGGTAGAAGACCAGGAGGACGGCCTGCTTGCCGGTGTAGTCGGAGAGCGAGACCTCCGCGCCGTCCTGGTTCTTGAGCGTGAAGGCGGGGGCCTTCTGGCCGACCTCGACCGTCATGGGGTACGTCTCCTTCGGTGGGGACCGAGCGGGTCAGGCCTCACCCTAGCGAGCCGACCGCCCGGCATTCCCTCACCGGCGTGACCGTCCTCCCGCCTTCGGTGCGACGAGCCGGGTGCCCACCCAGCCGTCGGACACGTTGATGTTCGAGGTCTGGGAGAGCCCCGCCGTGGGCGCCGCCTCGGCGATCTCGGAGGGCTCGACGTGCCCGTCGCGGCCGGTCTTGGGCGTGAGCACCCAGACCACGCCGTTGTCGTCGAGCGGAGAACGGGCGTCCATGAGGGTGTCGACGAGATCGCCGTCCCCCTCACGCCACCAGAGGAGGACGATGTCCACGACCTCCTGGGCGTCCTCGTCCAACAGATCCTCGCCGCTCCGGTCTTCGACGGCGTCGCGGACCTCGTCATCCACGTCCGAGTCCCATCCCAGCTCCTGGACGATCATCCCCGGCTCGACCCCGAGCTTGCCGGCCACATCGCTCCGGCTGCCGTCGGTGTCCCCCGCGGCCGCGACCACGTCTCTCGTCCCTCCTCGGTGCCCTCGGCCGACGCCCGTCCGGCGCCCGCCAATCACGCACAGCGAACACTCCCGCGCAGTCGCGCGCAACCAGCCACGCGGCACGCAGAACGGACCGCGGGACCGACACGCCGAGCGGCCTCGCCACCACGCCGTCCCGACTACTCGTGGGTAGAGATGACGGACGGGCGCCCGGGGACGACGATGGTCACCACCTGGGGCGACCCCGCAGGCAGAATCGGTTCCGAAGACCCCCGCGAGGGCGAGCCGGGGCCACACCGTCGGACCCACGCGACGAGGAGCATCCGCAGTTGTCAGCAACGAACGACTCACCGAACAGCACGGACACGCCGCGGGTCCACGTCATCCGTGACGGCCTCTCCTCGCACCTGCCGGACATCGATCCGGACGAGACCGCCGAGTGGATCGAGTCGTTCGACCAGGTGCTCGACGGCGCCGGCCAGCAGCGCGCCCGTTTCCTCATGCTGCAACTGCTCCAGCGCGCCCGGGAGCGCCGCGTCGCGGTGCCGAGCCTGTTCTCCACCGACTACGTCAACACCATCCCCACCGACCAGGAGCCGTGGTTCCCGGGCGACGAGGAGACCGAGCGCCGTTACCGCGCGTGGATCCGCTGGAACGCCGCGACGATGGTCCACCGGGCGCAGCGGCCCGGCGTCGGGGTCGGCGGCCACATCTCGACCTACGCGTCGGCGGCCAGCCTCTACGAGGTCGGCTTCAACTGGTTCTTCCGCGGCAAGGACCACGCCGGCGGCGGGGACCACGTCTACATCCAGGGCCACGCCTCCCCCGGCATCTACGCCCGCGCCTTCCTCGAGGGCCGCCTGGGCGCCGAGCACCTCGACGGCTTCCGCCAGGAGCTCAGCCACGCCGGCCCGGGCGGCGGCCTGCCGTCCTACCCGCACCCGCGGCTCATGCCGTGGTTCTGGGAGCACCCGACGGTCTCGATGGGCCTCGGCCCGATCAACGCGATCTTCCAGGCGCGCTTCGACCGCTACCTGGAGAACCGCGGCATCAAGGACACCTCCCAGCAGCACACCTGGGCGTTCCTCGGCGACGGCGAGATGGACGAGCCGGAGTCGCGCGGCGCCATCCACGTCGCGGCGGCCGAAGGCCTGGACAACCTGACCTTCGTCATCAACTGCAACCTGCAGCGCCTCGACGGGCCGGTGCACGGCAACGGCAAGGTCATCCAGGAGCTGGAGTCGTTCTTCCGCGGCGCCGGCTGGAACGTCATCAAGGTCATCTGGGGCCGGGAGTGGGACCGGCTGCTGCACGCCGACCGCGACGGCGCCCTGATCAACCTCATGAACACCACGCCGGACGGCGACTTCCAGACCTACAAGGCCAACGACGGCGCCTACGTCCGCGAGCACTTCTTCGGGCGCGACCCGCGCACCAAGGAACTCGTCAAGGACATGTCCGACGACGACGTCTGGAACCTCAAGCGCGGCGCGCACGACTACCGCAAGGTCTACGCGGCCTACCAAGCGGCGCTCGAGCACGAGGGCCGCCCGACCGTCATCCTCGCGAAGTCGATCAAGGGCTACACGCTCGGCCCGCACTTCGAGGGCCGCAACGCGACCCACCAGATGAAGAAGCTGACCCTCGAGGACCTCAAGACCTTCCGCGACGAGGTCCGGGTGCCGATCAGCGACGCCGAGCTCGAGCGCGACCCCTACCTGCCGCCCTACTACCACCCCGGCAAGGACGCCCCGGAGATCGAGTACATGCTCGATCGCCGCCGCCAGCTCGGCGGCCCGCTGCCGGAGCGGCGGCTGCGCAGCAAGCCGCTCGTACTGCCGGGCGACAAGGTCTACGACGTCGTGCGGCGTGGCTCGGGCAAGCAGGAGATCGCCACGACGATGGCCTTCGTCCGGCTGGTCAAGGAGCTCACCCGCGACGACGAGATCGGCAAGCGGGTCATCCCGATCATCCCCGACGAGGCCCGCACCTTCGGGATGGACTCGTTCTTCTCGAACCTCAAGATCTACAACCCGCAGGGGCAGCTCTACACGTCGGTGGACGCCG
Source organism: Actinomycetospora sp. (assembly GCF_036497585.1). Lineage (GTDB taxonomy): Bacteria > Actinomycetota > Actinomycetes > Mycobacteriales > Pseudonocardiaceae > Actinomycetospora. The sequence goes on along the minus strand of NZ_DASXJD010000209.1, from coordinate 18,234 downwards.
ACCAGCTGCTGGCCTACCGGGAGTCCGAGACGGGCCAGCTGCTGCACGAGGGCATCAACGAGGCCGGGTCGGTCGCCTCGTTCACCGCGGTCGGGACGTCGTACGCCACCCACGGCGAGACGATGATCCCGATCTACATCTTCTACTCGATGTTCGGTTTCCAGCGCACCGGCGACGACCTCTGGGCCGCGGCCGACCAGATGGCGCGCGGGTTCCTGCTCGGGGCGACGGCGGGGCGCACGACGCTCGTCGGCGAGGGCCTGCAGCACAACGACGGGCACTCGCACCTGCTCGCGGCGACCAACCCGGCCGTCGTCGCGTACGACCCGGCGTTCGCCTTCGAGATCGGCCACATCGTGCGCGACGGGCTCGAGCGCATGTACGGCGAGTCGAGCAACGGCGCCGCTGGCGAGCCCCCCGCGGAGCCCGACCGCGACCCCAACGTCATGTACTACCTGACGGTCTACAACGAGCCCTACCGCCAGCCCGCGGAGCCCGACGGCCTCGACGTCGACGGCCTGCTGCGGGGGCTCTACCGCTACGCCCAGGCCCCCGGCGGGCCGGGCCCGCGGGCGCAGATCCTGGCCTCGGGCGTCGCGATGCCGTGGGCGCAGAAGGCCCAGGAGATGCTGGCGACCGAGTGGGGGGTGCAGGCCGACCTGTGGTCGGCGACGTCCTACGGCGAGCTGCGCCGCGACGGCGTCGAGTGCGAGCGCCACAACCAGGCCCACCCCGACGACGATCCGCGCACGCCCTACGTCACGACGGCGCTGTCCGACGCGGCCGGCCCGGTGGTGGCGGTCTCGGACTGGATGCGCGCCGTCCCCGACCTCATCCGCCCCTGGGTGCCCGGGGACTACACGACGCTGGGCACCGACGGCTTCGGGCTCTCCGACACCCGGCCCGCCACCCGGCGCCACTTCGGGGTCGACGCGGAGAACGTCGTCGTGGCCGTGCTGGCGTCGCTGGCCCGCCGCGGCGAGGTCGACCAGTCGACGGTGCGGGACGCCGCGCGGCGCTACCAGGTCGACGACCCGCAGGCCGCGGGGCCGCAGGAGTCCGACAGCGGCGTCTCGTGACCTCGCGGTGACTTTTCGGCGATCGGGGCTAGCTCTGGTGCCAGGGGATCCCGCTAGGCTGTCGCCGACCGCCCGGTCCTCCTCGTAGCCAACGAGGCACCTGGCGGGTCCGGCGGTTGGAGTACAGCGCTCCGGCGGCGGCTTGAAGGCTGGGGGCAGGACAGCGCCCCCGGGACATCGGTATGAGGAGCAAGAATGGCAGAAGGCACCGTCAAGTGGTTCAACAGCGAGAAGGGCTTCGGCTTCCTCGCTCCCGACGGTGGTGGCGCTGACGTCTTCGTCCACTACTCGGCGATCCAGTCTCGCGGCTTCCGGACGCTTGACGAGGGTCAGCGCGTCTCGTTCGACGTCGAGCAGGGCCAGAAGGGCCTGCAGGCCGTCCAGGTCACGCCGCTGTAGCAAGCGCGCACACGTCACACGGGGCGGGGCCCCGGCCGGTTCGCCGGCCGGGGCCCCGTTTCTCGTCGGGGGCCGGGACACTGGGGACGGGCGACGACGCCGCGGAGGTGAGCTGATGGCGGGGACCCGCGAACGGTCGGTCTCCGAGGCCACCGTGCGCCGCCTCGAGCTCGCGACCGGCGGGGTGGCTGGCGCCGGGGTCGCCGAGATGTCCGCGCGGCTGCCGTGGTTCTCCCGGCTGACCGCCGACCAGCGCGCCGGCGTCCTCATGGTCACCCAGCTCGGCGCCGCCAACTTCGTCACCTGGCTCCGCGACCCCGACGCCACCCCGCGCCTGACCGCCGAGGCCTTCCGCAGCGCCCCACCCGACCTGGCCCGCCGGATGACGCTGCGCCAGACCGTCGAGCTCGTCCGCATCGCCACCGAGGTCTTCGAGGAGCGCATCCCCGCGCTGGCCGGGGGCCGGGCCGAGCGGGCCGTCCTCGTCACGGCGGTGCTGCGCTTCGGGCGCGAGGTCGCCTTCGCGGCGGCGACGGTGTACGCCTCGGCCGCCGAGTCCCGCGGCGCCTGGGACGCCCGCCTCGAGGCCCTCGTCGTCGACGCCGTCGTCCGCGCCGACCGCGACTCCGAGGGCGCCCTGCTCTCCCGCGCGTCCGCGCTGGGGTGGGACCCGGGGGCGCGCGCGGTGGTGCTCGTCGGCGACCCGCCCGCCCCCGGCGACCCCTCCCGCCCCGAGGGCCCCGACCCGCTGCACGGCGTCCGGCGCGCCGCCTACCGCGCGGGGGTCTCGGTGCTCCTCGGCGCCCACGGCTCGCACCTGGTCATGGTCATGTCGCTCGACGAGTCCCGGGAGCACGTCGACGACGACGCCCCCGACGACGGGCCGCGCGACCACCGCCTCACCGACCTCACTCGCGGCGAGTCCAAGGCCGCCCTGGCGCTCGCCGACGCCTTCGGGCCAGGACCCGTCGTCGCCGGACCCGTCGTCGCCGGGCTGCTCGACGCGCACCGCTCGGCCGTGCGGGCGCTCGCGGGGCACCGGGCCGTCGCGGCCTGGCCGGGCGCGCCCCGGCCGGTCTCGGCCGACGAACTGCTCCCCGAGCGGGTACTCGCGGGCGATGCGTCCGCGGTCGAGCAGCTCGTGCGCGACGTCGCCCGCCCGCTGCGGGAGGCCGGTGGCTCGCTCGTCGAGACCGTGGAGGCCTACCTGGAGCACGCCGGGGTGCTGGAGGCGTGCGCCCGCTCGCTCTTTGTGCACCCGAACACCGTGCGGTACCGGCTGCGTCGAGTGGCCGACCTCACCGGCGCCCAGGCCTCCGACGCGCGCGGCTCGCGGTTGTTGCACATGGCCATCGCGCTCGACCGGTTGCGCACGGTCGGCGGCGGAACGGAGCCCACGCCGAGGCGCTGACCTGCGACGATGCAAGATCGTCCGGCGTCAGTGATCGAGAGCGGCATCTCGATCGATTCCGTCGCCATGGCGTGTTTGCCCCCACATTTGTAGGAACCCCACAACGATCCCCGACGAGGATTCGTCACCGCGACGCCTGCTGCCCGCAACCCGCGCGTGGTGGGGTACGGAGTGTGATCGCGATCCTCGCGCCCGGTCAGGGCGCCCAGAAGCCGGGGATGCTCGCGCCGTGGCTGGAACGCCCCGGCGCCCGCGAACGGCTGGCGGCGTTCTCCGAGGCGGCCGGGCTCGACCTGGCGCAGTTGGGCACCGAGGCCGACGCCGACGCGATCGCCGACACCGCCGTCACCCAGCCGCTGCTGGTCGCCTCGGCGCTGCTCTCGGGCGAGGCCCTCCTGGGCGAACTGGGCGGCTCGCTCGGCAGCTCGGACGCCCTGCCCGAGGGCACCACGGTGGCCGGGCACTCGGTCGGCGAGCTCGCCGCGGCCGCTCTCGCGGGGGTGCTGAGCCCGGAGCGGGCGGTCGCCCTCGCCGCGGTGCGCGGCAAGGAGATGGCCGCCGCGTGCGCGGTGGAGCCGACCTCGATGGCCGCGGTCCTCGGCGGTGACGCGGACACGGTGCTGGCCGCGCTCGCCGAGCGCGACCTCGAGCCCGCCAACCGCAACGGCACCGGGCAGGTGGTCGCCGCCGGCCGGACCTCCGACATCGAGGCCCTCGCCGCCGAGCCGCCCGAGGGCGCCCGGGTGCGCCCCCTCGCCGTCGCCGGCGCCTTCCACACCCGGTTCATGGAGCCCGCCGAGAAGGCCCTGTCGGGCTGGGTCGGCGAGCACCGCGACCAGCTCGCGCCCGCCGACCCGGTGCTGGCCCTGCTCTCCGACGCCGACGGCGCCGTCGTCACCTCCGGGTCCGACGTCCTGGACCGGCTCGTCGCCCAGGTCACGCTCTCCGTGCGCTGGGACGCCTGCATGGACACCCTGCGCGAGCGCGGCCTCACCGGCGCCGTCGAGCTCACGCCCGCCGGGACGCTCACCGGCATGGTGAAGCGCCAGATCAAGGGGACCGCCACCGTGAACGTGTCGACGCCCGATGACCTCGCCGCGGCCGTCGAGCTGGTGCGGGGGCAGGAATGAGCCTGCACGGCACCATCCGCCAGCCCGACCCGGTCGCGGGCGCCCGCATCCTGGGCCTGGGCAGCTCCCAGCCCGACCGCATCGTCACCAACGACGAGCTCGCGCAGCGCGTCGAGACCAACGACGAGTGGATCCGCAGCCGCGTCGGGATCGCCGAGCGCCGCTTCGCCGGCGAGTCGGACACCGTCGTCTCCATGGGCGCCGACGCAGGCTCCAAGGCCCTCGCCGATGCCGGCCTCTCCCCTACCGACCTCGACGCCGTCGTCGTCGCGACCTGCACCATGCCCAACCCGATCCCCAACGCCGCCGCGCAGCTGGCCGACCGGATCGGGGTCAACGGCATCGGCGCGATGGACGTCAACACCGCGTGCGCCGGGTTCTGCTACGGCACCGGCCTCGCCGCCGACATGATCCGCTGCGGCACCGCCCGCCACGTCCTCGTCGTCGGCTCCGAGAAGCTCTCCGACTGGCTGGACATGGACGACCGGTCGACCTGCATCATCTTCGCCGACGGTGCGGGTGCCGCCGTGCTCGGACCGGCCGAGAGCGCCGAGGAGGTCGGCGTCGGGCCGGTCGCGTGGGGCGCCGCGGGCGACCTCGTGTCGACGATCGGCATCGACGAGAAGAACTACCTGCGCCAGGAGGGCCAGGCGGTGTTCCGCTGGGCCACCACCAAGATCGCGCCCATCGCGATGGAGGCCCTCGAGAAGGCCGGCCTGAGCCCGGCCGACATCGACGTGCTGGTCCCCCACCAGGCCAACCTGCGCATCGTCGAGGCCATCGCGAAGAAGCTGAAGCAGCAGGGGGCGCGCGACGACCTCGTCATCGCCGACGACATCGTCCACTCCGGCAACACGTCCTCGGCGTCCATCCCGATGGCCATCGACCACATGCGCGGCGCCGGCCGGGTGCGCTCCGGCGACGTGGCGCTCATCGTCGGCTTCGGGGCCGGCCTGTCGTACGGCGGCCAAGTGGTCGTGCTCCCCTGACTCCTTCCTGGCTATAACGTCCTCGTCCTCACCAGACCCCTGATGAAAGGAGCCACGTGGCTTCCAAGGAAGAGATCCTCCCCGACCTCGCGAGCATCGTCGAGGAGGTGGCCGGCGTCGACGCCTCCGAGGTGACCCCGGAGAAGTCGTTCGTCGACGACCTCGACATCGACTCGCTCTCGATGGTGGAGATCGCCGTGCAGGCCGAGGACAAGTTCGGGGTCAAGATCCCCGACGACGAGCTCGCGAAGCTCACCACCGTGTCCGACGCCGTCGACTACATCTCCTCGCACTCGTGAGTGCGCCCGGCCAGGGGGTCGTCGTCACCGGGATGGGCGCGACGACCCCGCTCGGCGGAGACGTGCAGACCACCTGGGACGGCCTCCTGGCCGGCGCCAGCGGTGTCCGGCCCCTGACGGAGGACTGGCCGGCGCGCTTCGAGCTCCCCGTCGACTTCGCCTCCCAGCTCGCCGTCGAGCCCTCCGAGATCCTCAAGCGTGTCGAGCTGCGTCGCCTCGACCGGTCCGAGCAGGTCGCGATCATCGCGGCCCGTCAGGCGTGGGAGCACGCCGACCTCGGCGACTACCCCGCCACCGAGGACGGGTCGCCGAAGGTGGACGCGCTGCGCCTCGCCGTCGTCGTCGGGACCGGCATCGGCGGCGCCACCACCCTGCTCGGCCAGGACGACCTGCTCGAGCAGCAGGGCCTGCGCAAGGTCGCGGTCCTGACCATCCCGATGCTCATGCCCAACGGGCCCGCGGCCCACGTCGGGCTGGAGTTCGGCGCCGCGGCCGGCATCCACGCCCCGGTCTCGGCCTGCGCGTCCGGGGCCGAGGCCATCGCCTGGGGCTGGCGCATGCTCCAGGCGAACGAGGTCGACGTCGTCGTCGCCGGCGGCGCCGAGGCGTGCATCGCACCGATCACCCTCGCCGGGTTCTGCCAGGCCCGGACCATGGCGCACGACTGGGACGACCCGACGCAGGCCTCGCGGCCCTTCGACACGAAGCGCAACGGCTTCGTGCTGGGCGAGGGCTCGGGCATGGTCGTCCTGGAACGCGAGGAGTTCGCGAAGGCCCGGGGCGCGACCGTCCACGGGCGCATCGCGGGCATCGGGACCAGCGCGGACGCCTACCACATCACCGCGCCCGACCCCGAGGGAACGGGCCAGTCGCGGGCGATCGCGGCCGCCCTGCGCACCGCGGGGCTCGAGCCCGCCGACGTCGGGCACGTGAACTGCCACGCGACCTCCACCCCGGTCGGTGACGTGGCCGAGACCGTGGCCGTCCGCAAGGCCATCGGGGACCACCCCGTGCTCACCGCGCCGAAGGGATCGCTGGGCCACCTGCTCGGCGCCGCGGGCGCGGTGGAGGCGATCGCGACGATCCTCGCGGTCCGCGAGGGGCTCGTGCCCCCGACCGCCAACCTCACCGACCTCGACGACGACGTGGAGCTCGACGTCGTCGCCGGCGAGGCCCGCAAGGTGGCCCTCGAGGCCGCCGTCAACGACTCCTTCGGCTTCGGAGGACACAACGTCTCGCTCGCCGTCACCCCGGCCTGACCCGGTGCGCCGCGGCACCTCGAGGCCCCGTCCCCACGACCAGGCCACCGGACGGTGCGGTCCGCCGACCCGTACCGCCCCGTCCACCCCGCCCACCGCCACCCGCCCGACCGGCGGGCGGCGGCCCGGAGAGGAGTTCGCATGACCGCTCTCGACTCCCGCCCCTCGACGTCGTCCCCCGAGCCCCCCGCCCGCTCGTCGTCCCTGCCCGCCACCGAGGAGCTGGACCCGCGCTCGCCGTACGTGCGCGGGGCGGCGCTGGTCGACGAGGGGACGTTCTCCCCGCTGCGCCCGCCGGACACGTCGGGCGCGATGGCCGCGCACGGACGGATCAACGGCTCCCGCGTCGTCGTCTACATCACCGACGGCTCGGTGATGGGCGGGGCCATGGGCTCCGAGGGCTGCCGCCACATCGTCGAGGCCATCGACACCGCGCTGCGGCTGCGCTGCCCGGTGATCGGGCTCTGGCACTCCGGCGGCGCCCGGCTCGCCGAGGGCGTGGAGGCGCTCGACGCCGTCGGGCAGGTGTTCGCGGCGATGGTGCGCGCCTCCGGGCGGGTGCCCCAGATCTCGGTGGTGCTCGGCCCGGCCGCCGGCGGCGCGGCCTACGGCCCGGCGCTGACCGACCTGGTGATCATGGCGCCGCAGGGCCGGGTGTTCGTCACCGGACCCGACGTCGTCCGCTCGGTGACCGGCGAGACCGTCGACGCCGAGGGACTCGGCGGCCAGGACGCCCACGGCCGGCGCTCCGGCGTGGTCCACGTGGTGGCCGACTCCGAGGCCGACGCGATGGCCCGGGCCCGGCGGCTGACGGAGCTCTTCGCGACGCCGGGCTCGTTCGACGTGCGCTCCACCCGGTCGTCGGACCTGCGGGCGCTGCTGCCCGAGGCCAAGAAGCGCGCCTACGACGTGCACCCGCTGCTGCACGAGCTGCTCGACCCCGCCCCGGAGGGCGAGTCGCCGTTCGAGGAGCTGCAGCCGCGATACGCGCCGAACATCGTGGTCGGGTTCGGCCGGCTGGGGGGCCGGGCGGTCGGGGTGATCGCGAACAACCCGCTCCGCCTGGGCGGCTGCCTGGACTCGCCGTCGGCGGAGAAGGCGGCGCGGTTCGTGCGGCTCTGCGACGCGTTCGGCATCCCGATGGTGGTCGTGGTCGACGTGCCCGGCTACCTGCCCGGGGTCGGGCAGGAGTGGGACGGCGTGGTGCGCCGCGGGGCGAAGCTGCTGCACGCGTTCGCCGAGGCGACCGTGCCGCGGGTGACCCTGGTGACCCGCAAGTCGTTCGGCGGGGCCTACATCGCGATGAACTCCCGCTCGCTCGGGGCGACTGCGGTGTTCGCCTGGCCCGACGCCGAGGTCGCCGTCATGGGCGCGAAGGCCGCCGTGGGGATCCTCAACCGCAAGCAGCTCGCGGCGGCCCCGGAGGAGGAGCGCGAGGCGCTGCACACCCAGCTCGCCGAGGAGCACGAGCGCACCGCCGGCGGGGTCAACCGCGCCCTGTCGATCGGGGTGGTCGACGAGGTCATCGACCCGGCCCAGTCCCGGGCCCACCGGGTCGACGCGCTCGCGAGCGCGCCCGCCGGGCGGGGGCATCACGGGAACATCCCGCTATAGGTGCCCTACGGGCACGTGAGCACTTTCTGGGGCTATAACCCCAGGAAGTGCTCACGGGCACTCCGTGCACCTGGTGACTTCGCCTGGCCACCCGAGCTGCCGGAGCCGGGCGGCGACGATCTGCGCCACGGTGCACGGGGTGTCCTTGACCTCCTCGTAGCCGAAGGTCAGCCGGGCCCGACCCTCCAGCTCGGCGGCGTTGTCGCGAGCCCGGTCGACGCGGGCCGTACGGCGGTTGGCGTGCGTGCGCCAGCCGTCCAGGCGCACGGTCAGCACCCCGAGCGGCATGGCGTACTCGAGGTCCTCGGCCCGGCGGTGCCCCTCGACCACCCGGGCGACCTGCCGGACCCCTCCCGGCAACCCGTGCGCGAGCTCGACGTCCTCGGCGTACCAGCCCTCGAGCACGGACTCGACGCCCTCGGCGATCAGCTTCGCCGCCGCCTCGAGCGCCCTGCGGTACCGGCGGGGTCGTCGGTTCGCGAGGGCCGCCTGGATACGCCCTCCCGGCACGTGGGCCTGCGTCGCACCCGCCGTCAGGATCCTCATGGCCTCCCGGGCGCTCGGCGCCTCGACGGCCAGGTCGATCAGGGTCTGGCTCTTCGTGGTCACCGGCGGATCGCAGTTGGCCAGCACGATGTGGGGGAACGCCCGGCTCCGGTGCACCACGATCCCGTCGCATCCACGTGCCGACGACCCGTACTCGACGGTCACGTGGATCGGCAGCTCGTCGCTCCCGCCGGGGAGTCCCAGGACGGCCGCGGCGCTCGCGTGGCTGAGCACCGCGGGGCCCCGGATGAACAGCAGCGCCGCCCGGCGCCACATCTCCGGCGTCGGTTCGCCGCTGACGAGCGCGTACGTGCTGCGGAACATCGGGATCCATCGTCCTGCGGCCACGTGCGCCCGCACCGCATCGGCGGTGAATCCCTGGGCGAAAGCCTGTTCGAGGCTGGCGACGTTCCCCTGGTCGCGCCGCAGCCGCTGCCATTCCTCGGGGTCTTCCACGGGGGTTGGAGGCGCTCGGTGAACCTCCGGTTCCCGTGAGCACTTTCCGGGGTCATAGCCCCGGAAAGTGCTCACGAGCCGTAGGCACCTAGCAGGGCGTCCGCAAGGAACTCCCAGCCAGCGGATCCACCAGGCGCAGCGACCCCCGCTCGGTCACCACGGTCATCGACACCTGCCAGCACAGCCGCGCCACCGGGACGTCGGGGGGCGCCGACGAGGGGTCCTGGGTGGTGATCATCCCCATGGGCACCACGTACTGGTCGTCCCCCACCGGATCGATGCGTCGCAGGATCACCGAGCCCACCTTCACCGTGCGGTTCCGGTCGGCGAACTGGGCCGAGGACACCGAGGCCGAGGACGTCGCCGACGAGGTCGCCACCCAGGCGCCGTAGTCGCCGTTGTTGCGGGCGTCGATCTGCCGCTGGACGAGGTCACGGATCTCGGTCGCGCGGGGTGAGGCGGCCGCCGAGGGGGTGAGCGCCACGGTCGGCGGCCCCGCGGAGCCGTCCTCGGGCAATGTCACTCCAGCGAGTGCCGGCCCGGTGTCACCGAGGGCGTCCCGCGCGGTGCCGGACGCCCGGCCCGCGAGCACCGCGGCCACCACGCCGAGCACGGCGAGCAGCACGACGAGGGCGATCGGCACCGTCACGGCGGGGCGGGTCAGCGCCGCCAGCCGGCCGTTGCGGGCGCCGGTCACCCCGGGAGGCGGGTCGGCGCGAAGGGCATGGGAGCACTGTGCCAGCCCGGGCCCGGCCGGCGGGGAACCGGCCCCGGCGATCAGCCGACCTGGTGCAGCCATCCGACCGCCGCGCCGTCGCCGGCGTAGCGGTACTGCTCGAGGGCGTCGTCCCAGCGGCGCCCCAGGAGTTCGTCGAGGGCGTGGTGGAGGGCGTCGCGGCCGTCGCGGCGCGCGCCGGCCATGGCCGAGCGCAGCTGGTCCTCGCCGACGACGACGTCGCCGTTCGCGCTGGTCCGGCCGTGCCAGAGCCCGAGCCCGGGGACGTGGCTGAAGCGCTCGCCGTCGGTGCCGGGGCTGGGCTCCTCGGTGACCTCGAAGCGCAGCATGCCCCAGGCACGCAGGGCGCTCGCCAGGCGCGCCGCGGTACCGACCGGGCCGGTCCACGAGCACTCGGCCCTCATCTGGCCCGGGGCCGCGTCCTGAGCGGTCCAGTCCAGCACGACACGGGCGTCCAGGACGCCCGAAATGGCCCACTCGACGTGCGGATTGACCGCAGGCGGCGACGAGTGGACGTAGACCACGCCACGGGTGCTCACTGCTGACCTCCGGTCGAGACGAGAAGCGTCTTCCCCAACGTCCTCGCAACGCCCGTGCCTTCAGTGCGACCCACGTCTGCGGTCGCGCAGCAGTGTGCCCGCTGAGACCCCTGTTGTGCCAGTGGTGCGCGTGTTCGGCGTGTCGCGCCACCGGGAGGCCGTCGACCGGCGGGGCCCGATCGCCTAGCGTCGTCGGACGATGACGCGGCGCGACGACGGTCCCGACGAGGACCGCCCCGCCACCTTCCGGGCCACCCTCGCCGTCGCCCCGTTCCGCCGGCTCTGGACCGGCCAGCTGCTCTCGATCCTCGGTGACCAGGTCGCCCGCGTCGCGCTGACCGTCCTGGTGTTCGACCGGACCGCCTCAGCCGCGCTCACCGCCCTGACCTACGCGCTGACCTTCCTGCCCGACCTCGTGGCCGGCCCGCTGCTCTCCGGGCTCGCCGACCGCTTCCCGCGCCGGGCCACGATGGTCGTCACCGACGTGGCCCGGGCGGTCCTCGTCGCCGCGATGGCGGTGCCCGGCATGCCGCTGCCGGCCCTGTGCGTGCTGCTCGTGGCCGTGCAGATGCTCGCCGCGCCGTTCCTCGCCGCGCGCTCGGCGATCCTGCCGCGCCTGCTCGACGGCGACCGCTACGTCGCCGGCGCGGCGCTGATCGGGACGACGTACCAGTCCGCCCAGGTGCTCGGGTTCGCGCTGGGCGGCCCGCTGGTGACCCTGCTCGGGGTCTCCCCCGCCCTCGGGATCGACGCCGCGACGTTCGTCGTCTCCGCCCTCGTGGTCGGCCTCGGACTCCCCGAGCACCGCGCGGAGCGACCGGAGGGGGTCCCGACGCCGGGTGCGGGCGTGCGGGAGGCGCTCGCGCGGATCCGGGACGGCGCGCGCGTGGTGGGCCACGACGCCCGGCTGCGCGCGCTCATCGCGCTGGCGTGCGTCTCGGCCTTCGTGGTCACCGTCGAGGGACTGGCCGCGCCGTACGCGGCACACCTCGGGGCGGGGACGGCGGCGGTGGGGGTGCTGCTCGCGGCGAACCCGCTGGGGGCCGCGGTGGGGGTCGTGGCGCTCACCCGGCTCGTCGCCCCCGACGCCCGGTCACGCCTGCTGGGGCCGCTCGCGGTGGGCTCCTGCGTGCCGCTGATCGGCTCCGCGCTGGACCCCCCGCTGCCGGTCGTGATCGGCCTCTGGGTGGCCTCCGGGCTGTGCTGCGCCTATCAGGTGCCCGCCAATGCGGCCTTCGTCGCCGCGGTCGCCGACGCCCACCGCGGTCAGGCGTTCGGCCTCGCGGTCACCGCCCTGCGCGCCACCCAGGGGGTGGGCGTGCTCGTCGCGGGCGTGCTCGCGCAGGCGACCTCGCCGCCCGGCGCCGTCGCCCTCAGCGGCGCCGTCGGGGTCCTGGCCGCAGTCCTGGCGGGCGGTGCGTGGCGGCGCGCCCGCCGGGGCACCGACGTCCGCGACCCGGAGACGGGCCGCGCTCCCCCCGGTCCGACGACCGGCACCCCCGACGCCGCGTGAACGGCGTCCGGGGGGGGCCCGGTGCGTCGGGCCCGCGTCGGGTCAGCGCCAGTGCGCGTCCCGCCAATGGGCGTCGCGCCAGTGGGCGTCGCGGACCCAGTTCGAGTCGTCCCTGCCGAGGGACAGCACGGCGGACCGGACCCAGTTCGAGTCGTCGCGGACCCAGTTCGAGTCGGAGGTGGTGGGCATCGGTACTCCTTCGTGGTCGCGCCCCGTGTCCGTGCGCGGCGTCACCACGCGCGGTTCGAGGTCCCCATCCGGGCAGAGATGTCACTCCGCGTGAGCAGCCGACGGGACGAACCGCGGGGTTCGATCGGTCACGCTCTGCGGTCGGACGACTCCAGCCTGGCAACTGTGGCCCTCGGTCACCAGAGGACGACCGGGCGTCAACCATCCAGGTGAGACGCCACGAAAGGGTGATCCACAGGTCCCCGTCGGAGTGGTTCGCGGTACCGTTGGGTCACCACCACGAGGGCGCGACCGGCGGGTGTGGAGGCTCCGCGCGAGGCCAGCAGGGACACCGTCACCGGCCGATTCCCAGCTTCGGAGGCAGCAGAACGTGACCGCTCCCCGCGCGCGGCCGACCCGCCAGGAGGCCGGCGGGATCACGCGTCGCGACCGGTCCGGGCTGGCCGCGCTGGTGCCGAGCCGGTGGGATCTGTGGTCGCTGCGGCCCCGGGCGCTGACCTACGTGCTCGTCGTGGACGTCCTCGCGATCGCGGTGACCGTCGCCCCGTTCGTCGGGCGGCCGGCCACCGGGCAGGACTGGCTGGTCGCCGGCCTGCTCTTCCTGGGCGCGGCGGTGCACGCCGAGGCCGCCCGCCACATCGAGCGCATTCGCATCACCCGCACCGACCGCCCGTTCATCGACCTCAAGTCGATGTGGACCTTCGCGGGCCTGCTGCTCGTGCACCTGGGGCCCGCGCTCGTGCTCGTCACCGCGACGTTCGCCTACTGGTGGGTCCGCAACGAGCAGCACCCGCCGCCCCACCGGTGGATCTTCTCCTGGGCGACCGTCGTGCTCGGCACCGGCGCCGCGGCGCTCGTGCTGCTCGACATCGACAAGAGCACGCTGCTCACGGCCGCGGCCGGGCCGAAGGGCCTGGTCCTCATCGCGCTCGCGGCGCTGGTGCGCTGGACGGTCAACCACGGCCTCGTCGTCGGGATCATCCTGCTGCTGTCCTCGCCGACGCCGTCCGTGCGCCGCCACCTGGCCAGTCCCGCGGACACCCTCCTGGGGCTCGGCGCGCTCGCCCTGGGCGCCGCGCTCGCCGTGCTGGCCGCCGCCTCGCCGTGGCTGGTGCCGATCCTGCTGGTCCCGGTGATCATGCTGCACCGCGGCGTGCTGGTGGACCAGTTCCGGCAGGCCTCGCGGACCGACCCGAAGACGGGGCTGGCCAACGGATCCGCGTGGGCCGAGATGGCCGCCAAGGAGATGGCGCGGACCCGTCGGCTGGGCACCGGGCTCGCCGTGCTCATGGTCGACCTGGACAACTTCAAGGCCGTCAACGACGCCCACGGCCACCTCGCCGGTGACGAGGTGCTGCGCGCGGTCGCCGCCGCGCTCTCGGCCGAGGTGCGCGGGTACGACGCCGTGGGCCGCTTCGGGGGCGAGGAGTTCGTCGTCCTGCTCTCCGGGGTCGACCCGGCCTCGGCGTCCCACACCGCCGACCGTCTCCGGACCCGGATCGGGTCGCTCGACCTCACCGTGGCCGGACCGGGCGGCCCGACGCGCATCCGCGGGCTCACCGCGTCCATCGGGTGCGTCGCCAGCCCGAAGGCGGCCGGCACCGTCGACGAGCTCGTCGGCGCCGCCGACGGCGCGCTCTACGAGGCCAAGCGCGCCGGGCGCGACCGCGTGGTCACCGCCCCGCCGGCGTGACGGGTCAGCGGAACGCCGCCAGCCCCGTCAGCGCCTGCCCGATGGAGAGCGCGTGCATCTCCTCGGTGCCCTCGTAGGTCAGCACCGTCTCCAGGTTCGTCATGTGCCGGAACACCGGGTACTCGAGCGTGATCCCGTTCCCGCCGAGCACGGTGCGTGCGGTCCGGGCGACGTCGAGCGCGGCGCGCACGTTGGCCATCTTGCCGAAGCTGACCTGCGACGGGTGCAGCTCGTGCGCGTCCTTGAGCCGCCCGATCCGGCCCGCGGTGAGCCCGGCCTGGTTCACCGCGACGACCATGTCGGTGAGCTTGCGCTGGGTGAGCTGGAAGCCCGCGATCGGGCTGCCGAACTGCTCGCGGTCCATCGCGTAGGACAGCGCCGCCTCGAAGCAGGACCGCGCGGCCCCGACGGCGCCCCAGAGGATCCCGTAGCGGGCCTCGTTGAGGCACGACAGCGGACCCTTGAGCCCGGTGACCTCGGGGAACACCGCGTCGCCCGGCACCCGCACGCCCTCGAGCACGAGCTCGGCGGTCAGCGAGGCGCGCAGCGAGAGCTTGTGCTTGATCTCGTGGGCGGTGAAGCCGGGGGTCTCGGTCGGGACGACGAAGCCGCGGATGCCCTTCGACCCGGCGTCGGGGTCGGTCTGCGCCCACACGACGGCGACGTCGGCCAGGGTCCCGTTGGTGATCCACATCTTGGTGCCGTCGAGCACCCAGTCGTCGCCGTCGCGGCGCGCGCGGGTGCGCATCGAGCCGGGGTCGGACCCGGCGTCGGGCTCCGTCAGCCCGAAGCAGCCCAGCGCGTCGCCGGTCGCCATACGCGGCAGCCACTGCTGCTTGTGCTCCTCGCTGCCCCACCGGTGGATGGCGAACATCGCGAGCGAGCCCTGGACCGAGACGAACGAGCGCAGCCCGGAGTCGACCGCCTCGAGCTCGCGGCAGGCCAGGCCGTAGGAGCTGGCGTTGGTCCCGGCGCAGCCGTAGCCCTCGAGGTGCATGCCGAGCAGGCCGAGCGAGCCCAGGCCCTTCGCGATGTCGCGGGGCAGCGTGTTCGACTCGTACCACTCGCTGATCCGGGGGGCGAGCTCCGCGGCCGCGTAGTCCCGCACCGCGTCGCGGATGTCGCGCTCCTCGGCGGACAGCTCGGCGTCGAGGGCGAGGAAGTCACTGGGATCCGGGCCCCGGCGAGCGGAGCGACGGGGGGAGGTGTCGGCCATGGTTCCCACGGTAGGACGTGCAGGCGCCCCGTTCAGCGCGTCGGGGCGTCCGGCCCGTGCCAGAATCCGGCGAACCCGGGGTGCAGGTCGAGCGTGTCCACCTCGGCGAGCAGCACCCACGCCAGTTCGGTGGACTCGGCGTCGGTGGGGTGCAGCGGCGGCGGGTCGACGGTCAGCGCGGCGTGCACCGTCGTGTAGGACCAGCCACCGTGGTCGTCGACGGTCTCGGTGGTGACGACGACGGCCGCCGGGTCCAGCCCGGTCTCCTCGACCGCCTCGCGCAGCGCCGCGTCCCGGGCGGTCTCGGCGCCGTCGCGAGCTCCGCCGGGGATGCCCCAGGTGCCGCCGTGGTGGCTCCAGGACGCCCGGTGGGCGAGCAGCACCCGCCCGGTGGCCAGCACCAGCAGCCCGGCCGCGCCGAAGCGGCCCCAGTGGCGGTGGCCCTCGTCGCAGCGCACCCAGCCGTCGCCGTTGGCCCCCCGGTCCTGCTCGCGTGCCGCCACCCGACGATGATCCCCCGTCGTGGACCACGGTGCGCGCCGTCTCGGCGTGGAGGAGGAGCTGCTGCTCGTCGACCCCGACGACGGGCGGCCCCTCGGGCTGTCCGCGTCGGTGCGCGACGCGGGCGAGGAGCTCGACGGCGAGATGCGCGCCGAGCAGGTGGAGACCGGCAGCACGCCCCACGACGACGTCGACGCGCTCGCCGCGGACCTCAGCACCCGTCGTCGTGAGGCCGCCCGGGCCGCGTCGTCGCAGGGCGCGGCGGTCGCGGGACTCGCCACCTCCCCCGTCGCGCCCGACCCGCTGCGCCCGCCGCCGGGGCGCTACGGCCGCATCCTGGAGCGCTTCGGGCCGATCGCCTCCGAGCAGCTGACCAACGGCCAGCACGTGCACGTCGAGATCGGCTCGCGGGAGGAGGGCGTCGGGGTGCTGGACCGCATCGGGCCGTGGCTGCCGGTGCTGCGCGCGCTCTCCGCGAACTCGCCCTTCTGGCGCGGCGCCGACACCGGGCACGCCAGCTACCGCTCGCTGGTGTGGTCGCGGTGGCCCAGCGCCGGCCCCACGCCCGTCTTCGGCACGCCCGAGGCCTACGACGCCTCCGTGGCCGCGATGGTGGAGACCGGCACCGTGCTCGACGAGGGGATGGTCTACTTCGACGCCCGGCTGGCCGCCTCCTACCCGACGGTGGAGGTCCGGGTGGCCGACGTCGCCGGGGAGGTCGAGGAGGCGGTCGTCGTCGCGCTGCTCGCCCGCGCGCTGGTGGAGACCGCCGCCCGGGCGTGGGCGGCCGGGGAACCGCCGGCGAGCACCCCGGTGGAGGTGCTGCGCCTGGCGCACTGGCGGGCGGCGCGCTCGGGCTGCGTGCCGGGCCACGACACCGAGTCCGGGCTGCTGGTCGACCCGCGCACCAACCGGGCCGCCGAGGCGGGCGCGGTGGTGCACGCGCTGCTCGAGCACGTCGCGGACGCGCTCGGGCCGGACGCCGCGCGGGCCCGGGCCGGGTGCGCGCAGGTGCTCGCCGGCGCCACCGGCGCGGCGCGCCAGCGGCGGGTGTTCGCCGAGGGGGGCGGGCACACCGGGCGCGGGACGAAGGCGGTGGCGCTGGACGCGGTCGCCCGGTGCGCTCCGCGCCCGTGAGCAGTAATCCGCCGAACAGCGCGGATCAGTGCTCACCTGCGCGCAGCGCACCTAACCGGCGGCACCCACGATCCCCCGCACCATCGAGGGGAAGACCAGCGGCACGCCCACCCGCAGCGCGGCCCCGTAGGCGACCCCGGCGAGGCCCGAGGGCGCGAACCCGACCTCGACCTCCAGCCGCGAGCCCTGCCCCTGCGGGACCACCGTGAACTGCAGCCACAGCCGGCCGGGCACGCGCAGGTCGGCGCGCAGCCGCAGCAGGCGTTCCGGTTCGAGGGCCTCCACCCGCCAGGCGTCGACGACGTCGCCCACGACGAGGTCGCGCCCGTGCGTGCGGCCCCGGTAGGCCCCGACGCCGCCGAGCAGCTGGTCGGCCCAGCCGAGCACGCCGAACACCCCGGGCGGGGTGTACCAGCCGGTGTCGCCGCCGAGGCGCTGCAGCACGCCCCAGACCGTCCGCGCGGGCGCCCGCGAGTCGGCACTCGACCGCCAGCGCCACGTGGCCCCGCCGGAGCCGACCGGGTCGGTCGCCCGCGCCAGCGCCGCCGGCCGCTCGTCGGCGTCGACGCGGTCGACGCCGTCCGGGCCGGGTGACGACGACGGCGAGGGGTCCCGCTCCTCGGGGTCCGTCCCGTCACGGCGTCGGCCGAGCGCGGCGCGCACGGCGGCGTCGTAGGTCGTCGGCCCGCCCGGCGGCGCCCCGAGGAGGGCGTGCGCGTCGGCCAGCGAGTCGCCGCACACCAGTTCGTGGCGCAGCGACTCGACCAGCGGCTCCACGAGGGTGCGCGGCAGCGGGGAGAGCAGCTCGAGGACCGCGGCGGCCACCGTCGGGCCGCCGGGCGGGACCGGCACGGGCACCGGGACCGCGAGCCGCTGGGGCAGCCCGGCGATCCGCGCGTAGCGCTGCACCAGGTCCAGGTAGGTCAGGACGTCAGGGCCGCCGACGTCGAGGGCCCGGTCCACCTCCCGGGGCAGGGTGGTCGCGGCCACCAGGTGGTGCAGGACGTCGTCGACCGCGATGGGCTGCGTCCGGTGGTGCAGCCAGCTGATCGCGGGCAGCACCGGCACCCGCTCGGCGAGGTAGCGGATCATCTCGAAGCTCGCCGACCCGGACCCGACGACGATCGACGCCTCGAGCGCCGCGGTCGGCACCGGCGAGCCGAGGAAGATGTCGGCCACCTCGGCGCGCGAAGCGAGGTGGCGTGAGGCGGGGTGGGCGGGGTCGACCGGGGGCCGCAGCCCGCCGAGGTAGACGAGCCGGCTGACGCCGGCCCGGTCCGCGGCGTCCGCGACGGCGTGGGCCGCCGCGCGATCGCGCTCGGGGAAGTCGGCGCGCTCGAGCGCGTGGGCGAGGTGCACGACGGCGTCCGCCCCGTCGACGAGGCGGGTCACCGCGGCGGGAGCACCGAGCTCGCCCGGGACCACGTCCACGCGATCGGCCCACCCGCAGCGGGCCAGCTTGCCCGGCGAGCGGACGAGCACCGTGACCTCGTCGCCGCGGGCAAGGAGACGGGGCACGAGCCGGGTC
>NZ_DASXJD010000208.1:0-32050 GCF_036497585.1 Actinomycetospora sp. | reverse complement strand
GCCACCAGGGTGGCCGGCCGTGCCACTCAAAGTGGCTGGTCAGACCCATGTCTGCAGTAGCTGGAGCGGGCAGCGACAACCGTAGACCTGTGCCGAACTCTGCCCAACTGCCAAAGTCCTAGCGACCAAGGATCGCTAGGTACCGAGAGGTGCGCCGATGAGGGTGTCGAGCCGGCCGGGGTGACTCGACACGACGCGCTCGCCGTCGACGTCGAGCACGCGTTCTGCGAGGGATGCGTAGATGTCGCGGAAGTCGACGGAGGCGCGCAGGTCGCCCCGGACTCGGCGGCCGAACTCGGAGTAGAGCTGTTCCGACAGCTCGACACCGTCGCCGCGCTGGGCCTGCGTCGCGCCGGCGAGGAGCGCGGCCGCGCCAGTGGCGGCGGTGTTCCTGGTCGGCGACCCGCGCCGTCCCAGCGTCGCCCGGGCCCACTCCAGCCGGGCGTTGCCGCCGCGCGGAACGTCGGTCGGTGGTGACTGTCGGAGCAGCCGGCGGGCGACGTCCACGCGGTGCACGGTCGCGGTCGGGGTCAACCACGCCGTCCCGGCGGGCCATCCCCCGACGTTGGGGGGCCGGAACGGCGCCTGGCCCAACGCCTGCAGCCCGCTGATCAGGCTCTTGCGGTTCGCGTCGTCCAGCGCGGCGGGCCGGGCCCCGATGGCTCGCGCCAGGCCTGTCGCCCACTCCACGGGGGACTTGACCAGCGACGACGCCGGGTCGTGGAACGCCGTGGAGGTGGCCAGCGCTCGCAGCAGCGCGGTGAGGTCGGTGCGGGAGCCGTACGCCACGGTCAGCCGGTCGAGCTCGGCAGGGTCCGGTGGCGTCGGCGACACGAGCCGGGTCCAGAGTCGCGTCGCGACGAAGCGGGCCGACTCGGGCGTCGCGACCACGGCGTCGACCAACCCGGTGCCGTCGTACGGCGCCGCCCGCCCCAGCACCGTCTTGACCGTCGCGTCGTGCTTGGCCGGCCGCAGCGTCGCGGTGCCCTTGTCGACGTCGACGGTCCACCCGGTCAGGGCCCGTGCCGACTCCCGGACGTCGGTCTCGCTGTAGTGGCCCACCCCGAGGGTGAACAGCTCCAGCAGTTCGCGGCCCAGGTTCTCGTTGGGCTCCTGCAGCCGGTTGGTCTGGCCGTCCAACCAGATGATCATCGCGGGATCGGCGATCATCGCCCGGGTCAGGCTCCGGAAGTCACCGAGCGCCAGCCGACGCAGGGTCTGGTTCTGGGCCAGCATGAGGTGCGGGCGGTTGACCTTGTCCTCGCTGGTCGCGAAGTGGCCATGCCAGAACCAGGTCGACCGCTCCGGGGCCGGCGCGCTCACCGCCGCCATCCGGTCCAACCACCAGATCTTCATGGTGCGCTGCTGATCGGCGCGCTGCGCGTCGACGTCCTTTCGACGAGGGTCGTTCAGCCCGACGGGGTCGAGTGGTCCGAGCTCGGGAGCGGGCGTGGCGGCGGCACCCGGGTCGGCCGGGTCCGGGGACAGCAACTGCTGCAGGGAGGCGTCGAAGCCCCGTTCGACTCCGTCGTCGACGTCCGCGTGGCGGGCTCCCAGCCCGAACCGGTCGAACAGGCGCCGGATCGCGGCCCGCTCCTCGAGCGGTTTCACGCGCTGAGTCTGGGGAGTCCCGGGGCGCGCGGACAACGTCCTGCCGTGTCCGGACGATCGTGATCACCCGGTTGGCCGCGCGGGTGCGGGCCGAGCTCGGCGGCGGCTGAGGGGCGACGCGGACGGGCGTGGCTAGGGGGCATCCGCCCGGAGCGCCCGCCGCCACTGATCGGCCATCTCCGGTGCGAGCACCGCAGGATCGAGGGTGTCACCGGCCAGGAGCAGCTGCAGGCCGACGCCCCGCAGCTGTCCGACGATCGCGACCGCGGTCGACTCGGGGTCGACATCAGCGCGGATGGCTGGAGGCCGAGCTGGAGCGCATCGGCGAGCCGGTCGACGTCGTCGGGCACAACTGGGGAGGTGCGCACGTCGGTCGTCATGGTCGCGATGCACCGCCCCGACCTGCTGCGCAGCAGGGTCAGCGACACCGTCGGGGTCTTCCACCCGGACTACGTCTGGCACGAGCTCGCCCGGACCTGGCAGACGCCGGGTGCCGGGGAGCAGCAGCTCACGGCGTTCCTCGACGGCGGCCGCGCGGACCGGGCTCGTCGCCTCTGCGACCGGGGGATGCCGATGCCGGTGGCCGAGCGCGTCGCCGCGCGCTTCGACCCCTCCCTGGCCCACGCCGTCCTCGCGCTCTACCGGGCCGCGGCGCAACCCCTGATGGCCCGCCTCGGCGAGCACCTCGAGCACGCGGCGCAGCGTCCCGGGCTCGCGGTCCTCGCGACGAAGGACCACGTCGTCGGGACCGAGACCCAGCGCCGCGAGGCGGCCGAGCGGGCCGGGGCGCGGGTCGCCGTTCTCGACGGCCTCGGTCACCAGTGGCTCTCGAGGGCGCCGCTCCGGGCGGCGCGCGGACGTCGGGGCGGTTCTGGGACTCGCTCTGACGCCCGACGCGGCATCGCTGCAGCGGCGGACATCGCGGCGGGCTGGTACTTCGCCGACTACGGGGTCTCCACCGCGCACACGGGGGAAATCCACCCTGCGAAGAGACGGGGTCGTCGACCTCGCGGGAAGGAGATCAGGCAGCCACCACGTCGAGGAGTTCCTCGAGACCGAGGAAGTCTCGGGGATTGCGCGTGATGAGCGGGATGGAATGCGCACCCGCCGTGGCGGCGATCTGGAGATCCATCCGTCGTGGGCGCGGGTTGCGACCGGACCGGCGCACCGTGGCCGCCAGCGTGCCGTAGAGGCGAGCCGCAGCCAGGTCGAAGGGCAGGACCGGCACGTCGCGCAGGACGGCGTAGAACCTGTCCGTCCGGGCCTGGCGTTCGAGGAGGTCGTCGACGTCGAGCCCGAACGCCAGCTCGGCGACGGTGACAGCGCTGACCGCCGGTCCTGCGTCGGCGGCGGTGTCCAGGTCCAGGTTCTCGAGGTCGATGATCACGGACGTGTCCAGGAGGACCCGGTCGGCGGTCGTCATCCGCTCACCGGGTCGTCGTCGCCGAAGACCTCGTCGGCGCGCTCGCGATCGGCCCGCCATCTTGCAGCGTCGACACCCGGGAGATCGCGGAACCGGCGCTGCAGCTCACCGAGGGTGCGGGCCTGATCATCGTCGGGGCGGGCGTGCGGAACGAGGTTGGCAACCGGACGGCCGTTGCGCGTCACGACGAAGCTCTCCCCCCGCTCCACTCGGCGCATGATCGCTCCGCTCTCGTTGCGTAGCTCTCGTTGGCCGATCGTGTCACCCACGGCAACAAGGTAGCACTTGGTATCTCTGGTGCTACATCTGTGTGCTTGCTGCGCTCGTCGGCCGCGCTCGCGGAGAAATGCTGCAGGCGCTGTGCGCCGTACGAGTGAATTTTTGCGCCGCTCGGTCGTGAGGCGCGCGGACCATCCAGGCGCACGTGTGTGCGCGTGCACAGGGTTGCCCACACCATGTGCACGCGAGCACGTGTGCTATCAGGCCGCGCGGTCCGTCGCCTTCCGATCGCTGGGCGTTGCTGGGTGGCGGGTCAGCGGTGGCGCTCGTCGAGGTAGCCACGGATGGCTTCGCGGAGCAGCTCGACCACGGGTCGCCCGTCGTGGATGGCCCGGATATGTAGCTCGTCGCGCAATGCGCGGGGCACCCGCCCGGACAGGTAGACGAGCTCCTCGGGGGCCGGGTCGGTGTCGGGGCCGGCGTCAGGGGCGTCGCCGTGGGCTCGCCGGTGGAACTGTCGCCGTCCCGCCCGGTCGTTGAAGCTCTGCTCCTCGCGGGGGCCCTCGCCGCTCGCGGGCCCATCGGGCCGGTCGTCGTGATCGGGGACGGGCATCAGTGGGGCGGGGGAGGGGGTCAGCGCCGAACTCGGTCCCGGTCGCTGACGGCCGGCAGGGACCGGGCGACGGGGGCTTGCCGTGCCGGGTGGGCGGCCGAGATCGCGCTCGTGGGGGGCGCGACGCGGAGGTTGGGGTTCAGGCGGCGGCATGGGCCTGGGCCTCCAGGTGGTCGGCCAGGGCGGCGAAGACGGTGATCAGCGGGCGAGTGGCGGCGCCGCGCCCGTGCAGCGGGGCGGCGGCGTCGATGGCTTCGGCCAGCGCCGCTCGGGAGGGCACCGGCGGGGACCACAGCAGGGTTCCGAAGGTGTCGGTGACCGAGTCGGTGTGCCAGTGGTGCAGGCCGCGGCGGCGGTCGTGCTCGTTGATGATGACCCCGGCGACGTGCAGGTGGGGGCGCCCGAGGTGGCGCCGGTAGGTCTGGATGAAGTCTCGGACCCGGATCGCACCTTGGAGGTGGTCGTACTCCGGGCGCAGCACCAACAGAACGCTCTCGGCGGCGGCGAGCCCGAGCTGGGTCAGATGCCCCAGCGCGGGCGGGCAGTCGATCAGGACGATGTCGTAGTCCTCGTCGACCCCGTTCAGGGCGCGTTCGAGGCGTTCGTGCGCGCCGAGCGTGCCGGCCTCGGAGACCCGGGCCTCGAGGTCGTAGCGTGCGGGCAGGAGGTCGATGCGCTCGACCAGCTCCGCATTCCCCGGTAGTGACCAGCGGCAGCCCACGATGCCCTGCGCGGCGCAGCCCGGGGTGTTGGCGGCCACCACCTCGGCGGTGGTGACCATGTCCACGAGCTCGGCCTCGCCGTAACCGAACCGGCGGGAGAGGTTGGCTTGTGGGTCCATGTCGATCGCCAGCACTCGGCGGCCGCGGGCGGCCAGGGCCTCGGCGAGGTAGGCGATGACGGTGGTTTTGCCGGCCCCGCCCTTGTTGTTGGCCACCGCGACCCGCATCGATCCCACCCCCCCTGCGCGAGGCCGTCGATGTCTCGCGGCCCGGCGGCGCGCCTGCTTGCCTCGCGGCGCCTCCTGTGCACGCTCGCACCACCGCGCATGCGCTCACAAGCACTGCGGCACGTGTGCACACGTGCACCGCCGGGCGGTACGCCCACGCGGGTGAATCGCACGTGAGCAGCCGGGCGAATTACTGATGGCGTCCAGACGGCCACAGGGTTGCGGCGCCCTCGCGAGTCCGGCGCCACCGCCTTACGCTCCCCCCTCCACGTGACCGTCTCCCGGCCCGCGGGTCCCGCGCCCCTTTAGGGGAGCTGGCTCGCTCGCGGTCGTCGACGGCACGCAAGCGGGGAAGGGGCCGTACCGTCGATGACCAACAGAGGTGACTCCCGCTCGCGACCCGCATACCGACCCGGGGCGTCGGCCGACGAGTTGCGTGCCTCGGTCGACACTGACGGGGCCACGATCGTGATCCGCCTGGCGGGCAGCCTGCGGTGTGCCACCGCGCCCGCGCTGCGCGAAGCGGTCGACGCCGCCCTCGACGAGCTACCCGTGACCGTCCTGCTCGACCTCGCCGGCCTCCGGGCCGACGACGAGCTCGGGCTCTGGGTGCTGCCCGCGATGGCCGGCGACGCCGCACGCCGAGGAATCGACCTGGTCGTCGCCGCCCCCGACCGCGCTCTGCGCGGGCGACTACGTCGTCTCGGCGGACACCAACTGGAGATCACCGAGACCGTCCCCGCGACCCACGGCTCCTCGGGATGACTGTGTTGGTCTGACCGTCCGAGGGTTTGAGGGCCGGTGACGCGGGGGGCTCGTCGGAAGAGCGGATCGCGGGTTTCGTGGCCGAGCTCGTTCTCCTGCCGGGCAACCGCAGGAAGACCAAGCGGCACGCCGGCCTCCATGACCCGCCGCAGCGGCCACGTCAGTCAGCGAGTCGAGGCGGGTGCGGTCGGCCTCGCCGCCGAACCCGAGCACCGGGCCCAGGGGCAGAGTCCGATGTGGACGAACGGAGCCCAGACGCTCGGTTCGTCGTGGTGGAGGAACCGCTGACGGTGGGACCGGCTACCGGGTCGGGGGCGGGTTTGCGACACTCGCCGCGTGGCAGGACGGTTCCAGATCGACGTCGAGAGCGGCGACGACGAGCGATTCGTGGCAGCGCGGGACGAGCTCGTCGACGGGTTCGCTGCCTGGGCGCCGTCGTCGTTGCCCGGCTCGCCCGAGGACGCTGGGGTGGCGCTGGACTGGAAGGCGCACTACGCGGACGGGGATCTGGTCACGTGGTCGATCGCGGACCTCGGCGAGTTCGCCCTGGACTGGTGCCCCCGCAAGCTGTCCCTGCCATCACGTGACTGCCCGGCGTTCCTCGCGACCCTCGGTCAGTTCTTCGTCTACCTCGCCTCCCGCGGGCTGCTCGGCGCGGGCGGGGCCGGCCCGGAACAGTTGAGCAGCTGGTGCGCACGCCACGTGAACCGGTTCGTGGCCGAGATGTGCGACCCGGCGAACTTCGGCATGGCCAAGGGCCTCTTCGCCGGGGTCGGCGGGCTCGAGAACCCGCCCGAGAGCCCCGACGAGATCGAAGCCATGATCCAGCGGGCCCGAGGCCTCGAGCCGGAGGCCTTCGACGACATCGTCCGCGGGAGCCTCGCTCCCGGGCCGCTCGACCTGCCGCCGGTCGCCCGGCCCGAGCCCGAGGACATCGAGGCCGCGGCCGCCGAGGCCCCGATCCTGGCTCAGATGGCGACGTGGCACGCGTCCTGCGCCGACCCCGGCCTCGCGCTGACACAGAAGGGCAACCTTCGCCTGGCCGACGCCCGGGTCCTCGTCCGTGAGCTCGGGACCGGCGAGGAGTACGCGACCGAGATCCGCTCGGCCCAGGAGCTCCCGGAGCTGGACTGGCAGATGCGGGTCGCGCTGAGGTCACGGGTCGTGCGGCGCCGCAAGGGTCGGCTGCTCGCGGTCGCAACGTGGACGAAGACCGGCGTTCGGGAGGCTTTCGACCGGGTGGCCGACGCGGCCGCCGTCGAGGGCCTTCTCCACCCGGCCTCGGAGCCGGAGTCGGGGGAAGTCGCCCACAACCTCGAGGGGGAGACCGTCGAGCTGCTGCTGGTGGTGGCTTCCGGGGGCGGGCGCGAGATCGACATCGAGGAGGTGGCGGCGGCGGTCGTCGAGGAGTCGTACGAGCCGGGCTCGTGGGTGTACGACCACCACCTCGAGCTGGTCCGGGAGTGCCTGGACCGGTTCGAACGGCTGGGGTTGATCCAGCAGGACGGCGTGTCCACCGAGCGCAACCGGCTGGGTGGCACGCGGCATGTCGCAGGGCGGCTGCGGCCCACGGCAGCCGGCGTCGCCACCGCGCTGCGTTGGCTCGACGCCGTCGGGCTGCGGTTCCCCGAGCTGCCCGATCCCGCGTCGGCGACGGCGGGGGAACTGGTCGACCTCGTCGGGTCGGTCGGGCCGGAGACCTGGCAGGAGATGCTCGCCGTGTGGTTCTCCGGGCACGACGACGCGGTCGGCGCCCTGACCGGAGCGCTGCGGGACGAGAGCCGGGCCCCGGTCGACGTCCTGTCCGTGCTCTCGGTCCTGGAGACGGCGGCGGGAGCTGCGGCGCCCGACATCGTTCGGGGGCTTCTCGGCGGCCGGTGGGACGGGGTCGCGGCGACCTGGCTGGCTGACCGGGGCGACACCGGGCCGCTCGAGGAGAAACCGGCTCGGGCCCTCGTCGCGACCGTGGAGCTGCTCGCCGTGGAGCTCGACGGCGACGGCGCGGAGGCGATGGTGGCCGCGCTACCTTCCGACTCGGTCGGATCGGCGCTGGACGAGATGTGGCGAGCCGAGCACCCCCGGGTCGGGGAGGTGCTCGAGGTGGCGGGACGCCACCACCCGGACAAGACGATCGCCAAGTCGGCCCGCCGCTCGCTGGTGAAGTGGCGCAGCCGGTCAGGCGGCGTCCGGTGAGTTCCGGACCCACTCCGACGCCGTCGTGGTCGGAGCCGGAGGCGCTCGTCCCGCCGTGACCGCCGTGCCCGCCGGAGATGGTGCCGCCGGCGTCCTGTTCGGTCGCGGATGTGACGAGGAGCAACCTTCACCCGCCTTTCACCACATCTCACGGCGAGCAATCAGTAGTAGGGCACATGGGTGCTTCATGGGGCGGACTGAGCTCCGACCTGAGTCCGCGAGGCCCAGTGGACTGCCAGGTGCTCTGCGCTGCGCATCATGATGCGCTGATGCAAGTACGCTGCGGGCGTGCGCACGACCATCGACCTCCCGGCTGACCTGCATCGCATCGCCGTGTCCCTGGCGCGGGACAGCGGCCGCAGCCTGAGCGAGACGGTGGCCGCGCTGATGCGCCGCGCCCTCGGCGCCCAGGAGGGCGGCGAGGACTACGTCAGTCTCGTCACCGGGCTGCCCGTGGTCCGGCTCGGGAGCGGGCCGATCACCACCGAGGACGTGCGCGCCCTGGACGACGAGTGACCGTCCTGCTCGACGCCAACGTGCTGATCGCACTGGCGATCGAGGAGCACGTGCACCACGGCCCCGCCGAGCGGTGGTTCGCCGCGCACTCCGGGCGCTTCGCCACCTGCCCGAGCACGCAGGGCAGCTTGCTCCGGGTGCTCGTGCGCGGCGGCCGGGACGGGACATCGGCGGTGATGGCCCTGGAGCGGCTGCTCGACCACGATCGCCACGAGTTCTGGCCCGATGAGCTGCCGTACCGGCACGTCGAGATGCGGGGCGTCGTCGGCCACCGCCAGGTGACCGACGCCTACCTGGCAGCGCTCGTCCGCGCCCGTGGGGCTCGCATGGCCACGTTCGACGCCGGTCTGGGCGCGGTGCACCCGGACGTCGTCGACCAGGTGCCGACGACCTGATCACTCACCTGAGCGTTCTGAAGCGCATACACCGGGCTGACTCGCGCACCCGGGCGGCCAGGTCCTTGGGCGCGACGAGGTCACGGGCGGGACGCTCGACGGGCGACGCGACCCAGGTCTCGCCGCGTTCCACGACCAGCGCGCCGGACTCGTCCTCGCGGACAGGGAAGTGGCCGGCCTGGCGGAGTGCCTAGCGGGGAGCTCGGAGGCATCCGGCAATCGCGGGTAGAGCGATCACGGCGCTCGGGTCGAGCCCTCGCGAGGCCCGCGTTACAACTGGATGATCTGGGAGGTCGCTGT
Source organism: Actinomycetospora sp. (assembly GCF_036497585.1). Classification (GTDB taxonomy): domain Bacteria; phylum Actinomycetota; class Actinomycetes; order Mycobacteriales; family Pseudonocardiaceae; genus Actinomycetospora. The sequence continues at coordinate 23,066 of NZ_DASXJD010000208.1, read as the reverse complement.
GGCAACCATGGTTGCCGCGAATCGTACGTACGGCGAGTTCGTGGTCGGCGACACCTCGCATCGCGCCCTCACCGACAGTGGGTTCGGCGTCGACAGCGTGGCGAGCATCGGCATCTCGGCGAACGCGTTCCCGTTCGAACCGAGGGGTGGGAAAGTGGTCTGCGAGGCCTTCCCGAGCGGACTCGCCGGGACGGTGTCGAGCACGCAGAACAGATCGTGGTTCTCGGGCGGCGACACCCCGGAGACGACGTCCGCGGCGATGACAACGGAGATCGCGTAGTCTCCGGGCGGGAGAGACCCGAGATCGAGATCGACGAAACCGCCCGTGTAGGCGGCGACGATCGTCTCACGGGACGACGTGAACGTTGGCGGGTACTTGGCCGGATTGACCACGGCGATCTCCCTCGAACCGGTCCGGCGAGCCCCCGGACGACGTCTGGGACGAGGAAAGCACACAGTTCCCTGTCCCGATCGTTCGTCTGATCTGTTCACTCCATGCGACCACTGCAGTCGCGCCGATGGGCGAGTGGGCCCGAGGGACGCCGCCGTCGATTCACCGAGAACGCGGATTGCCGGGCCGACATCGAGCGAGGACCCTCGTCTTCCCTGGTCGGGAAGGGGGGCGATGCCGCCATCGATCCTCTTCGGGTCACGCTCGCCGACGAGGTCGTGCTCGCGTGGCGGGGCGTCGTCGGACGGCGACTATCCGGACAGCCCCTGGAACCACCGCGCGATCTGGCGCGTGTAGGAGCGGTACTGAGTGAGGGCGAGCGGAACGGCCGTCGCGACGATCTCGTGGTCGACGTCGAGGTAGGCGTGCACGAGGACGTTGCGCATCTTCGCGGACGGCATGAGTGCCGCGGCAAGGCCCGGATCGATCGCGCCGGCGTCGGCGACGGCGTCGAACGACTCGGGGTAGGTGTCCGGCGCGCGCCCCAGCCGGGCCACGGCGACGTGCGTGTTGACGGCGAACGCCAGCTCGACGACGAGCGTCAGGACCCGCTCGACGGCCAGCGAGGTCGTGATGTCGCTGCGGAGCCGGTCGGCTGTGACGGGCCCCATGGCCTCGAGGGCGTCGAGGAGGTCCTCGATCCTACGGAGCTTGGCCCCGACCGAGCGCCAGTCCAGGGGGCGAGGTGTCATTCGGCGAGTAGTTCGAGGTCGAGGCGACGGTTGGCGTCGGTGTCGATCCGCTCGGCGACGGCGGCGACCATGGCATCCGCGAGCGCGCCGGGTTCGCTCTCGAACAGTCCCACGGCGCCGACGAGGGCTCGTTCACGCAGGACGGGTCCGGCGCGGTTGAGGTGGGCGACGTCGTTCTCCGCGCCCGTGAGTTCATCGAGTGCGGTGATCAGGGCGAGGAGGTCGGGGTGGTGGTCGTGCTCGAAGAGCACCCCGATGTCGAGGTCGCGGGGTCGGGGCTCGCCACGCCCGGTGCTGCCGAACACGGTGAGCACTCGGACACCGTGGCGGGTCGCGAGGGCGTCGAGGTCGCCGGCCTCGGCCGCGGCCTGCAACCGCGACAACCCTTCCTGAGGTGTCCTCACAGGTGCATGGTCCCACGGTGCCGACGTCGTCTCGGGCTCGCCAGACGACGGCGTGAGGTGCGGCGCCGGGACCCACGACCCATGGAGCGGGATGCCGGCCGCGGCGGCGATCCGGTCGTGGGAGGCCAGCAGTCGCTCCCGCAGCGCCGGGAGGTCGACGCCGAGCAGGCGGCCGTCGCGTTTGACCACCTCGCCGGCGACGACGACGGCGTCGACGAGGCCCGGGTGTCCCGCGGCGACGATGCTGCCGATTGCGTCGCTGACCGGGAAGATCGACGGGTCCTCGGCGTCGATCAGGAGCAGGTCGGCGTCCCGGCCCACGGCGATGCTTCCGGTGCGGGCACCGAGCCCGAGGGTGTGGGCGCCGTCGGCGGTCGCGAACCCGAGCACGGCGCGGGTGGTGAGGGACCCGCCGAGGCCGCGGTCGGCCGCGAGCGCGGTGCGCATGGTGCCGAACATGTCGCCGCCGACCGACGGGCAGTCGTCGATCGAGAGCGACGGGCGGATCCCCGCGGCGAGCACGCGACCGATGACGGGGGCGCCGAAGCCCATCTTGAGCTCGACGTCCGGGCTCACCGACACCGAGGCGCCGGCGTCGGCCATCATCGCGAGCTGGTCGTCGGAGAGGCCGGTGGCGTGCACGACGGTTGTGCGTTCGGCGACGGATCTCGGCGGCGACGTCGGGCTCGGCGGGACTGCCCGCGCCGTAGCAGAACAGCGAGCGGCCCGGCGCGTCGCGCAGCGCGGCGAGTGCGGCGTCGGCGTTCTCGGGGCGGTCGGCGGCGTGGAACCAATCGTCGTCACGCCCGAGTTCAGCGCTTCCAGGCGGCGGGCGAGGTTGCCGAGGTAGATGTCGTCGGGCCGGTAGTGCGGGCGCAGCGTGCCGTGCATGGCGAGGCGGTACTGGTTGAACGACCAGTCCGCGCCGAGTCCGCGGGACGCGGTCTGCCAGGTGTGACGGTGGGTGTCGAGGAAGCCGGGCACGACGATGCGGCCGGTGGCGTCGAGGAGCTCGGTGCCGTCGGGGACATCGGAGTCGTCGGCGTCGTCGCGGCCTCGGACCCACCGCGGCGATCCGCCCGTCCTCGATGAGGACGTCGCCGCGGGGGAGCTCGCCGACGACCGGGTCCATCGTGATCACGTGGCCGCCGCGCACGAGGAGCCGCATGGAGCCGAAACTAGCCTCGTGCGAGCGATAGGGATCCCGTGCTCATCGCGCTGGCGGTGGAGCACCGCGCGTGCACCACGGGCCGCCGGAGTGCGATGACCATGGATGCGGTCCCCCACTGTGACCGGGCGACCGAGTCACCGTGACTCGGTCTGGCGAGGACATTCTCCCGTCGGCATCCCTGTGAGTGCACGGCGCACCACGTCACGGCGGGCGACCTGCTCGTCCCGGTGAACGACGGCGTCGGTACCCGCTCGGCGACGGGGCGGCGGTACACCGTCGGCCACCAGGATCACGCGATCGCGATGCGGTGGCGCCAGAGCTGATCGTCGGCCCGGACACAGCAGCGCGTCACACCGAGACCGGCACCGGGTGCTCCGGCACCAGCGTGGCGACCGAGACGTGCGGCCAGCTCAACCCGTTGAAGTTGAGCAGCACGGTCTGCGTGTACTGGATCTGGGTGTAGGTGGTGTCGATGTGCGTCCCCGCGGCGATGGGCTTGTCGGAGTGGATCGCAAAGCTCGGCACCGGGTTGCCGGCGGCCGCGCTGCCGGGCACGACGATCGGGACACCGGGCCGGTAGGGAGCCGGCAGCGTGATCCGCTCCGAGACAGTCTCGACCCAGAAGATCGCCGTCATCTGGACCGCGTCGGCGTTCGGTTTCGCCGCGTTCTTGTCCCCGAGCAGGAAGGCGATGTTGTCGGTCCCGCCCCCGAAGAGAGGAGGCGCGGGATCCGTGCTGATGATGATGACGGTGGTGGAGGTGATGTGCTGCTTCTTCTGACGCTCGTCGATCACCAGGTTGGGGTTGGCCAGGATCTCCTTCGTGATCGTTCCGGCGGACACGAAGGACGAGAGGTCCTGCGGGATGCGGAAGGTGCCCTCGTCGGCGACGTCCTGGCTGGGGAAACGGTCGACGAGCCGTCCGTTCGGGTCGCCGATCGGGAAGGGCGTGATGTCCACCGGATCGATACGGGGTCCTCCCGAGACCGTGAAGGACGTCCCCTGTGCCTCGATGGTCGTGCCGTGGGGGATCGACCCCATGCGCGCGACGCTGGGCTCCTCCTCCGGCACGTCCGTCTTCGGGACCGAGAGCCAGACCCCCGGCTCGAAGTGGATGTCCACCGGATGGGCCGGATCGCTGACGTCCTTGACCTTCTGCACGTAGGGGATGCCGTTGAGGAACGCGTCGCCCTGTACGAAACCCCGGTTGGGGATCGATCCGAGGGGGTCGGAGAACGCCAGGGACTCCTCGGTCAGGTTCAGCTCGAGGATGTTGTCGTTCGGCCCGTGCGCAGGTTTCGGCAGCGGTGTCGGACTGACCGCGAAATCCTGTGGTCGGAAGATGGTGTTGAGCCCGTTGCCCCTGAACGTGCCCGTGAAGCCGGCGATACCCCCCAGGCTGGGGTCGGCGAGCGCCGCCCGCTCGGTCACGCCCCCACCCCGCACTGCCGGTACCTCACCCCACCGGAAGTCGGCGGTCAGTTGCGAGGCGGCCTCGCTCACATCGGGATTCGTCACGGTTCTCCCCTGTCCTTCTCTGTTCACGTGCGCAGAAAGGTCTGCAGATCAAAAGGGTGATCGGTGCTCACGGAGCGGATGGCGCGCGAAGGAGGCTGCGGCCGTCGCCCGACTCATCAGACCGCCATCGACGACCTGCCCGGGGGCCCGAGTGGACACGCGGCCACGGATCCGTGCGACACCGGTCTGGTCCTCGCCCTGGATTGGAGCCGTCGATCATCAGGCCACCGGGCCCTTGCGTGCGGGTCCTTCGGGACCACGAGCGCGGTTGGACCACATGAGCTGGACGGGCACCCGGGAACCGTCGCGGAGGGTCACCTCCTGCATGATCTCGCCGAGGTCGCGGCCGGCGAGCGTCATCGGGATGTCGCCGATCTCGCCGGCATCGTCGCTGTACCAGCCGAGCTTGCCGCGGTCACCGGTCCGGGCGGCGTCCTCGACGTCGGGATCGGTGCGGGCCTCGCACAACTCGTGGTAGAGGGTCGCCACGACGTTCTTCCACGGCTCGTCGAACGCCACGATCCCGTTGTCGCCCGCGGAATAGACGGCCACCGCGTAGTAGTGCGTTCCGCCGTCGTCGGTGTGGACCGAACCGTGGTAGCCGCCGAGACCGTGGGAGGAGTCGCTCGCGTCATCGTCCGGGTCGCCGCCGGGTAGGCGTGCGGCCGCGGTGCCGTCGCTGTTGCCGTCGACGAGGACGACGCCCTTGGGCAGCAGCAGGCAGACCACGGTGTCGGCAGGCCGGGCCTCGTGGGGGAGGCTGCGGTCGGCGACCAGATCGGCGACCGTCGACTCGAGATCGTCCTTGAACACCCGGTCACCGACCGCAGCGCCGAGGATGCGCGAGGGGAGCACGGTGGCGTCGATCGGCCCGGTGAAGTACTGCGCGATGATGTCGTTGAGCCCCGGGTCGGTCATGGCCCGGCTGACCGCGGAGTCGATGCTGTCGCGGTCCTGGGCGTCCCACCGGTCGGAGTCCCCGAGATAGACCAGGACGGCCGACAGGTCACGGATGGTCCGGCCGCCATGGAAGGTCAGGTCGAGGTCCGGTCGCGGCTCGAAGCCGCTGGCGATCGCGGCGGTGTCGAGTCCCGCGAGGGTGGTGTAGGCGGTCAGGGCCCGGGAGCGCGGGGCGAGCACGACGTTGAGGGGCTTGAAGCCCTGGGTGGTGGTCATGGCGGCGGTCCTTGTCGAGGGTGAGAGCTCGGGTCCGAACGTGCGCACCAGCACGGTCGGGCCGCCGTCGGAGACGTGCAGTGGGCCGCTGACCCGCACCGGGTCGGCGTGCCCCGCACCTGCCGCCCTGGCCCAGAGCCGGTCGAGCGCCCCGAGCTCGTCGTCGGTGGCGGGTCTCGGTCGTCGGCCCGCCAGGTCCCAGGCGAGTTCGCTGCCCGGCTCGAGCGCGCCCAGGGTCACGACGACCTCGGTGTCGGGCACGGTGAGCCGGAGTGCGCCCGCCCCGTCGTCGACGACACCGGTGAGGCTCACCTCGACGCCGCGGAAGTGGTAGCTGGCGTTCGCGGAATCGGCCAGCTGGGCCGGCCACCGCGCGACATCGGGCAGGCCACGGTGGCGCAGGTACACGGTCGCGGTGGAGTCCGCGCTGTTCGCGATCGGGCGGACCGCGCCGACGTCGGCGAGCGTGCCCAGGGCCTCGTAGGCGCCGCCCCAGCAGCCGCCGAGCCCGTAGGGGCACTGCGCGGTCAGCCCGACGGTCACCTCGGTGCCCAGCGCTCCCTCGCGGACCGCCTCGGTGATCGAGTCGTCCAGTTCCTCGATGGTCGGGCCGGCCGAGGAGCTGTGCGGTGCGTCGGCGGCCGTCTCCGCCAGGGCGGCGTGGGTGGCCGGGGCCGTCGGGGTCGGACCGTGGACCCGCACGATGCGCGCGACCGACGGGACACCCGCCTCGCTGAGCACGAAGAGCATGTAGTGCCCAGGCAGACACTCGGCCGGACTCGACGGCACGGACGCCGTGATCCTCGGGCCGCTCGTGGTGAACGGCAGCACGTTGATCCGCTGGGTGGCGTTGAACGCGTGGGTGACCGAGGAGAGGCGGACGAGGGTGACCTTCGCGATCGCGGGGCCGCTGGTGGTGGCCGTGATGGTGCCGCCACTGGTGACCTCGGTGGCATCGAGCGCGTCGATGTGCGGTTGTGCTCCCTTCGACAGGTACGGCGGGTGGAAGAACTGTCCGTCGCGGTGGCTGTCGGCGGGGTTGCTCTGTCCCGCGAACTCCCCGCTGCCGGCGCTGAGGACGCGGCCGTCGGGGAGCAGGACGGCGGTGGAGTGATAGCAGCGGTCGACGGACTCGGCCGCGAGCCGCGACCACGTGTTCGTCGCGGGGTCCCACAGCTCGGCAACGTGCACCGGCCTGCCCGGGGTGAGGTCGTTAAAGCCGGGCCCGCTGGTGCCACCGGTGACCAGCACGGTGCCGTCGGGCAGCAGGGTGGCGTTGTGCTGCCGGCGTGGGAAGGCCATGGGCGGTCCTTCGCGCCACGCCGGTGCCGGCCCGCTGAGATCGATCAGGGTGGTCCGCGCGGTGGGGGTGTCGGGGCCGGGATCGTTGCCACCGCCGATGTAGATCACCTTGCCGGGTTCGTACATGACCGACGGCGCGTACTGCCGCTCCCCGTCGGTCCGCGCGAGCCCGCCCTGCCACTGGTCGGCAGCGGGGGTCAGGAACGGGGTCTCGGCGTTGGTGCCGGTGACGAAGAGACGTCCGTCGGGGACGACGTGGACGCGGGGGTAGAGCGGCGGTGGCCCGGGGAACGGCGCCGCGTCGTGCCAGCGCGTGCCGTCCCAGATCTGCGGGACGTTGGTGACCACCACCCCCTGGCCCACCACGGCGCTGCCGGACAGGACGAGCACGCGTCCGTCGGGGAGCGTGGTGGCCGTCGGGTACCAGCGACCCTGGTTCATGGGCGGCAGCGCGGTCCAGGTGTTGCTCTCGTGGTCGTAGATGCAGGCCTGGTTGACGCCGTTGCTGTCCTGCAGGTGACCGCCGGCCACGAACACCCGCCCGTCGGGTAGCAGGGTGTGACCCGAGCAGAACAGGTTGCAGGTGGTCTTGCCGTCGGCGAGCACGGGCTGGGGTGTCGGCACCGAGTGGCCGGTGGCAGGGTCCCAGACCTGGGGGGTGCAGAAGTGGTCGTCCAGAGTGCCCTGAGGGGAATCGCGTCGTCCCCAGAGGAGGACCTTGCCGTCGGGCAGGAGATGGGCGTGCACCGCGACATTCGGCAGGCCGAAGACGTCGCCCCACCGTCCCACAACCGCCGCGCTCGCCGTGGCCGCTTCGCTCGCAGAACCGTCGGGCAGACCGGTGGTGGACGGGTCGACCGAACTGGTGGGCACTGACACGCTCTGCTCCTGGTCGATGAGGCTCATCGAGACGCGTCCCGGCTGCGTCCGACCGAGGACCCAGTGTCGGGAGGGGTCGACGCCGCCCACAATGCGCACATTTTGGTAGGCCATTCGAGAGGTTGCTCTGCGAATTCCCGACCAATCCGACAAAGTCCACGGGTGGCTGGTCCGTTCAGCGGGCACGTACGAGGCCACGCGGACCTTCGAGGAGCGCTGACGGATGCAGTCGTACGGCCAGTTCCGGCCGACGCTCGCCGGGATCTCTACACGTTCGGAGGCGCCACTGTGCCGCGCAGGCGTCCAACGGGCGATATCACGCCGACGACGCTGTACCTGATCGGATCATTCGGCGAGCCACGACGGCGCGAGCATACTCGACGTGCACGGGCAGCGGACCCTTTGCCCGCTCCGCGGTGCGGGCGCGCCTTTCCGTACCACCCGGCTTCCCGACATCGCCGGCAAGTGGCGCCTGGGGGCGGGGCTCGCGAGCTCGATTTTTTTTGGCAACGACCTGAGGACCCGGCTCAACAAGGCGGAGGTCACCACAGTGGTTCGAGACGGCGGAGACGACCCCAGGATCGCGCAGCTCGGTCAGTTCACGCCGGAGGGCGAGCTCACCCCCGGCTACGGCGACCACTACCTGTTCCTGGTGGGGCGGGACGATTGCCATTCCATCCTGCACTACCTGATTCCTCGGGAGACGATGGTCTTCAAGTTCAACATGTTCGGTTACGATGACGACGAGCTCAACGCCGACATCATCGCGTTGATGAAGAACCCCAACGTCCGGGTGCAGGCCAGCCTCGACCGCTCGCAGGCGGGCGGCAAGCACGAGAAGGAGATACTCGCGCTCGACGAGACCCACGATCCGGACTTCTACAACTCGTTCGTCATCCTCGAGTCCGCGACCCACCAGATCTCGCACACGAAGGGCGGCTGCCTCATCGGGCTCGGCATGGGCTTCGAAGGCTCCATGAACTGGAGCGACAGCGGGGAAGGAACCGGCGTCAGCCTGAAGCCGTCCGATCCGAAGAAGCCGGGGTTCAAGGCCCAGAACAACACGCTGTTGGTCTCGACGAACCCTGTGTTCCTGTCGAGGTTCAACGCACGTCTGGACTCGGAGCACCTCATCGGTCTCGCCCAGCACAGCGGACCGACGTCGTAGTCCGTGACGCGCCGCGGCAGGGGCCCGCGGTGGGTGGTGCCGTTCTGCGCGCTCGTGCTGGGCATGGTCATGGCCGCGTGGGGGCTGGGCGGGGCCCTCCACGTGGCCCGCGCCGACGGCGACCGTCTCGAGCCGGCCGCGCCCACGGCGGTGGCCACCTCCTCTGCGGTCGCGGCCGTCCCGCCGGGGCCCCGTGTCGGCGGCCGCCCGACGACGTTGGTCATCCCGGTCCTTGGGGATGAGGGCACCCGTGGACCCGGTCGACGCGCCCGACGGCGACCTCCAGGTGCCCGGGGACCCGACCCGGGTCGGGTGGTGGCAGGGGGGCGTCGCCCCGCGCTTACGTCGTCGTCGCCCTCCGGCGCTATCCGAAGTCGGACCTTCCCCACTCCGTCGCTGCTGCGACCGGAGCGCCTGGTCTGACCATCGTCACCTGCGGCGGACCCTTCGATCACCTCGCTTGAGCTGTCGGGCGCCACTACGGGTCGGGGGACGTTTTCCACCTTCGGCCCACGGGCGCTCGAAATCGTCCCACGAAGGGAGCAAGCTCCAGCGGTTGCTCGGCCGGGAATAGCCCATCTCCGTCGTGGAGTGCGACGAGGTGGTGAAATACCTGGACCATCGCGCCGAGGTCGGCCCACGCTGTTCACCGGAACCGGGGAGGACACGATGACGAAGATTCTCGATCTCATGCGCGTCGACGACACCCAGCGCGACGTGGATTGGCTGCACACCGCCCTGCAGGCCGCGGTCGAGCTCGAGCTCGCCACCATTCCTCCCTATCTCTGCGCCATGTGGTCGATCCAGGACCCGAACGGCGATGACCAGGTCCGGGCGCTGATCAAGAGCATCGCGGTGGAGGAGATGGGGCACATGGCCACCGCCTGCAACCTGCTCACCGCGATCGGTGGAACGCCCCAGATCAATGTCGCCGGTGCCGTGCCGCAGTATCCGGGCCCGCTTCCCGGCGGCGTACACCCCGGACTGGTCATCCCGCTCGCGGGTCTCACCAAGGACCTCGTGTGGAACGTGTTCATGGAGATCGAGCTGCCCCAGAGCGGGCCGGTCGTGTTCGCCGAAGGGGCGGCCTTCCCCACGATCGGCGCCTTCTATACCGCGATCGCCGAGGCCTACAAGGCCCTTCCCGCTTCGGCGATCACCGGGGAACGGCAGGTGTCGATGGGCGGCGGTACCGGCGCCGCGTCGACGATCAAGGACGTCAACGACGCCACGGCGGCGATCGAACGCATCAAGGAGCAGGGTGAGGGGAGCAGCACCTCCCCGGTCGGCGATCCGGGCTCTGCATCCTCGTCCGACGATCTCGCCCACTACTACCAGTTCGCGGAAATCTTCTACGGTCAACGGCTGGTGCCGAACGCCGACGGGGTGTTCGAGTTCACCGGCCCTGCCCTACCGTTCCCGCAGGTGCTGCCGATGGCCGAGGTGCCCGCAGCCGGCTACCCGGAGTCGGCCGACTTCGACAAGGCCTACACGGCGGTGCTCACCGATCTCCAGCAGGCGTGGGAGACCGGCGACCAGCCCGTGAACGGCCAGAAGCCTTCGTCCCGCGCCGTGCGCGCGATGTTCTCCCTCGAGCCGCTGGCGCTCGCGCTCATGACGACCCCGCGGACCGACGGCCCGGGGAATCTCGGGCCCGCTTTCAAGCTGGCGACGTAGACACTGCGCCGCACGCCTCCGCACCGAACACCGTGGAGGCGCGCTCTGGAGGCCCCCGCGAGCGCGACACACGCGGCGACCGAGTACCTGATAGTCGTAATGTGAAGGAGAGGACAATCACCTATTGTCATCACTACCGGAGATGAGGCTCATTCGGGCGGCCGCGCTCGGTGCTCGACCGGCTCTGATGGAGAGAAAGAGTTGTGACGAAACCAGAAGGCCTGGGCGCCTTGATAGTCGTGGTCGTCGGCTTGGGAGTGCTGCTCACGGCCTTCCTGCTCGCCGTGTTCCATTACCCGACCTCCGGGGACGTGTCGACCGCCCTGGCTGCGTTGACCGGAACGATCGGAACGATCGTGGGTGCCTACTTCGGTGTGCAAGCCGGCGGAAGCGGCGCCAACAAAGCCGCCAACCAGGCCGAGGTCGCGCGACAGGCCGCCGAACAAGGACGACAGGACGCCGAACAAGGTCGGCAGGAGGCGACGACGACAGCTCTCAAGCTGGCCGCGGCCGCGTCGCCGGAGGTCGCTGTGGCGGTGACTGGCGAACCCACCCTCGGAACTTCAGGACAAGCGACGACACCAGGCGGCGCCGGCCCGTGACCCGCGACCGGGGTTTCCCCAACACGGCGACGAGGTCGCGTCAGGGCCGCTCGGGTGACAGAAGCGGTCCAAGCTGAGAACGTGCGCGCGCGCCTCGCGGCGCACCAGGAGCCGGAGTTCGCCGATATCCCCTCGCAGCGTTCGGCCGCTCAGGCCGTCGACGTCACGACCCGTTTCGCAGCCGCAGCCGCACGCCACCGATGCGGCGCCATCGGCCAGCAGGCGAGCGCATCCAGCTCCGCGTGACGGTCGACTCGGCGGCTTGCCGAAATTGTCTCGGTGCCGCGGGCTACCGGATCGCCGTGGAGCCCGTGACGCAGATCGATGCCGCCGACGCGGCCCGGGGGCTCCGCCGGGCGCGTGCGCCAGGTGCGGCGAGGACGATCGCGCACCACTCGATCGCCGTGCGCCCCGTGGCACAGGGGTTCCCCGACCCCGCTCCGACGGAGTGCAATCGCGGTGGCCGTGGTCGTCGTCCTCGCCGATCGCGGTGCAGCGGCTGACCCTGCCCTCCAGCGGAGCCCCACCACCGGGCTCCCGTCCCAGGAGCTGTGCCATGAAGAAGCTTCTCAACGACCCGGCCGACCTCGTCGCGGAATCCCTGCGCGGGGTGGAGCGTGCCCACCCGGAGCTGCGGGTCGATCACGAGCACCGGATCATCTACCGGGCCGATGCGCCGGTCTCGGGCAAGGTCGGCCTGCTCTCGGGCGGGGGCTCCGGGCACGAGCCCGCGCACGCCGGGTTCATCGGGCCCGGGATGCTCGACGCGGTCTGCGCGGGGGAGGTGTTCACCTCCCCGGTCCCGGACCAGATGTCGGAGGCCACCAAGAACATCGACGGCGGCGCCGGGGTGTTGCACCTGGTGTGGAACTACACCGGCGACGTCATGAACTTCGACATGGCCGCCGAGCTCGCCGGCGCGGAGACCGACACCGAGGTGCGGGCGGTCGTCATCAACGACGACGTGGCCGTGCAGGACAGTCTGTTCACCGCGGGCCGGCGCGGGACCGGGGCGGCGGTGCCCGTCGAGAAGATCACCGGGGCGGCCGCCGAGCAGGGCCGCAGCCTGCCCGAGCTGGCCGACCTCGCGCGCCGGGTCAACGACAACACCCGCAGCATGGGGATGGCGCTGACCTCCTGCACGGTGCCGGCGAAGGGCAGCCCCACCTTCGACCTGCCCGAGGACGAGATCGAGATCGGGATCGGCATCCACGGTGAGCCCGGCCGTCGTCGCGTCCCGCTCGCCTCGGCCAAGGAGATCGCCGGGATGCTCGTCGAACCCGTCCTGGCGGACCTGGACTTCACCACCGGCGAGGGCGTGCTCGTGTTCGTCAACGGCATGGGCGCCACCCCGATGCTCGAGCTGCACCTGATGTACGCCGAGGTCGCGGCCCTCCTCGACCAGGCCGGCGTGGTACCGGTCCGCTCCCTGGTCGGGCCCTACGTCACGAGCCTGGACATGGCCGGCTGCTCGGTGACCCTGACCCGCTTCGACGACGAGATGCTGCGGCTCTGGGACGCCCCGGTCGCCGCCCTCGGGCTGCGCTGGGGGATGTGATGGCGGCCCTCGACGCCATCGACGCCCCTGCCCTCGCGCGCTGGTTGCGGACGTTCGCCGCGTCCGTGGCCGACCAGCGGGACCACCTGACCGCCCTCGACGCCGCGATCGGCGACGCGGACCACGGCGCGAACATGCACCGCGGCATGACCGCGGTGGTCGAGGCGCTGCCCACCACGCCCCCCGACGACCCGGCGGGGCTGCTCAAGCAGACCGGCATGGTGCTGATCCGCTCGGTCGGCGGCGCGAGCGGTCCGCTCTACGGCACGTTGTTCCTGCGGATGGCGCCGGCCACCGGCGGCGCGACCGCGCTCGAGTCCGAGACGTTCGCCAAGGCCCTGCGGGCGGGCCTCGACGGCGTCGTCGCGCGCGGCAAGGCCGAGCTCGGCGACAAGACGATGGTCGACGCCCTCGTCCCGGCCCTGGACGCGCTCGACGCCGCCCTGGCCGCCGGGCAGGGCCTGGCCCCGGCGTTGCGGGCCGCGTCGGCCGCCGGCGACGAGGGGCGCGACGCCACCACTCCGATGATCGCCCGCAAGGGGCGGGCGAGCTATCTCGGCGAGCGCAGCGCGGGCCACCAGGACCCGGGCGCCACGTCGACCGCCCTGCTCGTCGCCGCCGCGGCGACCGCCCTCGCGGAGCAGGACGACCCGACGTGACCGTCGGGCTCGTCGTGGTCTCCCACAGCCGGGCCCTCGGCGAGGCGGCGAGGGCGCTGGCCGCGGAGATGCTGACCGGCGACGACGCCCCGATCGAGGTCGCCGCCGGGCTCGACGACGGCGGGTTCGGCACCGACGCCGTGGCGATCAGCGAGGCCATGACCCGCGCCGACGACGGCGACGGCGTGGTCGTGCTGATGGACATGGGCAGTGCGGTGCTGTCCGCCGAGCTCGCCCTCGAGCTGGTCGACGACGACGTCCGCGAGCGCGCGGTGCTCTGCGCCGCGCCGTTGGTCGAGGGGCTCGTCGTCGCGGCGGTCGGCGCCGCCGGCGGAGCCTCCGCCGCCGACGTCGCCGCCGAGGCCGCCGACGCTCTGGACGCGAAGGCGGTTCACCTGGGCCAGGAGCCGGGCCAGGACGGTCCGGAGCCGGCTCCGGACCGGTCGGGCGCGGAGCAGGGCGAGCAGGAGGGAGTGTTCACGGTGCGGCCGGCGCACGGGCTGCACGCGCGGCCCGCCGCCCTGCTGGTCCAGGCGTTGCGCGGGCTCGACGCGGACGTGCGGCTGCGGAACCTCACCCTCGACGGTCCGGAGGTCTCGGGTGCCAGCCTGTCGAAGGTCGCGACCCTCGGCGCCCTCCAGGGGCACGACGTCGCTGTCCACGCCTGGGGTGCCGACGCCGCCGACGCCGTCCGCCGCCTGCTCGAGCTCGCCGAGACCGGCTTCGGTGAGCTCGACGCTCCGACGGCGCCGCCACCGCCGGTCGCCCCGGCGCACGGGCAGCCGATCCCGGCCTCACCCGGGATCGGGATCGGCCCGGTCCGGCCCGTGACCGCGGCGGCGGTGAGCGTGCCGGAGGCCCAGCCCGGCACCCCATCCGAGCAGCGCAGCCGCCTGGACGACGCCCGGTCCGGGGTGCGCGACCACCTCCGGGACGTCCGCGACCAGGCCGCCCGCGAGATCGGCGACTCCGACGCGGCGATCTTCGATGCGCAGCTGCTGCTGCTCGACGACCCGGACGTGCTCGCGGACACCCGTGCCCGCGTCGACGCCGGCGCGGACGCCGCGCGGGCGTGGGCCGACGTCCTGACCGAGGTCGAGGGGGCGCTCGCGGCCGCCGCCGACGAGTACATGCGGGCCCGGGCCCGCGACGTGCGGGACGTGCGCGACCAGGTGCTGCGCGCCCTCGGCGGCGTCGTGGAGCGCGGTGGCGAGGCCGACGGCATCGTCGTCGCCGACGATCTGACGCCCGCCGACGCCGCGGGGCTCGACCCGGCCCACACTCCGGCCGTGGTGCTCGCCGGGGGCAGCCCCACCGCGCACGCCGCGATCCTGCTGCGGGCGCGGGGGGTGCCCGCCGTCGTCGGGGTCGGCGCCGCGCTGGCGACCCGCGCGGGGGAGGCCGCGCTGCTCGCCGTCGACGGGACCACCGGCGAGGTCGTCGTCGACCCCGACCCGGCGACCCTCAGCGCGTTCCGCGACCGCGCCGCGGCGCGTCGGCGGCGCCTCGACGGCGCGCTGCAGCACGCCCACCAGCCCGCGGTGACCCGGGACGGGACGACCGTGCTCGTCGGTGCCAACGTCGGCTCGGCCGACGACGCCCGGGCCGCCATCGGCGCCGACCTTGCCGGTCTGGTGCGCACCGAGTTCTGCTTCCTCGACCGGCACGCCGCCCCCGACGTCGACGAGCAGGAGGCGGCCTACCGGGCCATCGCCGAGGCCATGGACGGACGGCGCGTCACGCTGCGCACCCTCGACGTCGGCGGCGACAAGCCTCTGGAGTACCTGGCGATGCCGCGGGAGGCCAACCCCTTCCTGGGGGTTCGCGGTCTGCGGCTGGCCCTCGCGAGGCCCCGGCTGCTCGCGGACCAGCTCCAGGCGATCGTGCGGGTCGCGCACGACCACCCGGTCGACGTCATGTTCCCGATGGTGGCCACGGTCGACGAACTGGTCGCGGCCCGCCGCGCCCTCGACGACGCCGTCGATACCGTCGGGCGGGGACGACCTGACCTGCGGGTCGGGATCATGGTCGAGATCCCGGCGGCCGCGCTCAAGTCCGCGTCGTTCGCCCCGCTGGTCGACTTCCTCTCGATCGGGACCAACGACCTCACGCAGTACGCCCTGGCCGCCGAGCGCGGCAACGACGAGCTCGCCGCGCTCGCCGACCCCCTGGATCCGGGGGTCCTCGCGCTCGTCGCGGCGACCGCCGACGGTGCCGCCCGCGCCGACCACGACGTCCTCGTCGCCGTCTGCGGTGAGGTGGCCGGCGACGCGCAGGCCGCCGAGCTGCTGATCGGGCTCGGCGTCCGCGAGCTCAGCGTCGCGCCGGGCGCCGTGGCCTCGGTGAAGGAGTCTGTCCGGGAGGTCGACCTGGGTCGGGCGCGCGACCAGGCGTCCGCGGCGCTGGCGTGTCCGGACGCGCTCGCCGTGCGTGGGCTCCTGGATTGAGCGCTGCGGTGTGCATCGCCCCCGTCGTCGGGTAGACGTCGCCCCGATCACTGGGGGAGGGGATGATCCGTGGCGACGGCGGCGCGTGACCGTGTCGACGATGCGGCACGCGCCGTGTCTCCACGCGACCTCGTCGGCCGCGCGCGGGGACCGGCGGTGGCCGGCGTGGCCGTCCTGGCTCCCGTCGTCCTCGTCCTCGGGGGCCTGATGGCCGAGGCCGCCCAGCCGCTGAGGGTCGTACGACCCGGTCGGGCAGACGGTCAGCACGCTGGCGGGGCGGGGTGCCACCGACCGGTGGATCATGGCGGCGGTCCTCGCGGCGATGGGCGTGATGTACGTGGTCGTCGCGGCCGGGTTGCGGGAGGTGCCGCGGACCGCGCGGCTGGTCCTCGGCGTCGGCGCGGTGGCCGTGATCGTCGCCGCGCTGGCCGCCCAACCGGTGCACGGCAGCTCGACGATCCACATGGCGGGCACGGTCACGGGCGCGGTGGCTTTCGTCGTGTGGCCCGTGGCCCTGGCCGCGGACCGGCGCCTCGAGCCGGGACTCCGGCGGGGCTCCGCGGTCGCGACGGGCGTGTTGCTCGTGGCGCTCGGCTGGCTGTGTGCCCAGGCCTGGACCCACGGAACCTGGCTCGGCGTGGCCGAGCGCGTGCTCCTCCTCGCCGAGACGGTCTGGCCGATCCGGGTCGCGCTGGCGTCGTGGTCGGGCCGGCACCTGCGCGTCCGGTTCGCGACGCTCGCCCTCGCCGTGGTCGCCCCGGTGGTGCTCGTCGTCGGCTTCGTCGCGGCCCAGGCCGCCCACCCCGGCCCCGACCCGTGGAACCGTTCGCTGAGCGCGCTCTCGGGACAGGGCGCGAGCAGCCGCTGGATCATGGTGTCCGCGCTCGGCACGGCCGGCGTCCTCGTGGTCCTGATCGCGCTCGGGCTCCGACGGCGGGCGCCCCGGGCAGCCTGGCAGCTACTGACCGCCGGCGGAGTGTTCCTCCTGGTGGCGGCCCTCGACCCCCAGCCGGTCGGCGGCTACTCCGCGGTGCACATGGTCGCGGCCGGCCTCGCGTGGGCCGCCTTGACGGCCTGGCCATTGGCGCTCGCGTTCTCCCCGCGGGTGGACCGCCGGCTGCGGTGGGCGTCCGTCATCGCCACCGGGGTGCTCCTCGTGCTGATGGCCTGGTTCACGGCGCAGCTCGTCACCGACGGCACGTGGTACGGCATCTCCGAGCGGGTGGTGATCCTGGCCCAGGCGGTGTGGCCGGTCGTGGTGGCCGCACGCGGCATCGAGATCGGACAGTAGAGGCATTGCAGTCGGCACGATGACGTCGTGACCTACCTCGTGAGCACTGCCGGTGACGTGGACCTGGACGCGGTGCGCCGGGTGGCCTGGGACGGCGAGAGGGCCCGGCTCAGCGCGGCGGCGCTCGACGCGGTCGAGCGGCGTCGCGGTGAGTTCGAGACGTTCGTCGAGGCCAACACCGGCCGGCACCTGTACGGGATCACCACCCGGCAAGGGTCCGCGGCCGGGATCGTGCTCACCGACGCCGAGCGCCGCGACTTCGGGCGACGGCTGCCGACGACGCCGCCCGCGATGGGCCCGGGACTGCCCGAACGGGTCGCGCGCGGCGCCGTGCTGGCGCGCCTCAGCGACGTGCTCCACGGCACGGCGGCGCTCCGTCGCTCGACGGTCGAACGTCTCACCGAGCTCCTGGACGGCCCGCTGCCCACGGTTCCCGAGGCCGGGAACGGCGAGCCCGGCGACATCATCGTCCTGGGCGAGCTGTTCCGCCCGACCTTCGAGGGCACCCTCGAGGTGGGAGAGGGGATGGCCCTGGTCAACGGCTCCCCGGTCGCCGCGGCGGTGCTCGCGGACGTGGTGTTGCTGGCCGAGGACCGGACGCCCCGCCTCGAGATGGTGCTGGCTCTCGCCGCGGTGGCGGCCCGGCTCCCGGACATGCACCTCGACGCCGAGCTCGGTCGGCTCTGGGGTGATCCGTACCAGCGCGACGTCCTGGCCCGGTTCCGTGAGCTGCTCGACGGCGGCGACCGGCCGCGTCGGGCGTATCAGGCCCAGGTGTCGTTCCGGGGCGGGCCGCGCGTGCTCGGGGGGCTGCGCCGCACCCTGAGCCACGCTCGGGAAGCCGCGACGATCGCGCTGGCGGCGGCGTCCAACAACCCGGTCTACGTCGGTCCCGAGCTGCGCCCGCCGCTGGGAGCGGTGCTGTCCAACGGTGGGTACCACAATCCGCTGGTCGCCCCGACGATCGACGCGGTGACCCACGCCTGGGCCGACCTGGCCCAGCTCCTCAACGCGCAGATCAACCGGCTCGTCGAGGAGCCCGACGGCATTGCCGTCCACGAGCGCGAGCCCCTGATCGGCTCGTTCTCGATGAGCGCCTCCGGGTGGGCCGAGGAGGCGCGCGCGGCCGCACAGCCGTCGCTGATCGGGCTCGGGCGCAGCGGGCAGACCGACACCAGCACGCCCGACGTCCTCGCCTGGCGGCGCGCCGTCGACGCCGGGAACGCCCTGGACGTGCTGCTCGCGCTCCTGGCGGTGATCGCCGTGCACCTCGTGGAGCACCGGGGCGACACGTTCCCGCCCGCACTGCAGGGGTTGCGCGCGAGGGTGCTCGACGCGTTCCCGCGGGACACCCCGCCGATCCGCTTCGCTGACGCCATCGCCGCCGTCGAGGGGGAGCTGCGGTGGCTCGGGGACGCTCCTCCACCGACGGCATCGTGAGGCGCGCCGCCCGGTGAGGGCGAGCCGAGCGGCGGCGGGCGGATCCCGCCGGCGTTGGCGGGGCCCCGGGCGCCGGGGCGGGCGCTTGTGAGGCCTGCGACGCCGGGATCGTGCCGCTGGTGCTGGGGTCGCGCTCGGAACCGTTGGATGTGGGCCGGTTGTCCTTGGGTGGGACGTGGTGATGATCGACGGCCGGCCGTGGTTCACGCCACCGGCCTGGCTCGACCCGCAACGACAACCCCGACCCGGCGGAACCGGGGTGTTCTGAAGCCGGCGACACGTCGGCGCGTGGGCCCGGCCCTCGGGGTCAGGAGCAGGGCGCCGCACCGTCGTGCGCCCGGGGCCGAGCACGCGGGCGGGGTCAGGTCACCTACCCCGTGCTCGCGGACCTGACGGCCGGGTTGGTGGTCACGATCCGGGTCCACGGGCCGGGGGGAACCGTGGTTTCGTCGACGAATCGCCAGTTCACCCGGTCCTCGTCGCTGTTGTAGCCGTGGGTGAACGCCAGGCAGGCGTTGAGCGCCGGAGAGACGTCGAGGCCCGCGTTGTTGATCTTCTTGTTGGCGGGTCGCTCATCGTGGGTGCCGAAGACGTAGTGCGCGTCGCTGTAGACGGTGGGTCCGGCGTCCTCGATCTGCCCGAAGCAGGTGTGGCCGTCCTTGCTGAGCTCGACCCAGTGGTTCTTCATGAGGCTGCCGTCGGCGAGCTGGTCGGCGTAGCGCGGGTCGTGTGCCCAGGGGATCACCCTCTCCCGCTCGGCGCGGGCGGTCTTGTTGTGGACGTCGTCGAAGGGGAGGTCCAGATAGAACGGGTTCTGCTGCGGGGTCATCGCGGTGGGGAAGAACCCGTTGGCCGCGGTGCGCGGCTCGGCCTGACAGCGTCCCCCGGTGACCACTCCGTCGCAGCCGCCGTAGTTGGTCTCCCACTGGGGGTCGTAGGTCGAGAAGACCTGGCTGCCGTCCGACGCGCCGTTGATCACCTGCCCGACCCAGAAGGACGTGGACGCGATGCTCGTGTGCCACGGGTACTGCGGTGGTGCCGGCGGGTCCGGCGTCGTCGACGTCGGGACGGGCGTGCTGTCCGCAACCGCCGCGACGGCGCCCCCGGTCGCCGTCGCGGTGGGACCGGTGGCGCTGCCCGGCGCCGACGGAGCCGGGGCGAAGAACGCCGCCACCAGCCACGTCAGGATCGCCAGTCCGGCGATCAGAGGGAGCCCGTGATTCCGCCGGCGATGCCGGTACAGCCTCGACCTGAAACGGGCCCCATGGCTCCCCACGTCGCCCACCCTAGACCTGTCCGGACGAGATCCACAGGGCTTCGTCGAACCATTGCCGCTGGTCAGCGTGCTCGTCGGCTCGCGAATCAGACGTGGTGCCTCACCATGGTCACCTCAGACGCCGGCGGTGTGCTCCTGCTCGGCCTCAGGGGTCCACTGCCCGCGGTTGGCCAGCCCGGTCATGCGGGTGCGGTGGCGGAAGACGCGCTGGGCGGCCTCGACGTCGTCCTCGTTCCCACCCCAGGTCGCCATCGCCTGACCCTGGAGGGCCCGGGCGTAGGAGAAGCTCACGATCCAGGGCTGGGCGCCGGCCCGCTGGATGGCGTCGAGATTGGCGGTGGCCTGTGCGTCGTCCTGCCCACCGGAGAGGAAGACGATTCCGGGGACGGCAGGCGGCACGACCCGGTGCAGTACCTGCAGGGTGCGTTCGGCGACCTCGTCGGGTCCGGCCTGGTCGCTGCCCGCATAGCCCGAGACGACCATGTTGGTCTTGAGCACCACGCCCTCGAGGGCGACGCGCTGGCGAAGCAGCTGGTCGAACACCGCCTGCAGCACGGCCTCGGTGACCTCGGCCGACCGGTCGATGCCGTGGTCACCATCCATGATCGATTCGGGCTCGACGATCGGCACCAGCCCGGCTTCCTGGGCCAGCGCGGCGTAGCGGGCCTGGACGTGGGCGTTGACGTGGATGCCGGTCGGCGTCGGGCGCTCGTCGTCGACGTCGGTCACCGTGCGCCACTTCGCGAAGCGCAGCCCGAGCTCGCGGTACTCCCCGAAGCGCTCCCGCAGCCCGTCGAGACCCTCGGTGACCTTCTCTCCGGGGAACCCGGCCAGGTCCTTCGCGCCCTTGTCGACCTTGATCCCGGGTACGATCCCGCGCTGCCCGAGCAGGCTGACCATGGGTGTGCCCTCGGAGGTCGACTGCCGCACGGTCTCGTCGTAGAGGATGATCCCGCCGAGGTCGTGCTCGATGCCCCCGGTGGTGAACAGCAGCTCCCGGTAGCGGCGCCGGTTCTCCTCGGTGGACTCGATGCCATGTGCGTCGAACCGCTTGGTGATCGTGCCCGTGCTCTCGTCGGCGGCCAGGAGCCCTCGCCCGTCGGCGAGCATCTCGCGTGCCGTGCGCTCCAGCTCCGATGTCGTCCCCATCGCTCGACCTCCTCGACGATGCTGCCCGGAGGGTTACCGCTGCGTCCGCCGAGCATGCCGGCGGTGGGAGAGCGGTCGGGTTCCTCCTGCTCAGACGTCATTGTCGGGGGGTGCGTCTACGGTCGTCACCATGAGCAGGCCGGTGGTCGACGAGGCGGTGATGCGCCATGCCCAGGAGGTCATGGTCGCTGCCCGCCGGGCCGAGCACGCGGTGCTGCGGGAGGTCGCCCGCCTGGAGGCGACGGCGGCCGCCGAGGTCACGGGCTACAAGTCCACCGAGCGGTTGGTGCAGGACCTGTGGCGGGTCGATCTGGGGGAGGCGCGCCGGCTGGTGCGGCAGGCGCGGGCGCTGTGCGTGCAGGTCTCGCCGAGCGGGTCGACGGTGGAGCCGCGGTTGGCCGCGACCGCGCCGGTGTCCGCGCAGGGGGTGCTGGACCGCGGCCACGTGCGCGTGATCGACGAGGCCGTGCGCTACCTGGAGCGGGTCGACGGGATCGACCCGGCGGCGCTGGGCGAGGCCGAGCAGTTCCTCGCCGAGAAGGCCCGGACGTTGGCGCCGCGGGGGCTCGCGCGGGCGGCCGCGCAGCTGATCTCCGCGCTGGACCCCGACGGGGTCGCTCCCGAGGATGACGCCGAGTCAGGCGACGAGCTACGGATGGGGCGGCGCCGCGACGGGTCGCTGGTGCTCAAGGGCCGATTCCGGGGCCGGGCAGACTGCCAGCTGATCCTGGCCGCGTTCGATGCGCTCTCGGGCCGGGCGGGCGCCGAGGACGATCGCTCGCTGGAAGCCAGGTACGCGGCGACGCTGCTGGAGCTGTGCGGGTTGGCGCTGGCGCCAGGTGGGATCGGGGCGGACGTCGCGCCGGAGGACCGGGCCCACCCGGCCGAGACCACCTCCCCGCCCGAGCGCGGCCAGGGCGACCCACGCCACCTGCGCCGCGAGCAGCGCCATCCCGACGACGTCGCCCGCGAGGAACGCCACGAACAGACCCTGCTCGACGACGATCCTGGTCACGAGGACACCGTCCCCGAGCTCGGCGACGAGTCCCGGGGTGAGGGCGAGCCGAGCGGCGGTGGGCGGATCCCGCCGGCGTTGGCGGGGCCCCGGGCGCCGGGGCGGGCGCTTGTGATGGTGACGATGCCGTACTTGTGGTTGCGGGACGGGATCGGTCACGGACTGGTCGGCCCTGACGAGGCGATCAACCCGGCCGAGGCGCGGCGGTTGGCCTGCGACGCCGGGATCGTGCCGCTGGTGCTGGGGTCGCGCTCGGAACCGTTGGATGTGGGCCGGTTGTCCTACGCGGTGCCCGAGGGGATGCGCCGTGCGCTGGTGGTGCGCGACCAGGGGTGCGCGTTCTCGGGCTGCACCCGTCGCCCGGAACGCTGCCACGCCCATCACGTGCACCACTGGGTCGACGGCGGGGAGACCTGCCTCGAGAACTCGATCTGACGCTAGTGGTACCGTTCCCCGTGTGTCATTGATGCAGGTCACAGCGCCTGCTCCTGCAGCGACCCTGGCCCGCGAGTACTTGAGGGTGTCGCTCGACAGGTCCGGCCGGGCCAGGTCGCTGGATGAGCAGCACGGGGACAACGCCGGCGCCGCGGAGCAGCAGGGCTGGAGGCTCGGCGAGGCATACCGCGACAACTCGGTCAGTGCCTCCCGGTACAGCCGGAAGCCCCGGGACGGGTTCGCGGAGCTCATGGCCGACCTCGACACCGGGCGGTTCGGCGCCGGTGTCCTGGTGATCTGGGAGTCCTCGCGCGGCTCGCGGCGGGTGGGAGAGTGGGTCGATCTGATCGACGTCTGCGCCGAGCGCGGCGTGCTGATCTACGTGACCACGCACGGGCGCACCTACGACCCCGGCAACGGGCGTGACCGACGTTCGCTACTGGAGGACGCCGTGGACTCCGAGTACGAGTCGTCGAAGACCTCCGAGCGGATGAAGCGTGCGAACGCGGCGAATGCGGCCGACGGCAAGCCGCATGGGCGCGTCTCCTACGGGTACCGGCGGATGTATGACCCGCGCACCGGGCGCTTGGTGGGGCAGGAACCCCACCCCGACGAGGCGCCGGTCGTGCGGGAGCTGTTCGAGCGGCTGGGCGCAGGGCACTCGCTGCGCGGTATCGCGCGGGATTTCGAGGAGCGCGGCATCCGCTCTCGGTCGGGGAAGCCGTTCTCGGCGGCGGCGTTGCGCTCGCTCGCGGT
>NZ_DASXJD010000207.1:0-78755 GCF_036497585.1 Actinomycetospora sp. | reverse complement strand
GCCACCAGGGTGGCCGGCCGTGCCACTCAAAGTGGCTGGTCAGACCCATGTCTGCAGTAGCTGGAGCGGGCAGCGACAACCGTAGACCTGTGCCGAACTCTGCCCAACTGCCAAAGTCCTAGCGACCAAGGATCGCTAGGTGGCCTGCGGTCCCGTGAGCAGTAATCCGCCCCGTGACACGGACTACTGCCCACCTGCGCGCAGCGCACCTACACCGGCTCCGCCGGCGACGGCCGCCACAGCTCCAGCGCCCAGGTCGCGATCCCGACCAGCGCCACGACCGCCCCGAGCGCGCACACCCCGGGCCACCCCACGACCGCGTACAGCCCCGACGTCAGCGCGGAGGCGATCGCGCCGCCGATGAACGCCGACACCAGGTACGCGCTGGTCACGCGGCTGCGCGCGGACGGGCGCCGGGAGTAGATCGCGTGCTGGTGGGAGATCTGGAGCAGCTGCTGGGCGAGGTCGAGCACGACGATGCCGGCGAGCAGCGCCACCAGCGACGACCCGCCCAGCGCCAGCAGACCCCAACTGGCCAGCAGCAAAACGAGCCCGATCGTCACCACCCGCCGACCATGCCCCTGGTCGGCGAACCGGCCCGCGTAGACCGCCGTGATCGCCCCCGCGAGCCCCGCGAGCCCGAACAGCCCGATCACCCCGGACCCGTAGGAGTACGGCGGCGCGGCGAGCAGGAACGAGAGCGCCGTCCAGAGGATCGTGAAGCACCCGAACCCGACGCCACCGAGCACCATCCGCCGCCGGATGAGCGCGTCGTGGCGCACGATCGTGCCCACGGAACGCAGCAGGCCCGGGTAGGACTCGTCCGACGACGTCGGCACCCGCGGCAGGGCCAGGCGCACCAGCCCGGCCAGCACCACCATCACCACGGCCGCGAGCACGAACACCAGCCGCCAGCCGCCGATCTCGGCGACCAGCCCCGCCACCGTGCGGGCCAGCAGGATCCCGACGAGCAGCCCGCTCATCACCGTCCCGACGACGGAGCCGCGGCGCTCGTCGGAGGCCAGCGACGCGGCCATCGGCACCACGATCTGCGCGACAGCGGAGGTCACGGCCACGATCGCCACGGCCGCGAGGAGCACCCCGAGCGTCGGCGCGGCCGCCGCCCCGACCAGCAGCACCCCGGTCACCAGCAGCAGCACGCTGACCAGGCGGCGCCGCTCGAGGACGTCGCCGACCGGCACGAGGAACGCCAGCGCGAGCGCGTAGCCGATCTGCGAGGCGGTGACGAGCAGGCCCGCCTGGCCCTCGCCGACCGAGAACGCCTGCGCCACCACCGGCAGCAGGGGCTGGGCGTAGTAGATGTTGGCGACGGCGGCCCCACAGACCACCGCGAGGAGCACGACGGTGGGGCGTCCGAGGTGGGTGGGGGCGGCCTGCGCCTGGGTGCTCATCGTTGCGCCACGTAACCAGATGCGCTCATCCGTGGCGCGCGATGCGGTCGCCCGTCACACCGGGCCCGCCGCCTCGGCCAGCGCGGCGTCCAGCAGCCGGAGCGCCGCCCGCCGGGAGCAGCGACGCGGGGAGGCAGCGTCACCGGAGCTGTCCGCCCCGTTGGGTGAACGGCGCCGTCGTGGAGTCGGATGCCAGGAACGTGCCGTTGCTGGCATCCCCCGGGCGATGCCGGCCGACGAGTGAGCGGCGCCGTCCTCGCATCAGACGCCAGGAACGTGCCGTTGCTGGCATCCAGGGACGGCGGCCGAGTACGCCGACAGATGAGCAGCCGCCACCGCGTCCCACGAGTGCGACGCCGCGAGCGCCCGACCGACGGCGGCACGGGCCGGGCCGCTCGCGTCACCGCCGGCGAGCACACCCGCCAGCTCGTCCGCGAACGCCTCGGCGAACCCCGGACCGTCACCGGCGAACCGCACCGCCCCGGCGAAGATCTCGCGCAGCACCGGCAGTTCCCGGGCCACGACCGGCACCCCGGCCGCGAGGGCCTCCATCGCCGCGAGGCCGAACCCCTCCTTCGTCGACGGGAACGCGAACGCCGCCGCGCCGGCCACCAGACCCGGCAGCTCCGGATCGTCGACCGGCCCCAGCACCACCGGCTCCACCCCGAGCGAGGCCGCGAGCGCGAAGACCTCCTCGCGGTAGGGCCGGTAGTCGAAGAGGGTGTCCCCGCCCGCGACGACCAGCGGCACGTCGCCGACCCCGCGACGAGCCAGCGCCGCCATCGCCCCCACCAGATCCCGCGTGCCCTTGCGCGGCTCGATCCCGCCGACCGCGAGCACGTAGCGCCCGAACCGCGCCCGCCACGGCTCCCCCGCCCCCGAGGACGCGGCCGCCGCGAACCGCGCCGCGTCCACCCCGTTACCGACGACGGGTGCGGTGCGTCCCCACCCGGCCGCCACCTCCGCGGCGACGGCGTCCGAGACGCACAGCAGCGCCGCCGGCTCGACCAGCGCCCGCTCGTGACAGGCGACCAGCGACGGCGTCGTGAACTCGTCGAGGTGGTGCACGGTGCGGACCAGGTCGCCGTAGCCCAGCGCGGCGCCCTCCGCGTTCGCGGTCAGGCAGTCCTGGGCGTGCCGCACGTCGACCGGCTCCGCCCCGGCGAGCGCGTCGGCCAACAGCGAGATCGAGCGCAGGATGCGGTCGCCGACCGACTCCCCCTCGATCTCGGGCACCGGCACCAGGTGGATCGGCACCCCGACGTCGCGGAAGAACGCCACGTCCCCGCCGCGCGCGAGCGCCCACACCTCGACGTCGTGACCCGCCCGGGCCAGCGCCTCGCCGACCGCGAGGGTGTGGACGACGCCGCCGCGCGGCTTCGTCGAGTAGGTCGACAGGCGGATGCGCACGCGCGGCTCAGCAGCGGTACGCGGACGGGCGGCGCTCGTCGAGGTGGTGGAGCACCGCGCGGGCGGCGTCGACCATCGCCGACGGGTCGACCTCGGCCACGGCGAGCCCGCCCTTCGACCAGGTGCGCGCGAGGATCTCCCCGCCGGGGCCGACGACCTTCGCCCGCCCGAGGAAGTGCAGCGCCCCGGAGCGCCCGCTCTGGTTCGCCGAGAGCAGCAGTACCTGGTTCTCGGCCGCGCGCGCCTGGTCGTAGAGGTCGAACAGCCGGGCCTGGCGGTCCTGGGCCATGCGCGGGGCGCGATTGGTCAGCGACGTCGGCCAGGCCGACAGGCACGCGAGGATCTCGGCGCCGTCCATCGCCAGCGACCGGGCCGCCTCCGGGAAGGTCTTGTCGTGGTCGATGAGCATCCCCAGGCGGCCCACCGGGGTGTCGAACGCGTGGAACCCGCAGCCCGGCGTGAACACCTTCGCGACGCCCGCCGGGTGGTGCACCTTGCGGTGGCGGCCCAGGATGCCGTCGCCGCAGAGCGCGACCCCGGCGTTGTAGAGCTCGCCGTTCGGCCCCTTCTCGCAGTACCCGAGGCAGACGACCATCTCGCCTGCCAGGTCGATCACCGACCGCACCTCGTCGCCGTTGGGCTCGAGCGCCGGCGGCAGGTCCGGCGTCTCGTCGTCGCGCGGGCGCAGGTCGGTGATGTAGCCGCCGAGGGCGCCGTCGGGCAGGGCGAGCAGCCCGACGCCGGCGTCGCGCGCGTGGGCGATGATCACGCCGATGCGCTCGAGGTCGAAGTCGAGGTCGCGGGTGAAGTGGGCCGCGGCCGCGGCGATGCGGAGCACGACCCTCCTCAGGCGGACGCGGGCACCGGTGAGTAGCTTCCGCGACGCATGTCCCGCAGGTGCCCCATGAACCGTCGGGCGCTCTCGACCGACTCGTCCACGTCGATCGAGGCGACGGCGAGCCCGGCCTCGGTGCCGGTGGTGGCGAGCACCTCGCCACCCGGGTCCACGATCTTCGCGCTGGCCACGAGACGCATGCTGCCGTATTCCCCGGCCTGGTTGGCCGAGACCCAGACGATCTGGTTCTCCAGCGCGCGGGCGCGGTCGAACAGGTCGAAGCGGCGGGTCCAGCGGTCGTCGGCGAGCACCGGCGCCTGGTTGGTCCGCGACGCCGGCCATGCCGACATGCACACGACGACCCGCGCGCCGTCGACGGCGAGCGCGCGGGCGGCCTCCGGGAAGGCCTTGTCGTAACAGATCATCATGCCCATCCGCCCGACCGGGGAGTCGAACGCGGCGAACCGGTCGCCCGCGGCGTAGGAGTTGTTCTCGTTGAGCGGCTGGTGCACCTTGCGGTGCCGCCCGAGGACGCCGTCGCCGGTCACCGCGAGGCAGCTGTTGTAGGGCAGCCCGTCCGAGGCGTCGTCGCCGCGCTCGCAGTACCCGGCGGTGATGACCATGTCCCCGGCGAGGCCGATCAGCCGCTGGATCTCGGGGCCG
Source organism: Actinomycetospora sp. (assembly GCF_036497585.1). Classification (GTDB taxonomy): domain Bacteria; phylum Actinomycetota; class Actinomycetes; order Mycobacteriales; family Pseudonocardiaceae; genus Actinomycetospora. The sequence goes on along the minus strand of NZ_DASXJD010000207.1, from coordinate 74,435 downwards.
TCGCCGTCGAGCTGCGGCGGCTCGTCCTCGTGGTCCCCGTGCAGCGACGACAGGTAGCCCCCGAGCGCGGCCTCCGGGAGCGCGAGCAGCTGCGCGCCCGCCTCGCGGGCCCGGCCCACGAGCTTCTCGATGCGCCGGAAGTCCTCGTCCAGGTCGCGGACGAAGCCCTCGGCGGCAGCGGCGAAGGTGACGGTCATGAGGGCATCCTCCCGGGTGCGGTGGCCGGGCCGAGCCCGGTCACGGGGCCGGCGACGGCGGTCGTCGTCTCCCCGTCGGGCCAGCGCAGGGTCACGCCGGCGGTGTCGGTGAGCTCGCCGCACGCCGCCCCGGTGGCGGGGCCGGCGTCGGGCAGCGGGGCCCCGGGCTCGTCGGTGGTGAGCAGGGCGAACCCGGGGAAGCAGGTGAACCAGTCGGCCACGCCCACTCCGGCCGGGCGGGGCACGGCCGCGACGTCGAGGACGGCGCCGGTCCCGCTCGCCTCGGCGAGCATCCCGAGGGTCCCGACGAGGCCAGCCATCGAGACGTCCTTGGCGGCGGCCGGGCGGTGCGCGGCGTCGGGACCGATGGCGTTGACCATCGTGCGGAGGTCGCCGGCCCGGCGTCGGGACGTGGTGTCGAACTGCCGGCCGGTGTAGCCGGGGCGCCACGCGCCGTCGAGGTCCGCGGTGATCCCGACCTGGTGCCCGACCCGTCCGCCGCCGGCGGGCACCGGGGTCGGCGTGCTGCCGAGCGCGGTGACCGCGAGCGAGGCGGGGACATCGACGGTGGTGTGGCCGCCGAGCACCGGGACGCCGTAGGCGTCCGCGGCGGCCCGCAGCCCGTGCAGCACGCGGGCCGCGAGCGAGGCGTCGCGGGCGCCGACGGCGTCGAGCAGACCCACCGGCCGCGCGCCCATGGCCGCGAGGTCGTTGACGTTGACCAGCACTCCGCACCAGCCGGCCCACTCCGGGTCGCGCTCGACCATCGCCGGCAGGATCGCGTCGCAGGCGGCGACGACGTCGCTGCCGGGCACCGGGGCGCCGTCGTCGCCGACGAAGCCCGGCGGGGCCAGTCCCGCGACCAACTCCCCCAGCGGGCTCTTGGTCGCCTCGACGAGACGCTGGATGCGGTCCATCGGGCGGCGCATCCGCAGGTGGGGCACGTCGGGGGCGCCGGGCACGGTGACCGCCCGGACGGTCTCCCACCCGAGCCGGGTGAACAGCGGACCGTTCACGGCCTGGACGTCGGCCTCGAAGCGCAGCACCCCGGCGGCCTCGGCGCGGGCGACGGCGGCGCGGATCAGCGCGGCCCCGATGCGGACACCGGCCCGCCGACGGCCGCCGACGCTCACCGCGAGGCGGCTGCCGGTCCACCAGCCGAGGTCGGGCTCCCCGGGCCCGGCGGGCCCGAGGCGGACGCCCCCGAGCGGGGTGCCGTCGCCGTCACGGGCGAGCAGGACGACCGCGCGCGGATCGGTATCGGTGTCGTCGAGATCGCTGCGGGAGCCCCCGAACAGGCCCTGCTCCTCGACGAAGACCGCCCGGCGCAGGGCGCGGTGGGCGATCACGTCGGGATGGCCCGCGTCGGCCGCAGGGGCCTCGCCGATGGTGACGTCGCGAGGGGCGGGACGGCGGGCGAGACCGCCGAGGATCTCCTCGGCGGCGCCGAGCGTGGCGCGCAGGCGGGCGGGCTGGGGCACGACCAGGGGCGGGACGCCGGCGCCGCGGGATTCGTCCGTCAGCGACATCTCAGCCCCCCGCCGCGGACAGCGCGCTGCAGGCCCCGCAGGCCGCACAGCCGGCGGCCTGGTCGGCGCCCCGCATCCCGGCCGCCCGCAGGCTCGTCGCGACCCGGGCGGTGACGTCGGCGAGCAGTGCCGGGTCGGGCGCGGGGTCGCCGTCGGCGAACGCGAGCGTGCCGGGGATGGGGCGATACGGGACGACGAAGGGATAGACCCCGGCGTCGATCAGCTCCGCGGCACCGGCGACGAGGTCGTCCGGGTCCTCGCCGAGGCCGACGATGAGGTACGTGGAGACGGCGTTGCGGCCGAACAGGCGGACGCTCTCGTGCCACGCGGCCCAGTACTGCGACAGCGGCACGGTGGCCTTCCCCGGCATCCAGCGCGCGCGGACGGCGTCGTCGAGGGACTCGACGTGGATGCCGATGGCGTCGGCCCCGGCGTCCCTGACGGCGGCCAGGGCTTCCAGATCACCGGGCGCGGGCGGCTCGCACTGCACCTGGACCGGCAGGTCGGGGACGGCCTCGCGGACCGCGGCGGTGCAGCGCGCCAGGTGGCGGGCGCCGCGGTCGCGACCGTTCGAGGTCCCCGTCGTCATGACCATCTGGCGCACGCCGTCGAGCCGGACCGCGGCTGCTGCGACCTCGGCGAGCTGCGCCGGCGTCTTCACCGCGGTGGTGGCGCCGCTGCGCAGCGACTGCTCGATCGCGCAGAAACGACAACGCTGGTCGTCTGCACCGTCCGAGCCGTAGCGCACGCAGGTCTGCACGACGGTGCTCGCCAGGACGTCGTTTCCGTGCAGGCGGGCGATCTGCTCGTAGCGCACGCCGTCCGCGGTCGTCAGGTCGTAGAACGCGGGGCGGGCGACGGTGTCGACGTCCACGCCGAGGTCGGTGACCCCGCCGTCGGGGCCGGTGCGCAGGAGCCGGCCGTCACGCAGCCGGTAGGGGCTCGCGGGGTTGATCGGGAGGGTGGTCTTGAGGCCGTCGACGAGCACGTGCCCGTCGTCGGAGGGGCCGGCGCCGCCGGGGCGGCGCAGCGGGATCGTCGAACCCAGGTCGACGGTGGTGGACGCGGAGCGGAGCGGAGCCGGACCATCGGAACTGGTGGGAGGGTCGATCGCGACGCCGCGGACGGCCACTTCGGAACGGACGACGACACCGGAATCGGTGGGTGCGGACACGCGAGCTGACCTCCTCGGTAGGTGCGGGCGGGGCCGCTCGTGAGCACTTTCCGGGGTTATGACCCCGGAAAGTGCTCACGAGCGCGAAGCGCACCTACAGCTGGTAGGTCGAGTTGATGATCGCGCCCTTGCGCGCGTAGTAGATGAGCGCGTCCTGGACGTCGAGCGGGTGCGTCGGGATGACGCCCTCGATCAGGTCCTCCTCGCGGGCACCGTGCAGCGACAGCCCGAAGCGGCAGCAGTACGCCTTGCCGCCCTCGGCCATGAAGGTCTTGAGCTGGTCGTTGATGTTGTGCTCGCCGGGGAACGCCGAGCTGCCCGTGGTGGGGAAGCCGCGGGTGGCCAGGCAGTTCAGCGAGCCCGGGCCGTAGAAGTAGATCGCGGTCTCGAAGCCCTTGCGCAGCGCGCGGGTGGCCTGCAGGACCGCGACGAAGCTGACCGAGGACTCGTGCGCGATGCCGTGCACGAGGGTGAAGTAGGTCTCGCCGTTCTCGGCCTGCAGGTCGGGGAAGACCTTGGTGCCGCCGTAGATGCTCGACCCCTCGGGCAGCGACGGGTGCGGGATCTCCTCGAGGCTCTTCTGCTCGACGTCGGACAGTTCGGCCGTGGTCATGTCGAGTTCTCCTTGGGATACTGGTGGGACAGGGGGAGGATGCGTTCCCGGACGACGCGGCATCGCTGCGTCGTCGATCGTCGGGGGATCCGGCCTCGTGGTGAGAAAGCCAAACAACGACGGATGACGCGCCGATGTCGACGTGACTACGAGCACGTTTCCGAATTCGCGAATCGTTTCCGGAGTGTTTCGAAACATTCGGCAACACCGCCGCAGTCCGACGGCAACCATTCGGAAACGAATTCTCCTGACCCTGATCCGTGGAATCGAGGGACGCAGCGACGCGTCCGCGCTCCCGGCTGAGAGGAACGACCGGTCATGACCACGGCAACCGTCACCCCCCTGCGCGGCATTGGGGCCGGCACCCGTGCCGACCTCGACGGCACCCACCGGCCCGTGATCGTCGTGGGCGGTGGACAGGCGGGCCTCTCGATGAGCCGGTGCCTGCAGCAGGCGGGGATCGACCACCTCGTGCTCGAGCGCGACGAGGTCGGGCACTCCTGGAAGACCTACCGGTGGGACACGTTCTGCCTGGTCACCCCGAACTGGCAGTGCAAGCTGCCCGACTTCCCCTACGGCCCCGGCGGCTACGGCGGCACCGACCCGCACGGCTTCATGGTCCGCTCGGAGATCATCGACTACCTCGAGGCCTACCGGGCGTTCGTCGACCCTCCGCTGCACGAGGGCGTCGGCGTGGACCGGGTGTCGCGCGACGACCACGGCACCTACGTCCTGGAGACGACGGCCGGCCGGCTCACCGCCGACCAGGTCGTCATCGCCACCGGCGGCTACCACACGCCGATCACGCCTCCCCTGTCGCAGCCGCTGCCCCCGTCGATCGCGCAGGTGCAGTCGCAGCACTACAAGAACGGCTCGCAGCTGCCGCCCGGCGAGGTGCTGGTGGTCGGCTCCGGGCAGTCCGGCGCGCAGATCGCCGAGGACCTGCACCTGGAGGGCCGCCGGGTCCACCTCGTCGTCGGGAACGCCCCGCGCGTGGCCCGGTTCTACCGCGGCCGCGACGTCACCGACTGGCTCGACGACCTGGGCTACTACCAGATGCCGGTCACCGAGCACCCCCGCCGGGAGGCGGTGCGGGCCCAGGCCAACCACTACGTCACCGGTCGCGACGGCGGGCGCGACATCGACCTGCGCGCCCACGCCCGCGACGGCATGCGGCTCTACGGCGTCATGACCGACCACCGCGACGGCGTCCTGCACTTCGAGCCGAACCTGACCGCGAGCCTCGACAACGCCGACGAGGTGTCGGAGTCGATCAAGGACACGATCGACAAGCACATCGCGACCCAGCAGATCGACGCCCCGGCCGAGGACCGCTACACCCCGGTGTGGGCGCCGGAGTCCGACCACACCGAGCTCCGCCTGGCCGACACCGGCATCACCTCCGTGGTCTGGTGCATCGGGTTCCGGCAGAACTTCTCGTGGGTCGACGTCCCGGTGTTCTCTGGGCGCGGCGCCCCCGGCCACAGCCGCGGCGTCACGTCCGTGCCCGGCCTGTACTTCCTCGGCCTGCCCTGGCAGTGGACCTGGGGCTCGGGCCGGTTCTCCGGGGTCGGCGACGACGCCCGCCACCTCGCCGAGCGCATCCGCTCGCAGCGCGGCCTGACGTCGTCGGGCGGTCGCGGCGACGTCTGCAACGTGCTGGCGCTCGGGAGCTGACGGGTCGCAGCCGAGTGGACGCTGGTGCACCCGAATCCGCCGAGCCCGCGTGCACCAGCGTCTCCTCGCCGTGCTGGTAGACCGAGCACGTGATCGACGAGGTCGCGCTCGGCCTGCCCGTGCGCCCCGCGCTGCCGGACGTGCTCGCGGCGCTGGACGAGCGAGGGGCGGCCGTGCTCGTCGCTCCGCCCGGCACCGGGAAGACGACGCTGGTGCCGCTCGCGCTGGCCGGCGCGGTCGACGGGCGGGTGCTGGTGGCCGAGCCGCGCCGGGTCGCGGTGCGGGCCGCGGCGGCCCGGATGGCGTCGCTGCTCGGCGAGGAGGTCGGCGAGCGGGTCGGCTACGCGATCCGGGGCGAGCGGCGCACCGGGCCCCACACGCGGGTCGAGGTGGTGACGACGGGGCTGCTCGTCGCCCGGCTCCAGCACGACCCGGAGCTGGCGGGCGTCGACGTCGTCGTCCTCGACGAGTGCCACGAGCGCGCCCTCGACACCGACCTGGCGCTGGCCTTCGCCGTCGACGCCCGCGCCCTGCGCCCCGACCTGCGCCTGCTCGCGACATCGGCCACCGCGGCGGCCGACGAGCTGTCGGCGGCGCTCGACGGACCTGTCGTCACCGCGCCCGACCCGCTGCACCCCGTCGAGGTCCGCTGGTCACCGCCGCCGCGCCCGGTGCCGCCGCCACGCGGGATGCGGGTGGAGCCGGCGCTCCTCGACCACGTCGCCGCGGTGGTGCGCCGCGCCCTGGCCGAGGCCGACGGCGACGTCCTGGTGTTCCTGCCCGGCCGGCGCGAGATCGACGACGTGGCCCGGCGGCTGCCGGGCGTGGCGGCGGAGGTCGCGACGCTGCACGGCGGGCAGGACGCCGTTCGACAGGACGCTGTCCTGATCTCCTCGACCCGTCGCCGGGTGGTCCTCGCGACGGCGATCGCCGAGACGAGCCTGACGGTGCCCGGTGTACGCGTCGTCGTCGACGCCGGTCTGTCCCGCCGGCCCTGGACCGACCACGCCCGCGGGCTGGACGCGCTGGTCACGGTGCTCGCCTCGCAGTCGTCGGCGACGCAGCGGGCCGGCCGCGCGGGCCGGGAGGCGCCCGGGGTGGTGTACCGCTGCTGGTCGGAGGCCGAGCACGCCCACCGCGACCGCGCCGACGACCCCGAGATCGCGCACGCCGACCTCACCGCCTTCGCGCTGCAGCTCGCCCGCTGGGGCACCCCCGACGGCGGCGGGCTCGCGCTGCTCGACGCCCCGCCGACGACGGCGTTCGACGCCGCCCGCGCGGTGCTGGCCGGGCTGGATCTGACCGACGACGCCGGGGTGATCACCGCCCGCGGGCGGGCCGTCGCCGGGACCGGGGTGCACCCGCGGCTCGGCCGGGCCCTGCTCGACGGCGCCGAGGCGGTGGGCGCCGACACCGCGGTCGAGGTCGTGGCGCTGCTCGCCGCGGAGGTACCCGGCGGGTCCGACGACCTCGACGAGCGCCTCCGCGCGGCCCGGGCCGCGAACGACCCCCGCTGGCGGGCGGAGGTACGCAGGCTGCGCCAGGTGAACGATGTCGGTCGTTCCCGCGACCGAATTCGTTCACATGGCGACGTCGTCGCCTTGGCCTACCCCGACCGGCTCGCCCGGGCCCGCTCCGACGACTCCCGCGAGTACCTCACCACCGGCGGCACCGGCGTCGAGCTCGCCGCGTCGTCCGCGCTGCGCGGGTCGCCGTGGCTGGCCGTCGCGGACGCCGTGCGGGGGCCGGGTGACCGGGTGGCACGGGTGCGGCTGGCGGCCCCGGTCGACGAGGACGTCGCGCGGGAGGCCGCGGCGGCCTGGTGGCACGACGACGAGGTGGTCGCGTGGGAGGACGGCGACGTCGTCGCCGAGCGCCGCGAGCGCCTCGGCGCGATCGTGCTGACCCGCCGCCCGCTCGCCGACCCCGACCCGGCGGCGGTGGCGGCCGCGGTCCGCGAGGGCCTCGCCGCCGAGGGCCTCGGCCTGCTGCGCTGGGACGACGCGGCCACCGCCCTGCGGGCGCGGCTCGCCTTCCTCCACCACGCTCTCGGCGACCCGTGGCCCGCCGTCGACGACGCCTCCCTGCTCGCCCGGGCCGACACGTGGCTCGACCTCACCGGGGTCCGCCGTCGAGCCGACCTCGCGCGCATCAGGGTCGCGCCCGCCCTGCGCCACCTCGTGCCCTGGTCACGGGCCGGTCGCCTCGACGATCTCGCCCCGACCCACGTCACCACACCGGACGGGCGCCGGGTCCGCGTGGACTACACCGACCCGACGGCGCCGGTGGTGGCGCTGAAGCTCCAGCACGCCTTCGGGTGGGAACGGGCACCCGTGCTGGCCGGCGTGCCCGTCGTCGTCCACCTGCTCTCGCCCGCGGGCCGCCCCGCGGCGGTGACCGCCGACCTGACGTCGTTCTGGGAGACCGGCTATCCGCAGGTCCGCGCCGAGCTGCGCGGCCGTTATCCCAAGCACGCCTGGCCGGAGGACCCGGGGGTCTAGTCGCAGGCGACCTTCTCCAGCTTCTGCTCCACGGTCTGCTTCATCTCCCCCTTGAGGCGCTCACGCAGCTCGGGGTCGGTGTAGTCCCTCTCGTAGTCCTGCTCGCCCTTGGCCATCCGTGCGGCTACCCGCGACGGCGTCCCTGGTCGCGCACGAGCCGGTCGAACTTCGCCGGGCCGCAGATGGTCAGCATCCGCACCGGCTCGTCGCCCAGGACCCACAGCGAGTGCTCGACGTCGCGCGGCAGGAAGATGAAGCCGCCGGGGTGTGCGGTGAACTCGTCGTCCCCGCACCGGCCGCCGACCCGGCCCGCGAGCACGTGGAACATCTCGTCCTCGCCGTCGTGGGTGTGCGGGGCGACGACGAGCCCGACCGGCGCGGCCTGCTCCATCACCGACACACGGCCCTCGGTGTCCTCCCCGGTCGCCTTGACGGTGAACGTGGCGCCGTCGAAGTCGTAGGTGTCCCCGGCTCCGGCGGGTCGGACGAACCAGCTCATGGGTCAGTGATGGTCCTCGCGGTCGTGCAGCTCCGCAGCACGCGCCGCCACCTCACCCACATCCACCGTCGGGACGAGCAGGTCCTCCAGGCCCGCGAGCCAGGACTCCCAGTACGGCGCCGCGGGGTCCTCCCCGATCCGGGCGATCAGCCGCCCCCGGAACTCCTCATAGGTGAAGCGCCCGGCGTCGACCAGGGTGAGGACGAGCCCGAACGCCCGGCTCTCCCACGGCGCGGCGAACACCAGCTCGCCGTTGGAGCGCGGCGGGGCCGCCGGGCCGTCGAGGTCCAGGGGCACGCTCACAGCCGCGCCACCCCTACCATCGCGTCGCGGGTGACCAGCGCGGCGAGCTCGTCGACGCCGAGGTCCTCGGTGCCCGCGGGACGCTGCGGGATCACGAGGTAGCGCACCTCGGCCGAGGAGTCCCACACCTCGATCGCGATGTCCTCGGGCAGGGAGCAGCCCATCTCGGCGAGCACGGCGCGGGGCTCGCGCACCACCCGGGAGCGGTAGGCCGGGTCCTTGTACCAGCTGGGCGGGAGCCCCAGCACCGGCCACGGGTAGCAGGAGCACAGCGTGCAGACGACGACGTGGTGCACCTCGTCGCTCTGCTCCAGCGCCACCATGTGCTCGCCCTGCGGGCCGGAGAACCCGAGGTCCGCGATGGCCGCGGTGGCGTCGTCGCGCAACCAGGCGAGGTACGACGGGTCCGTCCACGCCCTCGCGACGACGCGCGCGCCGTTCATCGGCCCGACGTCGCGCTCGTAGCGGGCGATGAACCCGTCCATGACCGACGGGTCGACCAGCTCGCGCTCGACGAGCAGCGACTCCAGCGCCGCGGTCCGGTCCGCGGGCGACAGGCGCTCGGTCACGACGCCCCCTCCTCGTCCGGGGTCAGGTAGCTCTCGAACAGGTCCGCGTGCAGCCGGAAGGGCTCGGCGTCGGGACCCCACACCTCGGTGGAGTCGAACCCGACGGTGTAGACGTGCTGCGCGTTCTCGCCCGCGAAGACGCCGTGGGTGTCGGGCAGGACGTGCGCCGGGCGCACCGCCGTGACCGTGCCCCGGCGTCGTCGCAGGTAGGCGGGCAGTTTCGACGGGCCGCGCGGGTGCGCGTCGGCGGTGACGACGGCGTCCGCGACGGTGAAAAGGGCCTCCTCGTCGACCTCGCGCAGCGAGCCGGGGCCGGTCGGTGCGTAGTCGGGCCGAGCGGGTTCCGGGAAGGCCGGCTCGACGACGTCCTCACCCCGGTCACGCCGGACGCGCGCGTTCACCGCGTCCGGGGCCAGCACGGCGCTGTCGACGAGCATCAGCTCGGCGGCGTTGAGCCAGCGCCCGTAGTAGCCGTCGGACAGGTAGTCCAGCGGGTGCAGCCGCGAGAGCGCGTGCCGGAACGCGTCGAGGTTGCGGCCGGAGATCCGGCCCATCGTCAGCAGGGTGAGCGCGAACGCCCGCCCCTCCCACGGCGCCGCGAACGGCGGCTCCCCCGCCACCGGCCGCGACGCCGGACCGTAGCCGAGGACGCCGCCCATGTCGGCGATCGAGTCCATGGTCGACACCCCATCACCGGTCCGTTGCCGGGGTGTTGCCCCCTGACCTCAGCGGCGTGACGGGCCGACGTCCCCCAGCTCGAACACCTTGCGGGCGGTCTCCCCGAGGATGTTGCGCTTGCCGTGCTCGGAGACGAACGGCAGCGCCGCGATGCGGCCGGGGACGTCGAAGTCCCAGTGCGGCCAGTCCGAGGAGTACATCAGGGAGTTCTCCGCGTCGATGGCCTCGAGGGTGGCCGCGAGCAGCTTGTCGTCGGTCCACTCCATGGGCTGGCTCGTGAAGTACATCTCGCGGATGTAGTGCGACGGCGGGCGCGTGAGCAGCGGCGCGTCCGAGCTGCGCATGTAGTACTCGTGGTCGAGGCGCTGCATCATGAACGGCAGCCACGCCAGCCCGCTCTCGATCCAGATCGTCTTGAGCTGCGGGAAGCGCTCCGGGATCCCGTTGACGACCCAGTTGGTCATGTGGGTCATGTTGCAGGTCACGAAGCTCATGGCGTGCGCCGAGAGGAACCGGTTCATCGTCGAGGTCATGCTGTCGGCCTGGTTCGGGCCGGCGTGGAACCCGATCGGCAGCCCGCGGCGCTCCAGCTCGCGGTAGACCGGCATGTAGGCGTTGCGGTGCACCCCGGCGTGGCGCTGGCTGGTGACGAGGAAGCCGATGACGCCGGGGGTGTCCCCGAACTCCTCGATGGTCGCCAGGCACGCGTCGGGGTTCTCGAACGGCAGCCCGAGCATGGTCCGGATGCGCGGCTCGCGGGGCAGGATCTCGGCGGTGAACCAGCGGTTGTAGGCGGCCAGCAGCGCCGTCGCGACCTCGGGCTGGGGGTGCAGCCCGGTCTCGAGCATCGGCTGCGGGAACACGACCTGCAGGTCGATGCTCATCGCGTCCATCGCCCGGCGTACCAGCGTGACGTCGCGGTCGGCGCCGGACGTCGTCCCCGGGGTCTCCTCGCCGAGCGAGGCCTGGTGCGGGATGCGCCCGGAGACGTCCTGCATCGTCAGGCCCGGCGGGTGGTTGTGCAGCGCCAGGTGCGACGCCTGGGGCCAGTTGCGCATCATCTGCTGGGCGGTGTCGCGCATGACGGGGCTGTCGAGGTAGCCGAGGATCTCCGGCCAGGAGTCGAGCTCCACGTGGTGGGAGTCGACGTCGACGATGAGGTAGTCGTCGAGGCCGTAGCGCTCGGTGTCCCGCCGGGCGTTGGCGAGGATCTCGCGGGTGTCGGTGCCGGTGGTGATCTCCTGCGTGGGCAGCCGCCGCACGCTCGGATCGGTGGCGGTCATGAGGAGCTCCTCGAGAACCAGAGAGCCAGGTCGAACGGGTTGAGGTCGTGGCTGCGCAGTGCGGCGGTGGCGAGCGCGACGGCGTCGGTCGGGGTGGTGTCCCGTCCGTCCGGCGGCTCGGCGCCCTCCTCGGCGGCGACGGCCCAGCAGCGGGCGGCCGTGCTCACCAGGCGGCGGGCGGTCGTCGGGTCCAGCGTGGCGATGGCCCCGTCGTCGAGACCCGCGGCGACCTCGGCCGCCAGGGTCGTCACCAGCTCGTCGATGCGGCGCGCCCGGTCGGTGTGCTCAGAGGGCGACACGGATCCGCCCTCCGTCCTCGGACACCGGAAGGGAGCGCAGCGCGAGGTCCGGCCGCCCCGGGTGCCGGCCCGTCACCACGTCGTACTCGAACCCGTGCCACGGGCACACGACGTGCATCGTGTCCTCGTCGAAGCGCAGGCCGAGGCTGCGCTGCTCGTCGTCGAGACGCTCGGAGACCCGGCTGACGATGCGTCCCTGGCAGGCCGGCCCGCCCTGGTGCGCGCACCGGTTCTCCCAGGCGTGCAGCCGGCCGCCGAACCGGAAGATCCCGAGGGTCACGGAACCCGCGTCGGTGCTGATCTCGACGACGAGCCGGCCGCGCTCGGGCACGTCCTGCGACGCCCCGACGTCGACGAGGCGCTCCGTGGTGGTCATGCCGACCAGCGTCCCCGTCGTGCCCGCGCGTGTAAATCGGGCCACGGCGGGTCGACCGAGTAGGCAGTCGATCACGGCCTCGGATCGACCGCCGCGGTGGTCAGCCCGACGTCGTCGGCTTCGCGGTGGCGGCGGCGATGACGGCGGTCAGGTCGGTGTGCAGGCGGATCAGCTCCTCGAGCGGCATCCCCAGGCGTTCGACGACGGCCGGCGGGATCCGCTCGGCGTCGACGCGCAGCGCCCGACCGGCGTCGGTGAGGGTGACGGCGAGGGTGCGCTCGTTGCCCGGGACCCGACGGCGCTCGACGTAGCCCTGGACCTCGAGCCGCTTGAGCAGCGGCGAGAGCGTGCCGGGATCGAGCGCGAGCTGGCCGGAGAGCTCGGTGACCGACAGCGGCGCGTGGCCCCAGAGCGCGAGCATCACGAGGTACTGCGGGTGCGTGAGGCCCATCGGCTCGAGCAGCGGCCGGTAGAGCGCGATCACCGAGCGGGCGGCGACGGCCAGCGCGAAGCAGACCTGGTTCTCCAGCGCGAGCGGGTCGATCTCCTCTGTGGTGGCCGTCATGACGCCCACCCTACCCTTGGGGCGCATACTGTTGGTGTACGAAACGTTCGAGGAGGTACGTCCGTTGGTGACGACGCCGCGACCCGGTCCGCTGTGGTGGCTCTGGTACGCCTACGGCGGCGGCCTGCCGGCGCGCTTCGCGCCCTGGGTCCGCCACGACACCACCTGCCGCACGTGGTGGGTCCGCCACCTGGTGCGCCTGCTCGTGCAGCTCGCGCCGTTCGTCGCCGCGATCATCGTCTTCGTGCCCGGCCCGGTGTGGCTGCGCGTGATGAGCGCGGTGGGCGGCGCGATCATGGGACTGATCTTCGGGGTGGCCTACCTGCACGAGACCGCCGAGCACCGGCTGGTCAAGGCGGGCTACCCCGTCGGGACCGGCGTCGAGGCCCGGGCGGAGCGCACGCGGGAGAAGGACGAGGCGGCCGCGGCGCGGTACGCGGCCAGGTGGCGTTCCGCCTCGTGAGCACTTTCCGTGGCTATAGCCCCTGAAAGTGCTCACAAGCGCGCAGCGCACCTCGCACATACCGCTCCAGCACCACGCCGACGACGCCGTCGTGGTCGCCCAGTGGTGCCGCCACCAGCGCCGCACCCGCGTCACCCAGCCAGCGGTGGAAGGCCCCGGGCGCGAGCAGCCAGGTCGCGAGCGCGACCGGCCGCTCCTGCGCCGCGACGACGTCCGCCACCCGCGGCTCGCCGCCCGCGATGTAGCCGACCGGCACCTCGCCGCGGAGCCGCTCCGCGACGAGCCCGGCCGCCGTGCGGAGGTCCTCCTGGGCCACGGCGTCGGTCGAGCCCGCCGCCGCCAGCACCACCTGCTCGCCGTCCCACCCGGCCTCGCGGAGCCGCGCCAGCGCGACGTCCACCAACGCCGGGTCGGGGCCCAACGGCTCGGCGAGCACCACGTCGTCGCGCCCGATCGCCGCGAGCTGGCCCGGCACGTCGACCCGCACGTGGTAGCCGGCCGCCAGGAACGCCGGCACCACGACGACCGGTCCGTCGAGCTGCGGCAGCACGTCGGCGAGCTGCGGGCGCGCGACCCCGGCGTAGGCCAGCCGTACCTCCACGCCGGGCAGGGCCGCGCGCAGCCGCAGCAGCAGCCGGCCCCACGTGCCCCGGCCCGCGGCGTCGCCGGTGCCGTGGGCCAGCACGACCAGGGCGGCACTCACGGCGTCGGGGTACCCGCAGTGCTGTTGACGTGCTCCTCCAGCCGTCGCACCATCGCCCCGAGCCGGAAGCGGTCGGGCGCGATCGAGGGGACGTCCCGACGATCCAGCGGCGCCGCCGTCACCGGACCCACCGCGCAGGCCAGCACCCCGGACCCGCTCGGCCCGCCGCGCAGCGCCGTCACCAGGTCCTCGTCGCGACCGAGGGTCGCCGCGCGATGCAGCAGCCCCTCGACGGCGGGAGCGCTGGTGAAGGTCACGACGTCGACGTCGCGCCCGACGATGGCGTCGATGAGCGTGTCGACGGCGGGCAGGTCGGGCGGCGGCTCCCAGCGGTAGACGTGCACCTCGACGACGTCCGCGCCCGCCTCGCGCAGCGCGGCGAGGAACGAGGTCATCGGGTCGCCGTGCAGCTGGACCGCGACCCGCCGGCCCGCCAGGGCCCCCTCGCCGCCCGCGAGAAGGTGCTCGAGCACCTCCGGGGACGACTCGGTGGCCTCGGCGGCCCAGGCCTCGCGCAGCCCCGTCCCGCGGATCGCGCCGCGCGCCTTCGGGCCGCGAGCCAGCAGGGCCGCGTCACCGAGCACCGCGCGCAGCCGCTCGCCGAGCCCCCACTCGTCGGCCACCTCGAGCCAGCCGCGGAACCCCTGGCCGGTGGTGGCGACGACGACGGCCGGTGGCGCGTCGAGCAGCGCGCGGGTGGTGGCGGCGAGCTCGGTGTCGTCGGCGAGGGGGACGATGCGCACGGTGGCACCGTGCAGCGTCGTCGCCCCGCGCCGGTGCAGCAGGTCGATCTGGTCGTCGGCGCGCCGGTCGGCGGTCACGCCGACCCGCACGCCATCCAGGGGTCCCTCAGCCACACCCACCGACCTCGACCGTCCCGTCCACCACGCGGACAGGATAGGTCGCGACGACCACCGAGTCGTCCTCGACGGCGACGCCGGACCCGAGCGCGAAGTGCTGCTTGTACAGCGGCGACGCGACGACGGGCGTGCCACCGAGATCCCCGACGATGCCCCGCGAGAGCACCGACGCCCCGGAGAACGGGTCGAGGTTGTGCAGGGCGAACAGCTGGTCGTCGCGGGTGCGGAACACCGCAACGGGTTCGCCGTCGACGAGGACGCACACCCCGCGCTCGGGCTGGAGGCGCTCGAGCGGGCAGACGGAGGTCCAGCCGTCGGTCCGCGGCGGCGCGACCGGCGCGGTCGGCTCCGGGCGCGGGTCCTTGGCCTCCGCACCGTCCGTGGTCGAGTCGGGGTGCGTGCGGACAGCCACATCGTGGTCTGGGGCCTGGGCGGTCATGCGGGGGCTCCAACGGGGATCGTCGGGCCGGCGATCGGGGTCGGTGCCGGGGTGGTGTCGATGCCGAGCGAGGAGAGGTCGGTCGGCTGGCCGTCCTTCATCCCGGCCGGCACCCGGCGGCCGAGGTGGTCGACGAACTCGATCGTCGGGTCCGGGGTGCCCGGCGCGTTGACGAACGAGGTGAACCGGGCGAGCTTGTCGGGGTCGTCGAGCACGGCCGCCCACTCGTCGGCGTAGCTGCGGACGTGGCGGGCCATCTGCTCGTCGAGCGAGGCGCAGATGCCCAGCGAGTCCTCCATGATCACCTCACGGAGGTGGTCGATACCGCCCTCGAGCGACTCCATCCACGGCGCGGTGCGCTGCAGCCGGTCCGCGGTGCGCACGTAGAACATGAGATAGCGGTCGATCGTGCGCACCAGCGTCTCGGTGTCGAGGTCGGAGACGAGCAGCTCGGCGTGGCGCGGGGTGAACCCGCCGTTGCCGCCGACGTAGAGGTTCCAGCCGTGCTCGGTCGCGATGACCCCGAAGTCCTTCGAGCGGGCCTCGGCGCACTCCCGCGCGCAGCCCGACACCCCGGACTTGAGCTTGTGCGGCGAGCGCAGACCGCGGTAGCGCAGCTCGAGCGCGACCGCCATGCCGACGGAGTCCTGGACGCCGTAGCGGCACCAGTCGGTGCCCACGCACGACTTCACCGTCCGCAGCGCCTTGCCGTACGCGTGCCCGGACTCGAACCCGGCGTCGACCAACCGCTTCCAGATCCGGGGCAGGTCGTCGAGCCGCGCGCCGAACATGTCGATGCGCTGTCCGCCGGTGATCTTGGTGTAGAGCCCGAAGTCGCGGGCGACCGCGCCGATCGCGATGAGGCCCTCGCCGGTGACCTCCCCGCCGGGCAGCCGCGGCACCACCGAGTACGTGCCGTTGCGCTGCATGTTCGCCAGGGCGTGGTCGTTCGTGTCCTGCAGCGTGGCGGACTCGCCGTCGAGGACGTGGCCCCCCGCCAGCGTCGCCAGCATCGAGGCGACCGCGGGCTTGCAGATGTCGCAGCCCCGTCCGGTGCCGTAACCGGCGAGGATCTCGGAGAAGGTCTGCAGGCCGGTCGCCATGACGATCTCGTAGAGCTCCGCGCGGCTCCGGGAGAAGTGCTCGCAGAGCGCCTTCGAGACCTCGACCCCGCAGCTCGCGAGCACCTTGCCCAGCGTCGGCACGCAGGAGCCGCAGGTGGTGCCGGCCCGGGTGCAGGCCTTGAGCTGCGGCACTGTCGTGGCCTCGCCGGAGGCGATCGCGGCGGCGAGCGCGCCCTTGGTGACCGCGTTGCAGGAGCAGATCTGGGCGCCGTCGGGCAGCGCGTCGATCCCGACCGCCGCCACACCGTTCTGGGCGGCGCCGTCGCCCGCGGGAGCGATCAGCGACACCGGGTCGCCCGGGAGCTTCTCGCCCAGGAAGCCGCGCAGCGTCTCGTAGTTGCTCGCGTCCCCGACCAGCACCCCGCCGAGCAGTGTCTGATGCCCAGATCCTTCAGGGCGACCGTCGGAGACGACCAGCTTCGAGTAGGTGCCCGCCACCGGGTCGTCGAGGCGGACCTCGAGCGCGCCGGAGGTGGTGGCGTGGGCGTCGCCGAAGCTCGCGACGTCGACGCCGAGCAGCTTGAGCTTGGTCGACATGTCGGCCTCGGTGAACCGCGGCCCCCATCGGTCGACGCCGCGTCGTCGCCGGCCAGGCGCCCGGCCACCACCTCGGCCATCGCGTACCCGGGCGCGACCAGGCCGTAGGTGCGGCCCCGGACCGCGGCGACCTCGCCGATGGCCCAGACGTGCTCGTCGGTGGTGCGGCAGCGCTCGTCGACGAGCACCCCGCCGCGCTCGCCGACCTCGAGCCCGATCTCGCGGGCGAGGGAGTCGGCGGGCCGGATGCCGGCGGAGAAGACGACGACCGAGGCGTCGAGCTCGGTGTCGTCGGAGAGCGTGACGGTCAGGCCGCCGCGGTGGTCGCGGGTGATGGTGGACGTCGAGACCCCGGTGTGCACGCGGAGCCCGAGGTCGGAGACCAGCCGCGCCAGCAGCGCACCACCGGGCTCGTCGACCTGTACCGGCATGAGCCGCGGCGCCATCTCGACCACGTGCGGGGAAAGCCCCAGCTGGCGCAGCGCGTTCGCGGCCTCCAGCCCGAGCAGCCCACCCCCGACGACGACGCCGGCCCGGCGGCCCGCGCCGGCGCCCGCGGTCGCCCGCTCGGCGGCCTCCCGCAGCCCGTCGAGGTCGTCCAGCGTGCGGTAGACGAACACGCCGTCGAGGTCGCGGCCGGGCACCGGCGGCACGAAGGGCACCGACCCGGTCGCGAGCACGAGCTCGTCGTAGTCGACGGTGCGGCCGTGCTTCGTGGTGACCCGGCGCGCCGACCGGTCCACCGCCACCGCCGGGTCGTCGAGGTGCAGCTCGACGAGGGGGTCGGCGTGGAACTCGTCGTCGGCCAGCGCCAGGTCGTCCTCGGTGGCCTCGCCGACGTAGGAGGACAGCGCCACCCGGTCGTACGCGGGCCGCGACTCCTCGGCGAGCACGACGACGCGCCAGGCGCCCTCGGTGTCGCGGCGGCGCAGGCTCTCGACGAACCGGTGGCCGACCATGCCGTGGCCGACGACGACGACGGTGCGGGGTTCCACTGAGTTCCTTTCCACTGAGGTGGGCTACGCCCTTGTGAGTGCTCACGCGCGCGAAGCGCACCTATACGGACGCGTAGCTGACCTTCGAGCCCGTCTTTGGGTCGGTCGCCGCCTTCGCGTTGCGCATGTAGACGACGTAGGTCACGACGAAGCAGACCGCGTAGAAGGCGACGAACGCCCAGAAGGCGGGGGTGCCGCTCTTGGTGGACTGGAACGACGCGCGGAACGCCAGGTTGATGAGCAGGCCGCCGAAGGCGCCGATCGCGCCGGCGATGCCGATGACCGCGCCGGAGATGCGCCGCGCCCACAGCAGCGCGCCCTCCTGGTCCCAGCCGCGCGATTCCGAGGCCGCCAGCGCCTTCGTCCGGAAGATCGCCGGGATCATCTTGTACACCGAGCCGTTGCCGATGCCCGAGGTGATGAACAGCAGCACGAAGCCGATCACGAACAGCGGCAGCGACTTGATGCCCGACGCCCCGATGCAGATCAGCGCGCTGACCGCCATCGCGACGAAGTTCCAGAAAGTGACCTTCGTGCCGCCGATCCGGTCGGAGAGCATGCCGCCCACCGGACGGATCAGGGACCCGAGGAGGGGGCCGATGAAGGTGATCGACGCGGCCTGCAGCGGTGTGCGGCCGAACTGGTTCTGCAGCACCAGCCCGAAGGCGAAGCTGTACCCGATGAACGAGCCGAAGGTCCCGATGTAGAGGAACGAGATGATCCAGGTCTGGGCGTCCCGGGCCGCCTCCTTGAGCGCGCCGGTGTCGTTGCGCACCGAGGACAGGTTGTCCATGAAGAACACGGCGCCGAGCAGCGCGAGCACGATCAGCGGGATGTAGACCGCCAGCACGATGCGCGGCGCCCCGGTCCCGGCGGTCGCGATGATCAGCAGCCCGATCAGCTGGATGACCGCGACGCCCAGGTTCCCGCCGCCGGCGTTGAGCCCCAGCGCCTTACCCTTCTCCTTCTCGGGGAAGAACGCGTTGATGTTCGTCATCGACGAGGCGAAGTTGCCGCCGCCGACGCCGGCGATCGCCGCCACGACCATGAACGTCGTGTACGAGGTCCCGGGGTGCATGACGATCGCGAGCAGGATCGACGGGATCAGCAGCAGCGCGGCCGAGATGATGGTCCAGTTGCGGCCGCCGACCACCGCGACCGCCATCGAGTAGGGCAGCCGCAGCACCGAGCCGATCAATGTCGGCATCGAGACGAGGAAGAACTTGCCCGCCGTGTCGATGCCGTAGGCCGGACCCATGAACAGTGTGAGCACCGCGAACAGCGACCAGATCGAGAACCCGATGTGCTCGGAGAACACCGAGAACCAGAGGTTCCGGTTCGCGATCTTCTTCCCGGTGCTCTCCCAGAAGCCGGGGTCCTCCGGCCGCCAGTCGTCGATCCAGCGGCCCCGCCCCGTGCCCGGGTGCTCCGTGGCCACACTCATCGCGCTACGCCCTCTCGTCGTCCCGGGCGCGCGTCCGTCGCTCGCGCCCGCTGCGGTCGGGCGCCGACGTTAGGAAGCGGGCACTACACGGCCGTGACGGCGTGTTTCGGGACGATGACGGAGCGAGGGCCCCGGATGACGTCCGGGCGGCTCAGAACAGCTCGGTGACGACGCGGGCCGCGTGCTCCAGCCCGCGCAGCGACTCCCGGGTGCACGCGGGGTGCTGGGCGTGCACCGCGAGACGGAAGAGCAGGGCGTGCAGCAGCATCTGCGGCCACGCCACCAGGTGCGACCAGCGCCCGACGATCCCGGAGTCGGCCCCGCCCCACGCGAGGGCGTCGACGACGACGACCGCGGCCGCCCACTCGACGGGCCGCCAGAACGGCACGACGTCGAGCACCGCGGGCGGCGCCTGCTCGGCGCCGGACCCCTCCGGGGTGTCGGGGCCGTCGAAGAGCACGGTGCCGAACAGGTCGCCGTGCACGAGCTGGGAGGGCACCGAGAGCGGGGTGCGGCGACGGACGAGCTCGGCGAACAGGTCGCCGCCGGTCTCGGCGTCGAGGGAGACGCTGCGCTCGCCGAAGGCCATGCGGTCGGCGCGGGCCAGGATGTCGTCGCGGTCGTCGACGAACCGGGGGCGGGTCATCTTCGCGGTGGCGCGGTGCAGTCGCAGCGACACGGCGACGACGTCGTCGTGGCGCGGGCGCACCTGCCCGGCGACGTCGTGACAGGCCGCCCACCCGGACACCACGCGCCGCCCGTCGGAGGCCCGCACGGGACGCGCGACGCGCACCCCGTCCACGCCGGACGCGGCGAGCTCCTCGGTGGTGGCCGCCGACCACGCGGCGAGCACGGTGTCGGACACCGGGCGCAGCAGGACGCCGTCGCAGGTCCAGGCGGGCCCGGGGAGGTGCGGACGGGGCCGGGGTTCCGCCTCGCGGACCCCGAACGCGGTGCGCACGTGCAGGGGCGGGCCCTCGGGCTCGCCGGCCGCGGCCGGCGGCTGCACCCGGGAACCCTGGGGCGGGGCGGCGGTCACGCTCCGCACGCTACCCCCGCACGGGTCGAGTCAGGCCGACGACGCGACGGCGTGTCGAGGGCCGCTCACCAGACCTTGTACGGGAGGAACTTGCCGCTCCAGGTCAGCTTGACGCGGTCGCCCTTCGGGTCGGGCTCGCGCTCGAACTCCAGCGAGAAGTCGATGGCGCTCATGATGCCGTCGCCGAACTCCTCGCGGATGAGCTCGTGCAGCGCGGTCCCGTAGACCTGCAGCGCCTCCTGGAGCCGGTAGGTCACCGGCTCGGTGGGGTCGAGCGCCGCCTCGCCGCGCACCGGCGGGAGGGACAGCGCGGCGACCGTCGCGTCGTCGAGGCCGAGCACGGCGCCGACCTGCTGGGCCTGCTCGGCGTCGAGCGGCTGCTGGCCCAGGAGCGCCGAGGTGGTCCAGACGAGGGAGCGCCCGAGGGTGTCGGCCAGCTGCTGCCAGCTCATCCCCTTCGCGTCCTTGGCCACGACCACCGCACGGCCCGCCTCGAGCCGGTCGAGCTTGTCCACTGGGTTCTCCTCGGGGGCTGGCGGACGACGCCGGCGGCGCCCGGACAGGCAAGGTGCGGTCAATCTTCCACGCGGCGTAGTACCCGGCTCAACCGGTCGAGCCACCACGCCGCCCGGTCCGGGGACGCCGGGTGGGTCGCGAGCGCCTCGGCGGAGGCCCGGGGCGGCGCGAGCGGCACGGCGATCGCGCCGTCGACGGGCACGACGGCGTCGGCCGCGGCCACCGTGTCGGCGGCCAGGAGGCTCGTCGTCGCGAGCCCGCAGGCGTGCGGCAGCTCCGGCAGCGCCCCCGCGAGCGCCAGGCCCGCGGCGAGGCCCACCGAGCTCTCGACCGCCGACGAAACCACGCAGGGCAGGCCGATCGCCTCGGCGATCCGCAGCGAGGCCGCGATCCCGCCCAGCGGCGCGACCTTGATCACGGCCACGTCCGCGGCCTCGGCGGCCACCACCCGCATCGGGTCCCCGGCCCGCCGGATCGACTCGTCCGCGGCGATCGGGACCTCGACGCGGCGTCGGACCGCGGCGAGCTCCTCGACCGTCGGGCACGGCTGCTCGACGTACTCCAGCCCGCCGGCGGCCCGGTCGAGCGCCGTGATCGCGGCGACGGCGGCGTCGACGTCCCACCCGGCGTTCGCGTCCACCCGCACCCGCCCGGACGGGCCCAGGGCGTCGCGGACCGCCTCGACCCGGGCGAGGTCGGCGGCCGGGTCCTGCCCGCGCTCGGCCACCTTGACCTTGGCGGTCCCTGCACCCGAGGCGGCGACGATCCGGTGCGCCTGCTCCGGCCCGACGGCGGGCACGGTCGCGTTGACCGGCACGCTCGTCCGGCGGGGCGCCGGCCAGGGCGCGCCGAGCACCCCCGCCGACTCCAGCGCGCACCGCAGCCACGTGACGGCCTCGTCGTCGTCGTACTCGGGGAACGGGCAGAACTCGCCGCACGGCGCCGCCGCGTCCCCGGCGCGCCGGAGCAGCAGCGTCTCCCGCACGGTGATGCCGCGGAACCGGGTGCGCATCGGCAGCGCGACGACGGCGACGGCCAGCTCGGTCCCCGCCGGGCCCGGGACGAGGCCCACGGCCTCTCGGCTCGACGTCACCCTGCCTACCGTAGAGACGTGATCGCCCACCGTGCCGTCGAGGTCGTCCCCACCGACGGCTCCCCCGCCGCGGCCCGCGCGCTGGGCACCCGGCTCGTCACCGCCGCCGCGGGCGAGGGCCCGGCGGTGCTCCCGGTCGGGCCGGGTGACCCCGCGCCCCGAGCCGTGCTCACCGAGCCGGTGCCGCCGGGGGTGGCCGCGGTGGTCACGACGTCGGGCTCGACCGGCCTGCCGAAGGCCGTGCTGCTCTCCGGCACGGCGCTCGCCGCGTCGGCGGCCGCCACGTCCGCGCGGCTCGGCGGGGAGGGACGCTGGCTGCTCGCGCTGCCCGCCCACCACGTCGCGGGCGTGCAGGTCCTGCTGCGCTCGGCGCGGGCCGGGTCCCCGGCGGCGGTGATGGAGCTGCGTGAGGGGTTCCGGCCCGACGGATTCGCCGCCGCCCTCGAGGCCGCCGCCCGGGACGGCGGCGGCCCGGTCAGCCGCACGTCGCTCGTCCCCACCCAGGTGCGGCGGCTGCTCGACGACGCCGGGCCCGGGCTGGACGCGCTGCGGGGGCTCGGCGCGGTGCTCGTCGGGGGCGCGGCCGCCGACCGCGGGCTGCTCGCCCGGGCCCGGGAGGCGGGGGTGCGGCTGGTGACGACCTACGGGATGAGCGAGACCTGCGGCGGCTGCGTCTACGACGGGGTGCCGCTCGACCGCGTCACCGTCGAGCTCGAGGGCGCCGACGGCCCCGACGGGTCCGGGACGGGCCGGGTGGTGCTCGGCGGCGCGACGGTCGCCGAGGGGTACCGCGGCGCCGACGGCGCGGCCGAGTCCGACTTCCTGCCCGGCCGGCGCTTCCGCACCTCCGACCTGGGCCGGATCGACGCCGAGGGCCGCCTTGAGATCCTCGGCCGGGCGGACGATGTGATCGTCACCGGTGGGGAGAAGGTGGCCCCGGCCGCCGTCGAGCGGGCGTTGCTGGCGGTCGCCGGCGTGCGCGAGGCGTGCGTGGTCGGCGTGCCCGACGTCGAGTGGGGCGCCCGCGTCGTGGCGGTGGTCGCCGGGGAACGCGGGACGCCGCTGGACGCCGAGGCGGTGCGCGCCGAGGTCGCGCCCGGGATGGGCCGCGCCGCGCCCCGCGAGATCCGGGTGCTGGACGCGGTCCCACTGCGGGGCATCGGCAAGCCGGACCGCGCGGCGGTGCGGGACCTCTTCGCCCGGTGACGAGCGACACCCGGGGCGGAAACGCCCGCGTAACGGCCCCGTAGCCGGTACGCGCCGGTTCCGTGGTGCGATGTCGCATCCGCCGTCGGCTCGGCCACCAGACCCCGCGGCGTCCCGCTCACCCTCACACCCGACGGGCGCGCGCGGGAGCGGTCCCACCCGACTCGACCTGAGGTTTCGCGTGCACCTGCTGCTCGTCAGCGCGGCGGAGTCCGTCGAGGACGTCCTGCCCGCCCTCGGCCTGCTCTCCTCCCACCGGACGACGATGACGCCGGTGGCGTCCGCCGGTGTCCTCGCCGCGCCCGACGACGTCGACGTCGTGCTGCTCGACGGCCGGGACCGCCCCCGCGCCGCGTCCGAGCTCGCCGCGGCCGCGACCCGCGCCCGGCCCGGCGTGCCCCGGGTCCTGGTGCTCGGCCCGGAGGCGGACCTGCCCCCCGACGCCGAGGACCACCTCGACGGGCTGCTGCTCGCCGACGCCGGCCCGGCCGAGGTCGACCTGCGCCTCCGGCTCGCGACCGCCTCCGCCGGGCCCCGCCCCGCGCGGCCGGCCCCCGAGAACGGCCTCCCCGCGCTCGGCGAGGGGGCGCTGGCCGTCGGGGACCTCGTCGTCGACGCCGCGTCCTTCCAGGCCCGGGTGGGCGCCCGGACGCTGGTGCTCGCGCGCCGCGAGTTCGAGCTGCTCGTCGAGCTCGTCGAGCACGCCGGCCGCCCCCTGTCGCGCCGCCAGCTGCTCGCGAGCGTCTGGGGCCGGGACTACGAGGGCAGCGCCCGCACGGTGGACGTGCACGTCCGGCAGCTCCGACGCGTCCTCGGCACGCGGCACCGCGACATGATCCGCACGGTGCGCGGCATCGGGTACGTGCTGGTCTCGGGTCCCGCCACGGCCGCGGCCCCGGTCGCCACCCCGCCGCCGCTGCTCGCCCGTCCGCTCGCCGGGCACCGGGCGAGCCACCGCCCCGCACGGTCCGGCGGCCGGGACGCGCCCGGGGACGTCGTCGCCAGCAAGCGCGCCGGGCTCCCGCTCGACCGCGCCGCGCTCCGCGCCGGCCACCTCGGCGCCCTCGAGCGCTACAGCCTCAAGACCCTCGGCGTCTGCTCCCAGGGCTCCGACACGCACTTCCTCGTCCGGGCCCGGACGAGGGCGGCGCTGCCGGCCGGGGCGGCCCGGACCCTGGCCGCCCTCGCGCGGCGCCACAGCGACGGCCGGGTGCACCTCACGACGCGCCAGCAGGTCGAGCTGCACGACGTCCCCGCGCCGGACGTCGACGGGGTCCTCGAGCGCCTGCGCGCCGCCGGGCTCGACACCTCCTCGACGTGCGGACACACGGTGCGCGGCGTGACCAGCTGCCCCGACGCGGGGGTGTCGGCCGACGAGCCGTTCGACTGCACCCCGGACGCCACGGCGCTCACCGACTCCCTGCTCGCCCTCGGCGCGGACCTCAACGCCGCGCTGCCGCAACGACTGACCATCGGCATGGGCGGCTGCGGGCCGTGCCGGGACCACGCGAAGGTCTCGGACATCGGGCTCGTCTCCACGCTCGGCGACGACGGCCGGCCCGGGTACGAGCTGTGGGTCGGCGGCAGCCTCGGGCGCTCCACCCCGACACTCGCCGACCGCATCGTCGAGTTCGTCCCGCGCGAGCGGCTGCTGCCCGCCGTGCACGCGGTGCTCGAGGTCTTCCTCGCCCACGGCGCCTTCGACACCCCCAACCGGGCCCGGCTGAAGTACCTCGTCGCGCGCCTGGGCGTCGCCCGATTCACCGCGCTGGTCGAGGAGGCGGAGCGGGCCACCCGGCGGCGACCCTGGCCCGACCCGGCCCCGCTGCCCGCGCGCCCGGAGGTCGTCGCGCCGCGCCCCGTGGGCGGCGGCGGCCCGGTTCCCGACGGCGGGTGGGGCACCGACGTGCGCCCGCAGACCGCGGCCGGGCTCGTCACGGTCACCGTCACGGTGCCGCTGGGCGAGCTCGCCGCCGACGCCCTCGACGCGCTCGCCACCGCGAGCGAGGCCGACGGCGACGGCGTCCTGCGCCCGACCCGGGAGCAGAACGTCGTCCTGCGCGACGTCCCGGTGGCCCGGGTCGGGGTGCTGCGGCGCACGCTCGGTGGGCACGGGCTCGTCGTGGGCACGGACCACCCCGCGCAGGACGTGCGGGCGTGCGTCGGCGCACCGGTCTGCGCCCTCGCGATCACCTCGACCCACGACCTGGCCCGCACCCTCTGGGAGCTCCCGGCGCTGCGCCGCAACACCGGCCTGCGGGTGAGCGTGTCGGGCTGCCCGGCCAGCTGCACCCGCCACCAGGCCGCGGACCTGGGCTTCGCGGGCAACCTCGTCTCCCTCGGCGGCCGCCGCGTGCCCGGCTACCGGGTCCACCTCGGCGGGGACCTGCGCCGCGACCGGCTCGGACGTGTCCTCGGGCGCGTCGCCGCCGACCACGTGCCGGCGCTCGTCGAGGCGGTCGTCGGGGTGTGGGAGGAGCACCGGGTGGGCCGGGAATCGCTCGCGGACACCGTGGACCGCCTCGGCACCCGGGTCGTGGTGGACGCCCTGCGCGGGCTGCCCGCCCTGGCGTGGGCGGCGGGCCAGGAGGATCCGGAGGGCCCGGGCGACCGTGACCTCCCGCTCGCGGTCGCCCGGTGAGCCCGGCGGGGATGCGGCGCACCTCCTAGAGTCCGCCGCGTGAGCGCCGACGACTCGATCTTCGACCCGTCCGCCTGGCAGGCGGTCGAGGGCTTCGCCTTCAGCGACATCACCTATCACCGGGCCGCCGAGCGGGTGGGGGACCGGGCGCTGGGGTGTGTCCGGATCGCGTTCGACCGCCCGGAGGTCCGCAACGCGTTCCGCCCGCACACCGTCGACGAGCTGGCGACCGCGCTGGAGCACGCCCGCACCAGCGCCGACGTCGGCGTGGTGCTGCTGACCGGCAACGGGCCCTCGCCCCGCGACGGCGTCCACGCGTTCTGCTCGGGCGGCGACCAGCGCATCCGCGGTCGCACCGGCTACCAGTACGCGGAGGGGGAGACCGCGGTGTCCCCGGCCGAGGCCGGGCGGGCCGGGCGGCTGCATATCCTGGAGTGCCAGCGGCTGGTCCGGTTCATGCCCAAGATCTGCATCGCGGTGGTCAACGGGTGGGCCGCCGGGGGCGGGCACTCGCTGCACGCGGTGTGCGACCTGACGCTGGCCTCGGCCGAGCACGCCCGGTTCAAGCAGACCGACGCCGACGTCGGCTCGTTCGACGGCGGGTACGGATCGGCGTACCTGGCGCGGGCGGTGGGGCAGAAGTTCGCCCGGGAGATCTTCATGCTGGGCCGGACCTACGACGCCGAGGCGATGCACCGGATGGGCGCGGTGAACGAGGTCGTGCCGCACGCCGAGCTGGAGTCGACGGCGCTGCAGTGGGCCCGGGAGATCCTCGGGAAGTCCCCGCAGGCCCAGCGGATGCTCAAGTACTCGTTCAACCTGATCGACGACGGCCTGGTCGGCCAGCAGCTCTTCGCCGGGGAGACGACGCGGCTGGCGTACATGACCGACGAGGCGGTCGAGGGCAAGGAGTCCTTCCTGGAGAAGCGCGAGCCCGACTGGTCGCCCTTCCCCTGGTACTACTGAGACGCCTCTCTCGGCCTGCGCTGCCGCCCGCCACCGGCAGGTCGATCAGCGCGAGCAGCCTGGCCACGATCCTCGGCCGACCGGGGAAGCGGTCCAGCCACTGCACCAGCGCGGTGTTGCCGCCGTGGTGCTTCAGGCTCCCCCGTACCGGACGGCGTCCGCCGTGGACGATGTCGGGACGGCCCCCGGAATTTCCTACGTGACTTCGCGAATTCCGGTCGTCACCACAACTCACCAGCCAGCAGCAGCCGCCGGGGGCCTAGCCGGGGACGAGGAGGTGTTTCCGACCCGCCAAGCGTCCCCGCGGGTCGGGTCGCTCCTTCTGGTCTCACCGGCCTGTTGCGACGATGCACCTGATCGCACCGCCACCGGTTCGACCTGGCAGGTCGAAAAACCAGCACGGCGAACAGCTCTGCCAGGGCGCACCAGCGGCTTCCCGAGTGCGGCGACCGGGTGCGGCGCGGTCGCGGCCGTCGTAGCACCGACTCCGCGCCGACCGACGCACGCCGACGAGAAGCCACGGGTGTAGGTCACGTGATCCCGGCACACCGGCTCGGCCTGGCAGGGTGAATTTGGCCCGGCAGAAACCATCCCCGGGGCCTGAGACGCCGCCCGCCTGCGGCGGCAATGCTGGGCCATGGACGACAACCAGTTCATCGACGAGGTGGCCGAACGGGCGAACGTCGTGCGAGAACAGGCCGAGGCGCTGACCCGGGCCACCCTGTGGACGCTGGGCGAACGCATCACCGGTGGGGAGGCCCGCCATATCGCCGCGCAGCTCCCCGTGGAGCTGCAGACCCCCTTGGTGGCGGCCGAGGAGGAAGCCGAGGGATTCAGCCTCGACGAATTCATCCGCCGGACCGCGGAACGGGCCGGGGTGGACCGGGGTACGGCGGACATCGGCGTGGCCGCGGTGCTCGCCACGCTGCGCGACACGATCAGCGGTGACGACGTCAGCCACATGATGAGCCAACTGCCCCTGGAGTTCAGGGAAGTGGCAGCCGGCCCTCGTCTCCGGGACGTTCGACCAACAGGAGGAGACCGACCATGACTCTGCCCGTCAGGCGTTCTGTCGGCCAGGCGGATCGATGGAACCCTCGGCGCGACTTCGACGATCTTCCTCAGCTCGAGGTCACCCCGGTGGTTGACCGATGACCCGGATTCTGTTGGCGCTCTCCGGCAGCGACCACTGGACGCTCGAGGACGGTACCCGGCACCCGACCGGTTACTGGGCCGAGGAGTTCGTCGTCCCGCACAGCGTGTTCCGCGCCCAGGGTGTCGACGTGGTGGTCGCCACCCCGGGCGGGGTGGCGCCCACGGTGGACCAGATGAGCCTGCACCCGAAGAGGGCGGGCGGGGAGAGGAAAGCCACCGCGTTCCGCAACTACATCAACTCGATCGCCGGCGAACTGGCGCACCCGATGGTGCTGGAGCACGCGGTGGGGCACGTCGCCGACTACGACGCCATCTACATCCCCGGTGGGCACGGCCCGATGGAAGATCTGGCCGACTTCCAGCCGCTGGGCGAGCTCCTCATCCAGTTCTTCGACACGGAACGCGTCGTCGCGGCGGTCTGCCACGGCCCGGCGGGCCTGCTATCGGCCAACCGGCCCAACGGCGCTTGGCCGTTCGACGGCATGCACATGACGGGTTTCACCGACGAGGAGGAACGCCTGGGCGGGCTCGCCGACCGCGCTCCATGGCTGCTGGAGGACCGGTTGCGGGAGCGCGGTGCGGACTTCGAGGCGGGTCCGCCGTGGGCGCCGCATGTCGTGGTGGACGGCAACCTGCTCACCGGCCAGAACCCCGCGTCGTCCCAGGCGGCCACCGACCGGACGCTGGGCGAATTGCGCGTACACGATGCACTGTGACGTCACTGGCGACTGAAATCGACGGAGGTGTGCCCTCTCGATCATTTCATCCGCACCCGCCGACGGCTAGATCGCCTGAGAAGCGTTGGTGCCACGGGCAGGGAGCGAGCAAAGATGATCACTGCTGAGATGGTCAACCGGATACTCCGATTGAGCGGCGACGGGCTTCCACTCGTGTCCGTGTACGTGCGGGTACCGATCGACCCGAGGGACCGCGCCGACCTGCTCGGCCGACTGAACAGCGTGCTGGACCAGGTCGAGCCGATGGCCAAGGACAAGTCGCTGGACCGGGCCGCCCGGCTGTCGCTGCGCGCCGACATGGAGCGGATGCGCGAGGAGGTCCGGACCGAGCGCTGGCGGCCCGGCTCGGTGGTGTTCTTCTCATGCAGCGCCCGCGACGTGTTCGAGGCAGTTCAACTGCCGCGTGCCGTGCCAGACCGTGTCGTGCTGGACGACACCCCGTGGGTACGGCCGATGCTGGCGGTGGTCGAGGAGTACGCGCGGTGCTGTGTCGCGGTGGTGGATCGGGCCAGGGCGAAGGTGTGGGAATTGTTCGCTGACGAGATCGAGCCGGTCGGCGCCCTGTCCGACCGCAAGATGCGCAAGCCGAACTACGCGGCCACCATGGCCGAGGAGAGGGTGCACAACAAGGTCGAGGAACTGGCCAGGAAACACTACCGGCACGCCGCAGCCGAGCTGGCGCAACTCTACGAAGCCGACGGCTACGACCTGCTCGCCGTCGGCGGCCACCGGTCCGAGCTACCACACTTCCTGGACACCCTGCCGCGCGACATGCGCGAGCGGGTGGCCGGCACGTTCACCGTCGACCCACATTCTGTGGACCTGGGCAAGATCAAACAAAACGTGGAACCGATCGTCGCGCGCTACATGCGCGACGTCGACCTCCGGCTGGTCGGCGATGTGCTGGAGAGGGCGGCCATGGGGAGGGGCGACGGCGTGCTCGGCGTCGCCGACTGCCTGTGGGCCGCCACCGTCAAGGCGGTGGAGACGCTGCTGGTCCAGGACGGCGCCACGGTCGCCGGCGTCGTGTGCACGAACTGCGGCTGGCTGGGCATGTCCGGGGACACCTGCCCGTTGTGCGAGTACGCGACCCGGCACACCGGGGACATCCTGGACGAGCTCGCTCAGGCGGTGATCGACGAGAGCGGCAGGGTGCGACACGTCAAGGAGGACACCGACATCAAGGAGCACCTGGCCGCCGCGTCGCTGCGTTTTCCGTTGCCGCCCATCCCGTAGCGGCCGTCCACCTTGCCGACCACGAGCGTGCCGCGCCGGCGTTCGGGGCCCTGCTCGCGCGGCCGAGGAACAAACGCGGACCACGGCATGCCCGGACCGGCGCGCCGGAGGCGGGACGCCGTCGAGCGCGCCGTCCATCAGCCGTCCGTCGGTGCACCCGGCCGGCGCACGACGAGCACGAGCGCGTCGTCCTCGACGTGGCGCTGCGCGTGCGCGCCCGACGCCTCGAGCAGCACGTCGGCGAGCCCGTCGGCGCTCGTCGCGGCGCCCACCGGGGCGAGTGCCTTCGCGACCCCCTCCTCGCCGAACTGCTCGATGCTGCCAGGCGGGCGGGCCTCGAGGATCCCGTCGGTGTAGAGGACGAGCGCGCTGCCCGGCTCGAGCGTGACGGTCTCCTCCTCGACGAGCGCGTCCGGCAGGATCCCGAGGATCCGGCCCCCGCCCCTGAGCTCGTCCACCGCGCTCGCGCCGAGCCCCGGGCGGTGCAGGAACACCGGGGGGTGCCCCGCGCTCGCGATCCGCGCCGTCATCCGCCCGCCGTCGCGCTCGTCGTCGACCGACACCACCGCGTAGGCGGCGGTCACGAAGCTGCGCTCCTCGCCGAACCAGTCGTGCAGGACGCCGTTGAGTGCCGAGAGCACCACGCTCGGGTCGCTCTCGGAGTGGCCGAGCGCGCGCACCGTCGACCGGGCCAGCGCCGTCGTCCGTGCCGCCTGGGCGCCGTGGCCGCAGACGTCGCCGACGACCACGCCCCACCCCGTGGGGGTCGCGAAGACGTCGTAGAAGTCGCCGAGCACCTCGCCCGAGCCGACCCGGGCATCGCTCGGGCTGCGGTGTCGGGCGGCGATCTCCACCCCCGGCACGCGCGGCGGGTGCATCGGCACCAGCGACTGCTGGAGCACCTCGGCCATCTCGGCGGCCGCGTCGGCCTGCCGGCGGGCGGCGTCGGCGAGCTCGTGGGCGCGGGAGGTCCGGGCGTCGGCGGCGGCCAGCGAGCGGTGTGCCCACTCCCGCGTCGCCCGGAGGTCCTCCCGGGTGCGCTGGGCGCGGCGGTCCGACTCGGCCGCCCGTTCCTCGGAGTCGCGCGCCCGGCGCTCGGAATCCAGCGCCTCGGTCTCCGCGGCCCGCGCCCGGACGTCGAGCGCGTCGAGGTCGGCGCGGGCGCGGCGTTCCCGGCGGACGAGGTCGACGCGCAGCCGCCACTCCAGCGCCACCGAGGTTGACAGCCGCTCGACCAGCGCGAGCCGTTGCGCGTCCCAGGTCCGTGGCCGGGTGTCGATGACCATCAGCACCGCCACCGCCCGCCCGCCGTCGGCGCGGACGGCGAAGCCCGCCCAGGCCCCGATCCCCATCTCGGCGACGACGCCGAGGTCGGCCGAGGCGGGATGCGCCGCGGTGTCCGCGACGACCACGGGGTCGTCCGCGGCGACGACCAGGCCGCAGACGCTGTCCATCACCGGCGTCTCGAGCCCCGGGGCGTCCTGCGGGTGCATCCCGGCCACACCCCGCCAGACGGCGCGGTTGCCGCCCACCTCGCAGACCAGCGCCAGCGGGGCCTCGGCGAGCTGGGCCGCCATCGCGGAGACCTCGTCGAACGCCTCGACCGGCATCGCGTCGAACTCCCCCTCCGGCCGCCCGGACGTGCCGGGGGTCCCGGAGTCCGGTCTCATCGCACCACCTGCAACCCCGCGTTCGCTCACCAGTCCCCGCGCCCCGCGCGCGATCACCCACGAGTCTCGGCCACTCGCGGGAGGCCTGCAACGAATGCGGGGTCGTGAGCCGAGGATCCTGCCGCCTCGTCGGGCAGTGCCGCCCGGCGCGCGGCGGTGCCACGATCCGGCGATGTGCACCGACTCCGGGGTCGACCCGGCCGCCGTCGCGTTCGCCGCCCCGCGGGTCGCCGAGGGGGCCGCCGTCGACCCGGTCGTGCTCGAACCGGTCGACGCGCTGACGATCACGGTCCTCGTCGACAACTCCTTCGACGCCCTGCTGGCCGACACCGACGTCGCGACCCGCGGCCGGCTGGGCACGGGACAGCCGCAGGGGGCCCACCAGTACGTCGAGGGCGCGACGAGGGCCGGGCTGGTCGCCGAGCACGGGTTCGCCGCGCTGGTCACGGTCACCAGGGACGGGCACGACCACACGCTGCTCTTCGACACCGGCGTCTCCCCCGACGGCATGTCCACGAACGGCCGCCGGCTCGACCTCGCCCCGGGCGACATCCAGGCCGTGGTGCTCTCCCACGGGCACGCCGACCACACGGGCGGCTTCCCGGGGCTGGAGCGCTGGCTGGGCCGGGCGCCGAGCCCGCTCGTCCTGCACCCGGCGGCGTTCACCCGGCGACGGCTCGCGCCGCCCGGGGGCGAGCCGTTCGTCATGCCCCTGCTCGACCGGGCCGCGCTCAGCGGGGACGGCATCGAGCTCGTCGAGCGCCGCGAGCCGTCGTTCCTGCTCGACGGCAGCGTGCTCGTCACCGGCGAGGTGGACCGCACGACGGAGTTCGAGCGCGGCATGGCCTTCCACGAGGCGTTCCTCGACGAGGCCTGGCGTCCCGATCCGTGGATCGTCGACGACCAGGCGCTCGTGGTGGACGTCCGAGGCCGCGGTCTGGTGGTGCTCACCGGGTGCGGGCACGCGGGCGCGGTCAACATCGCGAGGCACGCCCTGCGGCTCACCGGCGGCGGGCACCTGCACGCCCTGCTCGGCGGCCTGCACCTCACGGGGCCGGGGTTCGAGCAGATCATCGAACCGACGGTCGCGGCCCTCGTCGGGATGGCCCCCGACGTCGTCGTGCCCGCGCACTGCACGGGCTGGCGCGCGCAGATGCGCCTCGCCCAGGAGCTCGGCGACGCGTTCCTGCCCGGCGCGGTGGGCAGCCGCTACGCGTTCGCCGCGGCCTGACCCGGACACGCCGGTGCCCCGGGAGGAGCGTCCTCCCGGGGCACCGGCCCGCGCGGGTGGTTCAGGCCTGGGCGACCTCGCGGTCACGCGGCACGGCGGAGTCGGGGGTGTCCTCGCTCGGGGACGGCTTCTCCCCGCGGGCGACGAAGCCGTAGGCGGCCCCGAGCAGCGCACCGCCGACGAGGTTCCCGAGCCCGACCCAGAGCATGTTCCAGGCGAAGAGCCCGACGGTCACGCCGGGCGCCCCGGAGAACAGGCCCAGCGCGAGGATCGTCATGTTGGCGACGACGTGGTCGAAGCCGGTGGTGATGAACGCGAGCAGCGCCCAGAACAGCACGACGAGCTTGGCGCCGTCGGAGCGGGTGCGGGCCGCCATCCACACGCCGAGGCAGACCAGGAAGTTGCACAGCACGCCGCGGAAGAACATCGTGCCGACGCCCTCGGTCGCCTTCGACTTCGCCGTCGTCAGCAGGAAGTTCAGCATCGCCGGCTGCTGGCCCGGGTTCGCGATCCTGAGCACGCCCGACGCCTCGACGAGCAGCGAGAAGAGCAGGCCACCCACGAGGTTGCCGACGAACGAGAAGACGATGACGGCGACGACGGCGCCGGGACCGATACGCTTGGCCCGGTCGAACAGGCCGATGACCATGATCATCATGTTGCCGGTGGTGAGCTCGCCGCCGGCGAAGACGACGAGGGTCAGCGCGATCCCGAAGACGAGGCCCTGCACCAGCTTCGTGAACGGGCTGTTGACGGCGTTGAGCGGGCCGGCGGCGGCCAGCATCAGGCACACCGCGACCCCGATGTAGGCCCCGGCCAGCGCGGCGCTCACCAGGTACGAGCCGGGCGAGCGGCTGGCGTGGGTCTTGGTGACGGCGACCTCGGCCTGCTCGTCGACGGCCTCGGGGACGGGGATCGGCATGGGGACCTCTCGGGAGGGGGCACGGGCAGCGTCCGGGTGAACGCTCGTACCCGCATCCGAACAGCCCAGCTCGCTGCGCTGGTGTGGCGCACGTGAACGCTGCGTGAGCGACCTGTCACTGCCGGCGCACTACCGTGCAGGAGCGGACGAACCCGACGAACCCGGCCCCGGTACCGTGCCGGTCCCCGACCCGAGGAGTGACCCGTGGCACGCCTGATCTACTCCGCCGCCACCTCGCTGGACGGCTACATCGCCGGCCCGGGCGGCGACATGGGCTGGCTCGCGCCGCACGTCGGCGAGCCGAACCCGCCCGCCGACCGGCTCCTCGCCGGCCTCGGGGCGCTCCTCGTCGGGCGCCGCAGCCACGACGGGGACGACCCGAACCGCGGCACCGACGCCGAGGGCGCCTTCGGCGGGCGCTACGACGGACCCGCCGTCGTCCTCACCCACCGCCCGCCACCGCAGGCGCCGCCCGGGGTGACCTTCGCGACCGACCTCGACACCGCGGTGGCGCGCGCCCGGGAGGCCGCCGGGGACGGCTACGTCACGATCCTCGGCGCGGACGTGGCGGCCCAGTGCCTCGAGGCGGGGCTGCTCGACGAGGTGCTGGTGTTCGTGGCGCCGGTGCTGCTCGGCGACGGCACGCCGTTGTTCCCCCGGCGCCCCGGCACGGCCCCGGTCCGCCTGGAGTCGATCGCGGAGGACACCCCGCACTGGTACCGCGTGGTGCGCTGAGGTCCGTGGGGCCCGGTCCGGCGCTCAGCGGCGATGACGGCTCGGTGTGGTCGGGTCGTGGACCGTCGTGGTGCCCTCGGCCCGGTGCGAGCCGCGCCGGTCGGGCGGCGTCGGGTCGTCGGGTCGGGAGGCGTGGCGTCCCCCGGCCGTGGTCACGTCCTCGCCGAAGGAGAGCAGCCGGCGCCGGCCCGTCGTCGGGGTCCGCCCGACGACGCCCGTGGTCGCCTCCTCGTCGTGGCCCCGCGGTGGACGGGTCGGGGCCGGCACGACGGGGCGCGCCGCGATCCCGGGCTGTGACGGCGGGCCGGCGCGCCGCGAGTCCGGGACGCGCGTGGTCGGGCCGCCGGGCACGGCGCGGAACGGGGCCGAGGACGTCGGCACCGGGCGGGCCGGCGGCGCGCCCGGTGTGCGCCGCGGGGGCGGCGAGCCCGGACCCGGGCGCCGCGGCACCGGCCCCCGCCGCAGCGAGCGCGAGGCGGCCGGGACTGGGGTGGCCCCGGCGAACTGCGGGTCGTGCCGGAACTCCGAGGCCGGGCGGAGCGCGTTGCGCGCCGCGAACGTGCTCTCCCGCGTCTCGGCGGGCAGCGCCAGCCCGCCGTCGCCGATGACCGGGGGCGCCGGCGCGGCCCGGCGGGGCTCCCGTCGGCGCAGGGCGGGCTGGTCCGACCCCGGGATCAGGGCGGGCCGGCGGCCGGCGGCGAGGTCCTCGACCCAGCCGAGGCCGAGCGCCAGCACTGTCGTCAGGACCAGCGACGTGCCGATGAGGGCCCCCGTCGACGGCCATCCGAGCCGCGCGTCCAGCGGCGCCGCCAGCGCGATCGCGACGTTGTGCCAGAGGTAGATCGTCACGGCGCGGGCGTTGATCACGGTGACCAGCCGGCCGAGGCCCGGGACGCCCTCGAGCCAGGCCAGGCGCGGGGTGTAGCGCAGCACGAGCAGCACCGCGCCGAGCGAGACCAGGGCCTGGCCGAGCGGGATGTCGTTGAGGTCGATCCCGTCCTCGCCCGCGGGGTGGGTGAGCGCGAAGGCGACCCCGGCCGCGACCGCGACGACCGCGAGGAGCACGGCCCGGCTCGCGGCGAGGCGGCCCAGGCTGCCATCGCGGTGGGCGAACCCGAGCATCCAGCAGCCCGCGAACACCGAGGCGTCGACGAGGGCGGGGCCGACGTCGCCGAAGTCCCGGATGCCGCCGCTGAGCAGGGCGTCGACGCCGACGATCGCGAGCGGCACGCCCATCGCGACCACCGGCCGACGTCGCCACGCGGCGAGCAGCAGCGGCGTGAGCAGCACCAGCCAGAGGTAGGTGCGGATGTACCAGAGCACCACGGTCGCGTCGGTGGCCCACGCGCTGCCGGGCGGGTCGAGGATCGGCAGCGCCCAGAACAGCCACTGCGGCGCGTCGGGTACCGGGTCGTCCCCGAAACCGTGCCAGAGCATCACGGGGACGACGACGAGCCCGAACAACCAGAACGGGGGCAGCAGGCGCTTGATCCGACGCCCGATGACGTCCACCGCCTCCGCGCGGCGCAGCGACGCGAGCATGAGCGAGCCGCCGAGCGCGAACATCACGCCCATCGAGGGGAAGACGAACGACAGCCAGCCCCAGCCCAGGACGTGGTAGCCGATGACGCGGACGAGGGCGACGGCCCGCAGGACGTCGAGCCACCGGGTGCGCGCGGGCCGCGGCCCGGACTCCTTCTCGACGGCGGCGGCGGTCGTCGTGGCGGACGCGCCGGTCGTCGCCGGGGCCTTGCTGCCATTCGGTGCGGGCGACGACGCTCCGCCGGCACCCGGGGCGGGAGCACCCGGGGCGTGAGCACCCGGGGCGGGAGCACCCGGAGCGGGAGCGCTCGGGCCCGCGACCGCCGGGGCCGGTGCCGGGACCCCGGGCATCAGCGCCCGCAGTGCCCCGAGCCGCTGGATCCGCTGCCAGCGCACCCGGCCGCCGGTCACCGCCGAGAGCAGCGAACGCATCAGGACCGCGTACATCAGCGGCCGGTAGAGCAGCTGCTGCACGGGCGCGACCCACAGCGGCGCCGGCGGCTCGCCGTCGAGCCGGAAGGCGTACGCCGCCGCCGCCGTCTGCACCAGCAGCATCGAGCCCCAGAGCACGAGCGTCGTCGCCGGGTCGCCGAAGACCAGCCCGTAGACGAAGAACAGATCGACCAGCGGCGCGGCCAGCGGGAACAGCACCTGGAACACGGCGATGTGCCCGAGACCGAGCCAGCCGATCCGTCGGGAGGCGCCGCGCTCGCGCAGGGCGCGGCGGTGCTTCCAGACCGCCTGCATCGTCCCGTAGGTCCACCGGTAGCGCTGCCGCCAGAGCTGGGTGAGCGTCGTCGGGGCCTCGGTCCAGGCGAGCGCGCGCTCCTCGTAGACCACCCGCCAGCCCTCGCGACCCAGCGCGATCGTGAGGTCGGTGTCCTCGGCGAGGGTGTCGAGCGAGAGCCCTCCGACGTCGAGGACCGCCTGCTTGCGGAACGCCCCCGCGGCCCCCGGGATCGTCGTGATCGCCCGCAGCGTGTCCTGCACCCGCCGGTCGATGCCGAAACCGACCACGTACTCGATGTGCTGCAGCCGCGGGATCAGCTCGGTGCGGTTGGCGACCTTGACGTTGCCCGCCACGGCCCCGACCTCCGGGTCGGCGAACGGCGCCACCAGCCGGCCGACGGTGTCGGGCTGGAAGACGGTGTCGCCGTCCATCATGACGACGAGGTCGTGCTGGGCGCGTGCGACGCCGGTGTTGAGCGCGATCGGCTTGCCGCTGTTGGGCTGGCGGATGACGCGGACCGCGGGCAGCGCCAGGGACTCGACCAGCTCGGCGGTGCCGTCGCTCGACCCGTCGTCGACGACGAGGACCTCGAGCGGGTGGTCGTTGGCGAGGATCGAGCGCAGCGTGGCCTCGATGTTCTCGGTCTCGTTGTAGGCCGGGACGATCACCGAGACCGGCTCGAGGACCTCGGGGCCCCACCGGAAGGACGGGTCCCGACGACGCCGCGCGTGGCGGCGGGCGACGACGAGCGTCAGCAGCAGCCGCACCACGACGATCAGGCCGACCACGACCAGAAGCCCCTCGAGGACCCGCACGCCGCCGGTCGCGAGGTCCACCGCGTGGACCAGGCCGCCGCCGACCACGCGGTCGCGCGACGGCGCGGGCGCGGCCGCGGGGGGCGCACCGACCGCGGCGGTGGCGGTGGTGAAGCGGTACCCCTGCGCCTGCAGCTCGGGGATGAGGCGGTCGAGGGCGGCGACCGTCTCGGACCGGTCGCCACCGGCGTCGTGGAGCAGCACCGTCGCGCCGGCCCCGTCCTTCGGGGTGGCGTTGCGGACGATCGCGTCGACGCCGGGGCGCTGCCAGTCCTCGCCGTCGACGTCGGTGAAGACGTTGACGTAGCCGTCGCGACCGGAGGCGAGGATCGCGGCGTAGGCGCGGTCGTCGATCGCGTCGACGGTCGAGGAGAACGGCGGCCGGACCAGGTACGTCGTCTCGCCGGTGGCGCCGGCGACGGCGAGCTGGGTCTCGCCGAGCTCGCGCTCCAGGCGCCAGCCGGGGACCTCGGAGAGGTCGACGTGGGTGAAGGTGTGGATCCCGATCTCGCTGCCCGAGGAGCGGATCTGGCGGAGCAGCTCGGGGTGGCGGACCGCGAGCGACCCGACCACGAAGAACGTCCCGGGCACGCGGTGCTTGGCCAGGACGGCCAGGACCTGCGGGGTCCAGGTCGGGTCGGGGCCGTCGTCGAAGGTCAGCGCGACGGTGCGGGGCGGGAGCGCCGAGGAGCGGGCGGGGTCGGTGCGGCCGTCGACGAACGTCCCGCCGTGGGCGACGTCGGCCGGGACCTGCGAGCTGTCGCCCTGCTCGTGCGGGACGGCGTCGTTGCCGATCGAGGCGTTCACGAGGCCGGTGACGGCGAGGACCGTCGCGACCAGCAGCGCGAGGAGGCCGGAGACGATCCACGTGCCCCAGGACCGCCGCGGCCGTGCCGCATCGCGCCGTCGAGCCACCTGCACCCCTCGCGATCGTGACCGCCGCGTGCGGCGATCGTGTCCTCAGTGTGACATTGCTGTCCTGAGGGTCATCCGTGCGAGGGATGAACGTGTTACGCAGCGTCGTCCGGTGGTGCCGTGCACCACAGGTGCGCTGCGCGCATGTGAGCACTTTCCGGGGCTATGGCCCCGGAAAGTGCTCACATGCCTGCGGCACCTAGTACGTCGGCAGGGAGGTGTCCACCTGCTGGGCCCAGCCGGTCACCCCGCCGCCGACGTGCACGGCGTTGGAGAACCCGGCCTTCTGCAGGGCCGACAGCGCCTCGGCGGAGCGGACGCCGGACTTGCAGTAGAGGATCGTCTGGCGGTCCTGCGGGATCTCCGCGAACGCCTCTCCGGAGAGGATCTTGTCCTTGGGGATGAGCTTCGCGCCCGGGATGCGGACGATCTCCCACTCGTGCGGCTCGCGGACGTCGATCAGCTCGAACTTGTCGCCCGCGTCGATCTTCTCCTTGAGCTCCACCGCCGTGATGGTGTGCCCGGCCGCCGCGGACTGCGCGTCGTCGGAGACGGTGCCGCAGAACGCGTCGTAGTCGATGAGCTCGGTGACCTCGGTGGCGTTCGGGTCACGACGGATCTTGACCTGGCGGTACTCCATGTCCAGGGCGTCGTAGACCATGAGCCGGCCGAGCAGGGTGTCGCCGATGCCGGTGATCAGCTTGATCGCCTCGGTCACCATGATCGACCCGATCGAGGCGCAGAGCACGCCCAGCACACCGCCCTCGGCGCACGAGGGGACCATGCCCGGCGGCGGGGGCTGGGGGTAGAGGTGCCGGTAGTTGAGGCCCTGCCCGTTCGGGGCGTCCTCCCAGAACACCGAGACCTGGCCCTCGAAGCGGAAGATCGAGCCCCAGACGTAGGGCTTGCCGAGCAGCACCGCGGCGTCGTTTACCAGGTAGCGGGTGGCGAAGTTGTCGGTGCCGTCGAGGATGAGGTCGTAGTCGCGGAAGATGTCGAGCGCGTTCGACGAGTCCAGCGGCGTCTCGTGCAGGTTCACGGTGACGAACGGGTTCGTCTCGGCGATCGACTCCTTGGCCGACTGCGCCTTCGACTTCCCGATGTCGGACTGGCCGTGGATGACCTGGCGCTGCAGGTTCGACTCGTCGACGACGTCGAAGTCGACGACGCCGAGCGTCCCGACGCCGGCCGCGGCCAGGTAGAGCAGCGCGGGGCTGCCGAGGCCACCGGCGCCCACGACCAGGACCTTCGCGTTCTTGAGCCGCTTCTGACCCTCGACGCCGACGTCCGGGATGATCAGGTGCCGCGAGTAGCGGGCGACCTCCTCCTTGGTCAGCTCGGCGGCCGGTTCCACCAGGGGCGGCAGGGATGCCATCGCGCGTTCAGCTCCTTCGACAGACTGCTGTCGCGATTCAACCCCACGCGGTCGATGCGTGTTCCCGACAGGACCGGGGCAGCACGCCGATAGGGGGCGTGGTGGGCCTGGCCCGACCCTGCCATGGGCGAACGGCGGCGCTCTGGCGTCGGACGCCAGGAATGTGCCGTTCCTGGCCTCGGAAGCTCCGTCCCGCCCACGGGTGAACGGCGCCGTCCTGGCGTCGGACGCCAGGAATGTGCCGTTCCTGGCATGCATGCGGGCGGCCGGGGCGCGGGCTCAGCGCGGTACCGGACCCCCGACTGGGAAGGGCCAGGCGTTCGGCCGGCACACCTTGCCGTCGCGGGGGATCTCCACGCCCTGCGGGCTCGAGTCGGTGAGCTGCGCGAGGTAGTCGTCGGACACGCCGAAGCTCTGCTGCATCATCACCGGCGCCAGGTCGCCGTTGCCGCCGCAGGGCACGTGGGGGTTGCGGAAGACGTGGCCGACCTCGTGGTTCATCGCGTACTGCCGGTAGAGCCCGAGCTGGCCCTCGAACGCCCCGGCGCCGCGGACCCAGCGGGCACCGTTGATGAGCACCCGGCCCGCGTCGGACTTCCAGCACGAGGCCTCGTAGCGGATCTGGTAGCCGCACTGCGCGCGCGTGGTCAGCTGTGAGGTGAGGCTCACGCGGAAGTCGGGCACCACGCCCGCCGACGCGTCGACGCGGCGGAGCGCGATCTGCCCCGAGCCCACCCAGCTGCGGGGGTCGTCGAGGGTTGCCGCGACGGCGGTGCCGAAGGCGTGGTCGCCCTCGGCGAGCGTCGCGCCGTCCTCGATCTCGACGGTGTAGGTGAACACCCGGCCGGCCCCGACCTGCGGCGTCGTCCCGGGGACCACCCGCCACGTGCCGCGGCCGGATACCGGGAAGTCGCCCCCGGCGGGCAGCTCGGCGGTCGGGACGGTGGGAAGCGCGG
Source organism: Actinomycetospora sp. (assembly GCF_036497585.1). GTDB lineage: Bacteria > Actinomycetota > Actinomycetes > Mycobacteriales > Pseudonocardiaceae > Actinomycetospora. Next base: position 34,127 of record NZ_DASXJD010000207.1, on the reverse strand, counting down.
CGTCGGTGAGGTCACCGCCGGACGGCGCCTCCCCGACGACGGGTCCCTCCGCGGCCGGGCGCACGTCGGCGACGTCGTCCCCGGCGAGGAGGGTGCGCGCGAGCACGAAGCCGGTGAGCGCCAGCAGCACGACCGCCAGCGCCGCGACGGGGACGCGGCGGCCCGCACGCTCCGGTCCCGCGCTCTCCGGCGTGGGCGGGCGGGGGTCCCACGACGCCACGAGCGGCGCGCCGCGGTGGCGCGATCCCGACCGAGGGCGACGGGACGATCCGGTCACCCGGGGACGGTCCCACACACCCCGGGCGCCGACCGCTCCGCGTCCCAGCGACCGTCGGCGACCGCGTCGGCCATCCCGAGGACCGCGCGGCCGACGGTGAGCGGGGTCTCCATCTGGGCCACGTGCCCGACGTCGGGCAGGCGCAGCAGCCGCGCGCGCGGCATCGTCGCGACCGTCCGCCGGGCCTTGCGCACCGAGATGAGCCGGTCGCGCTCCCCCCACACGACGAGCGTCGGGCAGGCGACGCGCGCCGCGGTCGCCCACAGCGACCCGGCACCGCGGGCGAACCAGGTACCGACGAGCCCGCCGAAGGAGCGCTGCATCGCCTCGGCCACCCACGGCAGGTCGAGCCGCTCCGCCGCCTCGGCCGCGGCCTGGGTGAACGCCGCCTCGCTGACGCAGCCCGGGTCGGCGTAGCAGAGCCGCATCGTGCGGCGCAGCCGTGTCCCGGCGTCCTCGGCGGCGAGCTCGCGACGGGTCCGGGCGCCGAGCAGCGGGATCGCGGCCAGCGCCATCTTCCCGTCGCCGAGCCGGGCCGGGGCGGGACGCAGGTCCGGGACCGCCGGGCTCACGAGCGTCAACGTGCGCACCAGCGAGGGGTGGTCCGCGGCGACGGCGATCGACGCCGCGCCACCGAGGGAGTTGCCGACCAGGTGCACCGGGCCGTCGAGGGTGCGCAGGAACGCCGCGACGGTGTCGGCGTGGGCGCGCAGCGAGTAGTCGCGCGTGGGGAGCGGCTCGGTGCGGCCGAACCCGGGGAGGTCGACGGCGGAGCCGTGCCAACGCGAGGACAGCGTGGCGGCGAGGTCGGTCCAGTTGGTCGAGGAGCCGCCGAGGCCGTGGACGTAGACCACGGTGTCGTCGTGCGCGGCGCCGGGACGCCGCGGCGTCTCGCGGACGTGCAGGTTCGTGCCGCCGAGGTCGACGTGCCGACCCGGCCAGTGCGGGGTGGGGTCACCGAGCGGGCCGAGGGCCTCGACGGGGGCCAGCGGGGCCTCGCGCGCCGGTTCCGCGGGCGCGGGCGACCGCCGGCGCGGGGGCCGCGACCACCCGCCGGCCGCGGGGCGGCCACCCCGGGTCACCGTGATCGTCACCGGAACAGCATGCAGGTGTCCACGAGATGACGCGAGACCGACCCGCACATGTCCGGAGGGCAACAAGGACGGAACTGCGTGTGACCGACGCGGACGCGGGGGGCGGTAGGTAGGGTCGAACGGTCGGGGATCGTGCGTCGGGCGGTGGGACCGCGCGCCGATCCTCGGGCGACGAGCGGGAGGCGGACCGATGAGCGAGACCGGTGCGGTGGCGCCCTCGGCAGGGGGTCGTCCGCGGATGTCGCGCTCCCAGCGGCGGGCCCAGCTGCTGGCGGCGGCGCGGGCCGTCTTCGGCGCGCAGGGCTACCACGCGGCGGCGATGGACGAGATCGCCGAGCGGGCGGGCGTCAGCAAGCCCGTGCTGTACCAGCACTTCCCGGGCAAGCTCGACCTCTACCGCGCGCTGGTGGAGTCCGCGGCCAACGAGATGGTGCGCACGGTCCGGGCGGCGATGCGCTCGACCACCGACAACAAGGCCCGCGTGCACGCCGCGGTGCAGGCGTACTTCGACGTCGTCTCGTCCCGCGACGGCGCGATGCGCCTGGTGTTCGAGACCGACACCCGCGCGACGCCCGAGATCGCCGAGATCGTCGACCGGGCCACCTCGGACTGCATCGACGCGGTCACCGAGGTCGTCACCGCCGACGCCGGGCTGGAGCCGGAGCGGGCGCGGCTGCTGGCCGTCGGGCTCGTCGGGCTGTCGACGACGGCGGCGCGCTACTGGCTCGACGCGGGGCTGCAGCCGCCGCGCGAGGACGCGATCGCGCTCATGTCGACGCTGGCGTGGCGCGGCATCGGCGGGTTCCCCCGCCACGAGTAGGTGCCTCCGGCTTGTGAGCACTTTCGGTCGCCATAGCCACCGAAAGTGCTCACAAGGCGTCAGCCTCCTACGCCGAACCCGACCCGGCGCACCTCGGCCGGGGCGATCTCCACGTAGGCGATGCGGGTGGACGGGATGAGGTAGCGCCGCCCCTTGTCGTCCTCGAGCGACAGCGTGCCGCTCGAGCCCGAGAGCGCGCCGTCGACGAGCTCCGCCACCTCGTCGGGCGTCTGCCCGCTCGAGACCACCAGCTCGCGCGGGCTGTCCGCGACGCCGATCTTGACCTCCACGCGACCCTCCGGTCTGCTTCGACTTCCCCCGGCCGTCACCTTCACGACGACCGGTGCGCCCGCGCAGGCTAGTCCAGAACGCCGACCGGGGCGGGCCGCCCACCACCGGCGTCCGCGCAGGGCGAACGGCGCTACAGCCCGAGCGCCGACACGCGCTTGTTGTGCTGTGACTTCAGCCGCTTGAGGACGGCGGCGCGCACCGCGGCCGCCTCCTCGCCCCCACCCTCGGACGAGCCCTCCACCACCGCCGCGAGCCCCGGGTGCGCGTCGAACGCGGCCACGACCGCCGCGAGCGCCTCCCCGAGCAGCCGGCGCGCCCACATCGAGAGCCGCGCGTGGACCTGCGGGTCGGCGCACGCCTCCCGGATGCGGGCCTCCACGAACGCCCCGTGCCCGGGGGCGTCGATCACCTCGCGGACCAGCGTGGCCTCGTCGCCGGAGAGCCCCTCGAGCGCCTCGGCCTGCAGATCGGTGACGAGCCCGCGGCCGAGCGCGGTCGCGACCAGGGCCTCGGGCCAGTCGCGGGCCCCGACCGAGCGCATCAGCGCGTCGACCCGGGCGACGAAGGGGCCCATGGCGTCGAGTACGTCGACCCCGCGGTCGGCGAGGTGGTCGCGCACCCGCACGTAGTGGTCCATCTCGACGGCGGCGAGGGTCGCGAGCTCGGCGCGACCCCCGAGGTCCGGGGAGCGCTGGGCGTCCGCGGCGAGCTGGGAGAACGCCGAGAGCTCGCCGTAGGCCACGAGCCCCAGCAGGGCCGTCGACCCGTCGTCAGAGGACACCGCACCGGTCACGACGGTGCACCCTAGGCGCCACACCCCCCTGCCGTGCTGCCCTCGCGGCCTCCGTGCGGGTATCATCACGATTGGTCCGAGCCGGTGACACCCCCACTCGACCGATGTGGCCCCGAACGGGGCCGCTCCCCCACGCACCGTCCGTCGCCGGCTCCGGCCTCCCGCGGACGTGTCGCCCGGTGGAACCGTTCCATCCGACCGCCACGGGAAGCATCCAGCGCGCGGGCGCCTCGTCGGCTCTCCCGCCCCGGGGTGACGTCGGAGACGACGTCGCCTTCCCGACCGGACACCGAAGCCCGGGACCGGGAGAGGCGGTCGAGCCAGCCGGCTCACCTCGCGTGCACGAGCCGCGAGGAAGGCAGACCGCTGAACACCGACACCACCCCCGATCCCGAACCCGCCGACGAGGTCTCGACCGAGGCCGTGGCGACCACGACGTCGTCGGCCGCCTCGCCGACGTTCGCCGAGCTGGGCGTCGCCCCCGAGATCGTCGAGGCGCTCGCCGCCAACGGCATCGAGCGCACCTTCGCCATCCAGGAGCTGACGCTGCCGCTGGCGCTCGCCGGCGAGGACGTCATCGGCCAGGCGCGCACCGGCACCGGCAAGACGCTGGGCTTCGGCGTCCCGCTGCTGCAGCGCCTCGGCACCCCGAACGAGGACGGGACGCCGCGCGCGCTCGTCGTCGTCCCCACCCGCGAGCTGTGCCTGCAGGTCGCGAAGGACCTCGAGGGCGCCTCGAAGGGCCTCGGCACCCGCGTCGTCTCGATCTACGGCGGCCGCCCCTACGAGCAGCAGATCGCGGCGTTGCAGTCGGGCGTCGAGCTCGTCGTCGGCACGCCCGGCCGGCTGCTCGACCTCGCCCAGCAAGGCCACCTGGTCCTCGCCAAGATCGGCGGGCTGGTCCTCGACGAGGCCGACGAGATGCTCGACCTGGGCTTCCTGCCCGACGTCGAGCGAATCCTCGGCATGCTGCCCGCCACCCGCCAGACGATGCTCTTCTCGGCCACCATGCCGGGCCCGATCATCACGCTGGCCCGCACGTTCCTGACCCAGCCGACGCACATCCGCGCCGAGCAGGTCGACGCCAGCGCCATCGGCGAGCGCACCGCGCAGTTCGTCTTCCGCGCCCACGCGCTGGACAAGGTGGAGATCCTCGCCCGCACGCTCCAGGCCACCGACCGCGGGCCGACGATGGTGTTCACCCGCACCAAGCGCACCGCCAGCAAGGTCTCCGAGGAGCTCGCCGAGCGCGGCTTCAAGGTCGGCGCGGTGCACGGCGACCTCGGTCAGGGCGCGCGCGAGCACGCGCTGAAGGCGTTCCGCACCGGGCGCATCGACGTGCTGGTGTGCACCGACGTCGCCGCGCGCGGCATCGACGTCACCGGCGTCACCCATGTCATCAACTACCAGTGCCCCGACGACGCGAAGACCTACATCCACCGCATCGGGCGCACCGGCCGCGCGGGCAAGACCGGCATCGCGATCACGCTGGTCGACTGGGACGACCTCCCGAAGTGGAAGCTGATCTCCGACGACCTCGGGCTGGGCGCGCCGGAGCCGCCGGAGACCTACTCGAACTCGCCGCACCTCCATCGCGACCTCGGCATCCCCGACGACGCGACGGGCCGGGTGGCGCGCCGTCGCCGGCCCGCCGAGGAGGAGGACGAGGACGACGAGTCCCCGACGAGCGTCGCCGAGGACGACGCCGCTCCCGCCCGCAAGCGCCGCTCGCGCTCGCGGACCCGCCGCCGGGGCGGCGAGGTCGTCTCCGGGCCCGGCGCCGACGCGGCCGGCTCGGATGACGCCGGGGAGGCCGGGTCGGCCGAGGCCGGCGACACGGCGACCGAGGCGTCCGGTGACGCCGACGGTGAGGGGCGCTCGCGGCCGCGGCGCCGTCGTCGCCGGGGGCGCGGCGGCCGGGGCGCCGGCGAGTCCGCCACCCCCGAGTCGGCCGCCGTCGCGGCGAACGGCGCGGGCGAGGACTGAGCACGCGGTGACGGCCCCGAGCGGGCGGCGCACCCCGAGCCGCCCGGCCGGGGAGGACGACGCGCCTGACCGGCACGACGGTCCGGATGCGCACGACGGTCCGGACGGGCCCGCCGGGCCGGACCGGCACGAGGGCCCGGGCCGCGCGGACCGCCGCGCGGTCTGGTGGCCGCCGGCGGAACGGCGCCGTCGTGTCGACCTGGTGGCGATCGTGCTCATCGTGGTCGCGGCCGTCGTCGGGACCGTCCTCGTGCTGCGCGTGGGCGACGAGTCCGCGACGAGTCTGCGTCCCGCGACGCCACCGCTCGCGCCGGCATCCACCGGACCGGTGCCGACGGCGCTGGTCCCGGTCTGGCGGGCGGCCGACCCGGTCGGGGCGCCGCCCGGCGCGCACCTGCTCGGCGGGCCGACCGCGCAGGGCCCCGCGGTGGCCGTCGGGCGCGACGACCCCGACGGCAGCGGCGTCGTCACCGGCCTGGACGCCGTCACCGGCGCGCCGGCGTGGGAGTACCGGCGGCCCGAGCCGCTGTGCACCCTCGGCAGCGGGTTCGGCGAGGTGATCGCGCTCTACCGCACGACATCGCCGCTGGGCACCTTCTGCAGCGACGTCGCGACGATCGACCCCTCCACCGGGCAGCGCGGCCCGAGCCGCAGCGCCGACGTCCGGCCCGGGACGCGGCTGCTGGCAGACGGCTCCCACGTCGTCGCCACCGGCCGGGACTACCTGGAGGTCTGGCGCGACGACCTCGTCGCCACCCTCGAGTACGGCGCACTGCCCACGCCCGTGCAGTCGACCCCCGAGCCGCGCGCGAGCTGCCCCCGGTCCTCGGTCGCGGCGGGCGCCGACGCGGTCGCGGTGCTGGAGCGCTGCCCCGGCGAGACCTCGGACCGGCTGTCGGTGATGACCGACAGCCCCGCCGAGTACGACAAGCCCGAGGACCGCTTCAGCGTGCTCTCCGGGGTGAGCGGCGGGCGTCTCGTCGCCGTCGCGAACGACCGCACCGCGCTCGAGGCGCCCGACGGCACCCTGCGCATCTACGACGGGGCGGGCACGCCGATCGGCACCGCGGCGCTCGGCCCGGCCGTGGGCCCGGTCGCGCGGGCCGCGCAGGAGACCGGCACCGACCCGCCGGGCCAGCAGACCGGCGTCCGGCTCGCCGGCCCGGTCCTCCTGTGGTGGACCGGCACCGCGACGGTCGGGCTCGACCCGTCCACCCTCCTGCCGCGCTGGACGCTGCCGAACACGCTCGGCCCCGGGGCCGCGGTCTCCTCGGACGTGCTCGGGGCCCCGACGACGGTGCTCGTGCCCGTCCCGGGCGGCCTCGCCGTCGTCGACGGCGCGACCGGTACGCCCCGCCCGACGATCCCCGTGGACCGCGGGGCCGACCCGCCGGGCCCGGTGGGCGTCGAGGTGGTCGGCACCACTGTCGTCGAGCAGCGCGGCGTGACCGTGGTGGGCCTGCGGCCCCCGCGCTGAGCGGAGCGCATCCCCACCGCGACCGGCCCGGGGTTTGGCAGACTCCCGGTGTGACCCCGGCGCGTGAACCCCTCCCGGTCCACGTCGACGAGGCGCCCGGGTCCGGATCCGGCACCGCCCAGCTGACCCCGCACCAGGCCGCCCGGGTGGACCTCGCGGGCCCGGCGGGTCCGGTGGCCGCGCTGCGGGCCGAGGCCAGGCCCCGCGGGGAGGACGAGCCGTGGGACGCGGTCGCCGTCCTGGTCCCGGGCTACTCCGGCTCCAAGGAGGACTTCGCTCCGCTGATCGACCCGATCGTGGCCGCCGGGATCGGGGTGCTCGCGCTCGACCTGCCGGGCCAGTACGAATCGCCGGGACTGCCCGGGGAGCTCGACCACCGGCCCGGTCCACTCGGGGTCCTCGTCGGCGACCTGGTGCGTGCCGAGGCCGCCGCCGGCCGGACGGTCCTGCTGCTCGGCCACTCCTACGGCGGGCTCGTCGCGCGTGCCGCCGTCCTCGCGGGCGCGCCCGCCCGCGGGCTCACGCTCATGGGCTCCGGTCCCGGCGAGCTGCCGATGGGGCCGCGGCGGACCCGCCTCGACGTCCTCGAGCCGGTGCTGCGCCGCCGCGGTCTGGACGCCGTCGTCGCGCTGCGCGAGGAGGCCGGGGACTGGGAGGCCGCCGACCCCGCCGTCGCCGCCTTCCTGCGGCACCGTCTCGCCACGTCGTCGCCGGCGGCGCTCCTCGGGATGGGCGACGCGCTGCGCAGCGAGCCCGACCGGGTGCCCGAGCTCGTCGCCGCAGTGCGGGGCCGCCGCCTCGCGACCCTCGTGGTGTGCGGGATGCACGACGACGCCTGGCCGGTCACCACCCAGCGCACGATGGCCGACCGGCTCGAGGCCGAGTTCGCGGCCGTGCCCGGCGCCGCGCACACCCCGAACGTCGAGAACCCGCGGGGCCTGCTCGACGTCCTCCTCCCCACGTGGCGCACCTGGCTGCGCGAGGACACGCTGGAGGCATGACGGCACTCCCCGCGGATCCGGAGCTCGGGTACTTCGGCCCCGGCAGCGCGACGTGGACGGTGATGGCGGACCCGGCGGCGGGCGCCGGCGGGCTCGCGGCGCTGTTCGTGCAGGCCCTGCACCCCCGCGCGATGGCGGGCGTCGCCGAGCACTCCGACTTCTCGACGGCGTTCTGGCCGCGTCTCTCGCGCACCGCCGAGTACGTGATGACGGTGACGTTCTCCCCCCGCGACCGGGTCGACGCGATCGCCGCCAAGGTCCGCGCGGGGCACGAGCACGTCCACGGGGTGGACCCCGTCACCGGGCTGCCCTACCGCGCGTCCGACCCGGACCTGCTGCGCTGGGTCCACGTGACCGAGGTGTGGGGGTTCCTCGACGCCGTCCGCCGGGCCGGGACCGGGCTCTCCGACGCCGACGCCGACCGGTTCCTCGCCGAGCAGGTCCGGGCCGCGGAGCTGCTGGGCGCGACCGACGTCCCGGCCAGCCGTGCGGAGGTGGCCGACTACTTCGAGGCGGTGCGCCCCGAGCTGCGCGCCTCGGCCACCAGCCGGCACGCTGTCCTGCGGCTGCTCGCGCCGCCGATGCCCACCCGCGTCCAGCTCACCACCCCCGCCCGGCCCGCGTGGACCGCGATCGCCACCCTCGGGTTCGCGCTGCAGCCCCGCTGGGCCCGCCGCATGCACGGGCTCCCCGGCCTGCCGACGACCGACCTCGCCGCGGGCCTCGCGGTGCGCGGGCTGCGCAGCGCCGTGCTGGCGCTGCCGGAGAGCTGGCGGCACGGGCCGACCGCGCGGGAGGCCCTGGCGCGGGAGAAGCACGTCGGGGACGCGGCGTGACCGCACCCGGCAGCGCCGGTCCGGTCGGGCTCGCCGGTTTCGCCGCGCGCGCCGCGGAGCTCGACGCCGCCGACCCGCTGCGCGCGCTGCGGGACCGGTTCGTGCTCTCCGGCGACGTGCTCGCCTACTTCGACGGCAACTCCCTGGGCCGCCCGCTGCGGATCACCGGGGAGGCGCTCGCGGGGTTCGCCGAGCACGACTGGGGCGCCCGGCTGATCCGCAGCTGGGACGAGGGATGGGTGGAGCTGCCGGAGGCACTGGGCGACCGACTCGGCGGGCTGCTGCTCGGCGCCGCGCCCGGCCAGACGCTGCTGGGCGACTCGACGAGCGTGTGGCTCTACAAGCTCGCCCGCTCCGCCGTCGACGCGGCGCCTGCCGGGCGCGACGAGATCGTGCTGTCCGACGACGACTTCCCCACCGACCGGTACCTGCTCGAGGGCATCGCCGCCGAGACCGGCCGCACGCTGCGCTGGATCCCCACCGACCCCGGGGGAGGGGTGTCGGCCGAGCAGGTGGCGCAGGTGGTGGGGCCGCGCACGGCCCTCGTCGTGCTCTCCCACGTCGCCTACCGCTCCGGGTACCTGGCCGACGGCGCGGCGATCACGCGGGTGGTCCACGACGCGGGCGCGCTCGTGTGCTGGGACCTCTGCCACGCGGTGGGCTCGGTCCCGGTGACCCTCGACGCCTGGGGCGCCGACCTCGCCGTCGGGTGCACCTACAAGTACCTCGGGGGCGGGCCCGGCTCGCCGGCGTTCGCCTACGTCGCGGCCCGCCACCACGAGGTGCTCCACCAGCCGGTGCAGGGCTGGTTCGGACGCCGGGACCAGTTCGCGATGGCCGCGGGCTACGTCCCGGCCGCAGGGGTGCGGCGCTTTCTCTCCGGGACGCCGCCGGTGCTCGCGCTCGTGCCGCTTCGGGTGGGGCTGGACCTCTACGCCGAGGCTGGGATCGGCGCGGTGCGCGCGAAGTCCGAGGCGCTCACGGCGTTCGCGGTGGAGATCGCGGACGCGGTGGGGATCGAGATCGCCTCGCCCCGGGACCCGGCGCGCCGGGGCGGCCACGTGACGCTGCGCCACCCGGCGGCGGGGGCGGTGGTCGCGGAGTGCTGGCGCCGGGGCGTCATCCCGGACTTCCGTGCACCCGACGGCATCCGGGTCGGGCTGGCGCCGCTGTCGACGTCGTTCGCGGAGGTGGCGGCGGGGCTCGGTGAGGTGCACTCCGTGCTCGAGAGCACTGATCCGCCCAATAGCACGGATTAGTGCTCACGAGCGCGAAGCGCACCTATCGCCACCAGAACAGGGCCAGCACCACCAGGACGTCCACGGGGACGACGAGGGCCGCCACGGTCGCCGCCCACACCGGGGTCCGCCGCCACGCCGCGAGCCCCGTCGCGGCGAGCGCCACCAACGCCCCGGCGACGTGGCCCACCATCACGCCCACCCCCGGCCCGACCGCCCCCAGGACGACGGGCGCCGCGACCACCCCCAGGGTGAGCACGATCAGCCCGCCGGTGAGCACCCGCGCGGCCTCGACGAGCCGGTGCAGCGCCGTCGGGCGGTGCTTGCCGATGGGTCGGCCGAACGCGCCGGTCCGGACGCCGGTGACCACCGTCGGGTAGGCGTCGGGGACCGCGTGCAGCCGGCGCGGGGTCGCGGTGCGGACCGCCTCCGCGGGAGCGGTCGGTCCGGCCGGTTCCGGCCATGTCGGCTCGTCCGCACCGGCGCCCCCGGCGCCCCCGGCGCCCCCTGCCGACTGCGCCGACTCGGCCGGGGCGGCCGGGAGGCCGGTCGGTGGGGTGGGGATGCCGTCCGGGGGTGTCGGGTCCTCGGGCGGGAGCGCGGCGTGGCCGGTCATCGGGGGCGGGTTCCTCGCAGCAGGGGTCGGGCGCAGGGGGTCACGGGGCGAGCAGCGCCCAGGGTTCCAGCGGTGGCGCGGCGGCGCGGCCCTCGGGGCAGTGCCGCCGGAAATCGCACTGCGCGCACCGCGGCCCCGGCGACGGCGGGAAGAGCGCCTCGGCATCCCCGCCCGCCGCGAGCGCCGCGTCCGCGGCCGCCATGTCGACGACCGACTCCTCCGCCCGACGTCGATGGCGCGCGAGCGAGGCCTCGTCGTGGACGGTGCTCGCGACGGTGCCCGAGGGCAGGTGGTGCAGCTCCACCCGACGGCAGGCGCGGCGCAGGGTGCGCGCCGCGGCCAAGGCGTAGAGCGCGAGCGCCCGGGAGGACCGGGCGTCCTGCGCGTCGGGAACCCACCGGCCGGTCTTGTAGTCCACGACGACGGCTTCGCGGGCGGGTGGGTCGCCGGCACTGTCGGCGACGCGATCGTCGATCCGGTCGACGCGGCCCTCGGCGACGATGCCCCCGACCGGCGCGGCCACCCAGCGCTCCAGCCCGAGCGGCTCACCGACCGTGGCGCCGTGCTCGTCGGCGTAGCGGGCCACCCAGTCCTGCGCCCGGGCGCGGTACTCACCGGCCTGGTGGTCGTCCCGGAACCCCTCGGAGACCCAGTGCCGCTCCACCAGGGAGGCGGCCCGCTCGGCGGAGCGGCGGGCGACGGGGAGCTCGAAGAGCGCCCGCAGCGCGTTGTGCACCACCGCGCCGAGGGTGGCGTGCGCCCAGGCGCCCCCGCGGGGCGGGGCCGGACGGTCGAGATAGGTCATGCGGTAGCGACGGCGGCAGTCCTCGAAGGTGGCCAGCCGCGCGGGGGTGATCTTGATCAGCGGAGAGGGCATGTCCTGGAGAGTCAGCTGCCCGCTCATCGGTTCCAGCCTATTGCCCGCTCGTCACGATCTCCGCACCGGTGGCCTGCTCGACGAGGGCGTCGAGGACCTCCGGAGCGGTGGTCTCGGCCGCGATCGGGATCGTCTTGTTGGCCCCGTGGTAGTCGCTCGACCCGGTTGCCAGCAGGTCCAGGTCGCGGGTTAGCGCCCGGAGCCGTGCGCGGTCCTCCGGAGAGTGGTCGCGGTGGTCCACCTCGAGCCCGGCGAGTCCGCGCCCGGCGAGGTCGGCGATCACCTCGGGCTCGATCACGTCACCCCGCAGGCGGGCCCAGGGGTGCGCCCACACGGCGACGCCGCCGGCCTTCCGGATCGTGGCGATGGCGTCGGCGATCGGGGTGTCGGCCTTGGGTTCGTAGTACCTGCCGCCCTTGGCCAGGAACGAGTCGAACGCGTCGCCGACCGAGTCGACCGCACCGATCTCGACGAGCGCCCGCCCCAGGTGCGGGCGCCCGACCGGCGCCCCGGTGCGGGCCGCGATCGCCGCCGGGTCGACGTCGTACCCGTCGGCGCGCAGCCGCTCGGTCATCACCGCCATGCGCCGGGTCCGCTCCTCGCGGAGCCGTTCCTGGTCCGCCAGGATCGCCGGGTGGGCCGGGTCGAACAGGTAGCCCAGCAGGTGCGCCGACACGGTCCCGCCCCGGCCGTCGGGGCTCGCCGTCGAGAACTCGGCGCCGCGCACCAGCCGGACGCCCGACGGCATCGTCGCCACGGCGTCGGCCGCGGCGGCCCAGCCGGCCGTCGTGTCGTGATCGGTGAGCGCGAGCGTGGTGACGCCGGCGTCGACGGCCAGTCGGACGACGTCGTCGGGGTCGTCGGTGCCGTCCGAGGCGTTCGAGTGGAGGTGGAGATCGATCACGGTCGGGGTGTACCCGGGATCAGGGCCGGCTGGGCGTCTGCCGCTTCTCCCCGAACACCAGCTCGGAGATCGCCTCGTAGACCTCTTCGGGGTCGGGCAGGAAGTCGATGCGGTTCAGCGCCTGGATCTGACCGGCGGACTCGATGATCATCGTGCCGTAGCCCAGCATGCGGCCGGTGAGCGTCCGCTCGAACGTCAGGTCGGTGACCTTCCCGAGCGGCATCATGCCGACCTTCTGGGTGAAGACGCCCTGGGTCAGCATCACACGCTTGTCGGTGATGACGACCTTCTCCACCCACCACTCGCTGACCTTGTACGCCGCCTTGATCAGCACGAGCAGGCCGCCGTACCAGAGCAGGTTGGAGAGCACCGGGCCCTCGGGGAGCAGCGCGGCCGCGACCATGAGGATCACCATCAGCACCGTGGCCTGGACGACCTCGTTGACGATGACCACCCAGTGGCGGCGGAACCGGATCACCCGGCGCTCGGTCGGCAGGACGTACTCGTCGACCTCGCGAGGTGCCAGCACGGCGGTCTCCCCTCCTGCCCCAGGACCGGGACGTGAGGAGCGTACCCCCGCGATCGGTCAGAACAGCGACTTCAGGAAGGTGATGATCGACAGGGCGATGTACTCGAGAAAGTGGAGGATCTCCAGGACGAAGTTCGCCGCCGCGTGGGGCTGGGTGATGATGAAGAACAGCACGAAGATCACGACGATCGCGCCGACGAGCTTCTTCACGTCCACACGGCCGGATAGTAGGGCCATGCCGTGACCGACCGTGACCGACACACCGAGCGGGTGTCTCCCGATTCAGCGCTCCTGCGGCACCGGGCGGTTCGGCTGCTCCGCGGCGAGGGCGGCCTCGTCGGACTCGGTGACCGGCCGCTTGGGGACCATCACCTTGCGGCGGTAGATGCAGACCACCACGCCGTCCTGGTTGTAGCCGATCGTCTCGACCTGCACGACCCCGCGGTCGTTCTTCGAGCTCGACTCCTTCTTGTCGAGCACCGTCGACTCGCCGTAGATCGTGTCGCCGTGGAACACCGGCTTGACGTGACGAAGCGACTCGACCTCCAGGTTCGCGATCGCCTTGCCGGAGACGTCGGCCACCGACATGCCGAGCAGCAGCGAGTAGACGTAGTTCCCGACGACGACGTTGCGCCCCTGCTGGGTGCCCTCGGCGTAGTGGCTGTCGAGGTGCAGCGGGTGGTGGTTCATCGTGATGAGGCAGAAGAGGTGGTCGTCGTACTCGGTGACCGTCTTGCCGGGCCAGTGCTTGTAGGTCGCCCCGACCTCGAACTCCTCGAAGTACCGACCGAACTGCACGTGTCCACTCCCTGAACGTCGTCGTCTCCCGGGCCGTCCGGGCGGCACGCCGCCCGCGACGACCCGTAGGATGGACCATCGCGGAAGCGCACGTGGACGCACGGATGCGTGACGCGTGCGACACCGGACCCACCCCGGCAGCCGTCCGGCCGTCCCCCGGCGGGTCCGGTCGGGAGATCGTCCGGACCCGGGAACCGAGGAGGTGGACGTGGCCACGACCGAGCAGCAGGGCGCCGATCCCGGGAGTACCGGCCGCGTCCTCTCGAGGGGCCGCTGACGACGGCACGGCACCGTCGTGGTCCCCGGAGCGACGCGGAGATCCGTCCGAGATCCCGCTGAACCGGCCCCCGGGTCGTTCGAGCCCTACGGAGACCCACCATGCCCGCTCTCCCCTCGCTGCGCCCGACCGTCCGCGGACGCCGCCCGCGTGCGCTCGACAAGGGTGTCCACGTCCCGCACGTACCGCTCTCGGCCTTCGTCGTCGACTGCGCGGTCTACGTCGACGGCAAGCGGCTCAAGGGGCGCTGGAACCACCGCGAGGCGATCGAGGAGGTCCGCCGGCGCGAGGAGGGCTTCGTGTGGGTCGGCCTGCACGAGCCCGACGCCGTGCAGATCGACGACATCGCCGAGGTCTACGGGCTGCACCCGCTCGCCGTCGAGGACGCGGTCCAGGCCCACCAGCGCCCGAAGATCGAGCGCTACGACGACATGGTGTTCTCGGTCTTCAAGACCGTCCGCTACGTCGCGCACGCCTCCCCGACCACCGCGAACGAGATCGTGGAGTCGGGCGAGCTGATGTGCTTCGTCGGGAAGGACTTCGTCGTCACCGTCCGGCACGGCCAGCACTCCGGGCTGCGGCGGGTGCGGCGGATGCTCGAGGACGAGCCCGAGCAGCTCGCGCTCGGCCCGGCCGCGGTGCTGCACGCGATCGCCGACCACATCGTCGACGCCTACCTGGAGGTCTCGGTCGCCGTCGAGGGCGACATCGACACCATCGAGGCCGAGGTGTTCGCGCCGTACTCCGAGCTGGGCGCCGACCAGATCTACCTGATGAAGCGCGAGGTGCTCGAGCTCCGCCGCGCCGTCCAGCCCCTGGTGGCCCCGCTGCGCCGGCTCACGGAGGGGTACTCGCCCCTGGTCCCCACCGACGTCCGCAGCTACTTCCGCGACGTGGACGACCACCTCGTGACGGTGTCGGAGCGCGTCGCGCAGTTCGACGAGCTGCTCACCACGCTGGTGGACGCGGTGCTGGCCAAGATCACGCTGCGGCAGAACAACGACATGCGCAAGATCACCGCGTACGCGGCGCTCCTCGCCGTGCCGACGATGTTCGCGGGCATCTACGGCATGAACTTCGACTACATGCCCGAGCTGCACTGGACGTTCGGCTACCCGCTGGTGATCGTCGTGATCGTGGTGATCTGCGCCTGGCTCTTCCGGACGTTCCGGCGCAACCACTGGTTGTAACGGCTTCCGCCGAACGTCCCCCGGTGTGAAATTTCGGTCTTCCGCTGCGTGACTGTGTGGTTACGCTCACGGCGTTCCAGCGGCGGAAGTCGGGAGGGCGCACACGTGACCACGGCAGACGGGACCACTCAGCAGCCGGGGAGTGTGCGGTCCCTGATCCCGGCCCGGATCGACCGATTGCCCTGGTCCCCGTTCCACACACGGATGGTCGTGGCCCTCGGGACCTGCTGGATCCTCGACGGTCTCGAGATCACCATCGCCAGCAACGTGGGCGAGAAGCTGACCGACGGCGACCGGCTCGGCCTCTCGACCACCGCCGTGGGCTTCCTCGCGACGGTCTACCTGCTGGGACAGGTGGTCGGTGCGCTGGTCTTCGGGAACCTCTCCGACCGGCTCGGCCGACGCCGGCTGTTCTTCATCACGCTGTCGATCTACTTCGGCGGCAGCGCCCTCACCGCCTTCACGCTCGGCTCCGGGGCCTGGTCGTTGACGTTCCTCTACGCGACCCGGTTCATCGCGGGCGCCGGGATCGGCGGCGAGTACGCGGCGATCAACTCGGCCATCGACGAACTGATACCGGCGCGGTACCGGGGCCAGACCGACATCGCCGTCAACGGCACGTACTGGGCGGGCGCCGCGATCGCCGCGGCGATCCAGGTCCCGCTCCTCTCGGGCGCCATCAGCCCCGGCCTCGACTGGCGCGTCGCGTTCCTCATCGGCCCGGTGCTGGCGATCGTGATCGTCGTCCTCCGCCGGGCGGTGCCGGAGAGCCCGCGCTGGCTGATCATGCACGGCCGGGCCGACGAGGCCGAGAAGTCGATCGAGTACATCGAGCGTGAGGTCGCCGCGACGGGCAAGGAGGTCGGCCCGGTCGACGAGACCCGGGCTTTGGAGATCAAGCCCAGTCCGCAGACGGGGTACATCGCGCTGTTGAGAGTGCTGTTCCGAACGTATCCGGGCCGCTCCACCCTCGGTGCGGTCCTGATGATCACCCAGTCGTTCCTCTACAACGCGATCTTCTTCTCGTACGCGATCGTGCTGGCGAACTTCTATCTCGGACCCGACGCGGACACGTCGATCTACTACATCCCGTTCGCGATCGGGAACTTCCTCGGCCCACTCCTGCTGGGCCGGTTCTTCGACACCATAGGACGCCGGAAGATGATCGCCGGGACCTACATCCTGGCCGGCGCGCTCCTGATCATCAGCGCGTTCCTGTTCAAGGCGGGGGCGCTCAACGCGACGACGCAGACCATCGCCTGGTGCGTGATCTTCTTCTTCGCGTCGGCTGGCGCGAGCGCCGCGTACCTGACGGTCTCCGAGATCTTCCCGATGGAGGTCCGCGCCAAGGCCATCGCGGTGTTCTTCGCGATCGCCCAGGTCTTCGGGTCGGTGGCCCCGCTGGTCTATGCGGCGATGATCGGTCCGAAGGACGCCCCGAGCGAGTCGGGGCTCTTCTACGCCTACATCCTCGGCGCCGTGGTCATGATCGTCGGCGGCATCGTCGCGGCGGTGCTCGGCGTCGACGCCGAGCGCAAGTCGCTCGAGGACGTGGCCATGCCGCTCTCGGTCGTGCGGGCGACCGGGGTCGGTGGAGGTGGGCCGTAGGCACCTGCTCGAGCTCGTCGAGTGGACTCTCATGGCTGCGGCATCAGCCCTGAGGGTCCACTCGGACCCTCGGGGTGCCACGGTGCCGATCGAGTGGACCCTCGGGGCTGCGTCGACGACCGTGGAGGTCCACTCGGGTCCCGCGGGGCCAGACCACCGGAGGCACCGCGGTGGGTAGGGCCTGCTCGCGACGCCGGGCGGCGCTCCGGCACCTGTCGTCGGGAACCGGACTACGTCTGCTCGGTGCCGATCGCGAGCTTGGCGAGCATGTCGCGGGCCTTCTCGGCGTTGCGGGGCTGGCAGAGCACGTCGTAACGGCCGGCGACCATCTGGCTGGCGCTGGTGAAGTCCCGCCTCCCCCGTGACGCGCCGTACGTGATCGCGCCGCTGACGATGCCGAACACGATGCCCATCCCGAGACCGAGCAGGATCGCGCCGATCGAGCCGTTCGCGCTGAACAGCGACAGGATCACGCCGACGAACAGGCCGAGCCACGCCCCGGAGGCCGCGCCGGTGGCGAGCACACGCCCCCACGTCAGCCGACCGATCACCCGCTCGACGAGCATCAGGTCGACCCCGACGATGGTCACGTCCGCGACGGGGAAGTCGTTGTCGGCGAGGTGGTCGACCGCGCGCTGTGCCCCCTCGTACTTGTCGTACGACCCGACCGGCCAGCCCGAGGGCGGCTCCGGCAGGTTCGGCAGCCCCGGAGCAGCTCCGGGTCGGTTCCCCATGAACGGCGAGCTCACGACTTCCTCCGCGTGCTATCGGTCCGAGCATCCTTCCAACGGACCGCATCGGAGGAAAGTGCCCACGCGGGGTGTGTGCTCCCTCCCTCACTCGGCCGAACGGCCGCGAGGCCCGACGTCAGAAAAGTCCCGTTGCGGACGTTGAGCGTCGGCAACGGGACTTTTCTGACATGACGGGGCCTCGATCGAGCCGCTCAGCTGCGCAGCTTGTAGTCCTTGAGCAGGCCGCGGCTGATGATCGTCTTCTGGATCTCGGAGGTGCCCTCGCCGATGAGCAGGAACGGCGCCTCACGCATGAGCCGCTCGATCTCGTACTCCTTGGAGTAGCCGTAGCCGCCGTGGATGCGGAACGACTCCTCGGTGACCTCCTTGCAGTACTCCGAGGCGATCATCTTGGCCATGCCCGCCTCGACGTCGTTGCGCTCGCCGCTGTCCTTGAGGCGCGCGGCGTTGACCATCATCAGGTGGGCGGCCTCGACCTTGGTGGCCATCTCGGCGAGCTTGAACGCGATCGCCTGGTGCTGGGCGATCGGCTTGCCGAAGGTGGAGCGCTGCTGGGCGTACTCGATGCCGAGCTCGAAGGCGCGGATCGCGATGCCGCAGGCCCGGGCCGCCACGTTGACGCGGCCGACCTCGACGCCGTCCATCATCTGCGCGAAGCCCTTGCCCGACTGCCCGCCGAGCACCTGGGTCTGCGGGAGCCGGTAGCCGTCGAACACCATCTCGGTGGTGTCGACGCCCTTGTAGCCCATCTTGTCGATCTTGCCGGGGATCGAGAGGCCCTCCGCGACCTTGCCGAACCCGCGCGGCTTCTCGACGAGCAGCGTCGTCAGGTTCTGGTACGGCCGCTCGGCGCCCTCGTCGGTCTTGACGAGCACCGCGGTCAGGTTCGAGGAGCCGCCGTTGGTCAGCCACATCTTGGCGCCGTCGACCACGTAGTCGTCGCCGTCGACCTTCGCGCGGGTCTTGATGGCCGCGACGTCGGAACCGAGCTCCGGCTCGGACATCGAGAAGGAGCCGGTCATCTCCCCGGTCGCGAGCTGCGGCAGATACTTCTGCTTCTGCTCCTCGGTGCCGTGGTGGATGAGCATGTAGCTGACGATGAAGTGGGTGTTGATGACGCCCGAGACGCTCATCCACCCGCGCGCGATCTGCTCGACGACCAGTGCGTAGGTCAGCAGGGACTCGCCGAGACCGCCGTACTCCTCCGGGATCATGAGCCCGAACAGGCCCATCTCCTTCATCCCGTCGACGATCGCCTGCGGGTACTCGTCGGCGTGCTCGAGCTCCTGGGCGGTCGGGATGATCTCCTTGTCCACGTAGTCGCGGACCGTGGAGAGGATCTCGTTCTGGATATCCGTGAGACCCGCGGTCTGGGCGAGGCGTGCCATGCGTCGTGCTCCCTGCTCTGGGGTGATTACCGACGAGTATGCCGCGCGGTTCCGGGCGAAGGGCGCCCTTGGCCCGGAACGCTCAGCTCTCCGGGGGCGTCCAGCGCTCGCCGCGGGTCATGCCCGCCGCGCGCCCCTTGCCCGCGATGACCAGCGCCATCTTGCGCGACGCCTCGTCGATCATCTCGTCGCCGATCATCGCCGAGCCCTTCTTCCCCCCGGCCTCGGAGGTGAAGTACTCGTAGGCGTCGAGGATGTTCTCGGCGTGGTCGTAGTCGTTCTGGTCGGGCGAGAACGTCTCGTTCGCGGCGTCGATCTGGCCGGGGTGGAGCACCCACTTGCCGTCGTAGCCCAGCGCCGCCGCCCGCTTCGCGACCCGGGTGAAGCCGTCGACGTCGCGGATCTGCAGGTACGGGCCGTCGATCGCCTGCAGGTCGAAGGCGCGGGCGGCCATGAGGATCTGCATGAGGATGTAGTGGTAGGCGTCACCCTCGGTGTAGCCGGGGGGCTGCTCACCGACCACGAGCGACTTCATGTTGATCGAGGCCATGAAGTCCGCCGGGCCGAAGACGATGGTCTCCATGCGCGGCGACGCGGCGGCGATCGCGTTGACGTTCGTCAGGCCCAGCGCGTTCTCGATCTGCGCCTCGATGCCGATCTTCCCGACCTCGTAGCCCATGGTCTTCTCGATCTGCGTGAGCATGAAGTCCAGGGCGTGCACCTGCGCGGCGGTCTGCACCTTCGGCAGCATGATGGCGTCGAGGTTGGCGCCAGCACCCTCGACGACCTCGGTGACGTCGCGGTAGGTCCACTCGGTCGTCCAGTCGTTCACGCGGACGACCCGGGCCTTGCCCTCCCAGCCGCCCTCGTTGAGCGCGGACACGATCGTCTTGCGGGCATCCGGCTTAGCCAGCGGGGCGCAGGCGTCCTCGAGATCCAGGAAGATCTGGTCCGCGGGCAGGCCGCGGGCCTTGTCGATGAACTTCTGGCTCGAGCCGGGCACCGCGAGGCACGACCGGCGCGGACGGTTCTCGACACTCACTCGCACTGACCTCCTCGAGGGCCTCCACGTCTTCGTCGTGGAGACATCTGGTTGACCGGGATGCTGACACGCGCGGGCGCAGCTGTGCCGATTCAGGTGAAGACGCTCTCAGGCGTCGGCGTCGACTTCCGCGTTACTCCCCCGCGCGTCGTCCCGCGCTCACCCTCTCACCACCGGCAACTCGACCGTCGCAGCTAACCTCCGGGGCGTGACCCGCGCCGCCAGCACAGCGATGACCAGGGTGTTCGTCGCCCGCATGGTTGGGCTGCCCGTCCTGGGGCCCGACGGGGAGAACATCGGCCGGGTCCGGGACGCGGTGTCGGCCGTGTCGGTCGGGCCCCGCCCGCCCCGTGTCCTGGGCCTCGTCGTCGGTGTCGGCTCCCGCCGACGGATCTTCGTGCCCATGCTGCGGGTCACCGCGATCGACGCGGGCGCGGTGACCCTGTCCACCGGGCAGGTGAACCTGCGCCCCTTCGCGCAGCGCCCGAACGAGGTCCTCGTCGTGGGCGAGATGCTCGACGCGGCCGTCCGGGTCGTCGACCACGACGCCGACGCGACCGTCGCCGACGTCCTCATGGAGCACACCCGCAGCCGGGACTGGCTGATCACCCGCCTCGCGGTCACCGAGCGCCTCGGTCGGCTCGGACGCCGGGGCCCGGTGCAGGTGCTGCCCTGGGCGGCGGTGAGCGGCCTGTCCCTCGCCGAGGAGGGGCAGGGCACCGAGCAACTGCTGGCGACGTTCGAGGACATGCGCCCGGCCGACGTCGCGCAGGCCCTGCTCGACCTGCCGCAGCGCCGCCGGCACGACGTCGCCGACGGGCTCGGCGACGAGCGCCTCGCCGACGTCCTCGAGGAACTGCCGGCCGTCGAACAGCGCGACCTGCTCCGCCACCTGGCGTCCGAGCGCGCCGCCGACGTCCTCGAGGCGATGGACCCCGATGACGCCGCGGACCTGCTCGCCGACCTGCCCGACCCGGAGTCCGAGCAGCTGCTGGGCCTCATGGAGCCCGAGGACTCGCAGTCGGTGCGCCGGCTGCTGACGTACTCGGCGGACACCGCGGGCGGCATGATGACCCCCGAGCCGATCGTGCTCACGCCCGACTCGACGGTCGCCGAGGCCCTGGCGCGGGTGCGCAACCCGGACATCACCCCGGCGCTGGCCTCGATGGTGTTCGTCGCGCGCCCGCCGTCGGCGACGCCCACCGGCCGCTACCTCGGCTGCGTGCACTCCCAGCGGCTGCTGCGCGAGGCGCCGTTCGCCCTCGTCGCGGGGGTGCTCGACGCCGAGCTGACCCGGCTGCACCCGGACGCCTCGCTCACCGAGGTCACCCGCTACTTCGCGACGTACAACCTGGTGTGCGGCCCGGTGATCGACGACAACGACCACCTGCTGGGCGCGGTGACCGTCGACGACGTGCTCGACCACCTGCTGCCCGAGGACTGGCGCACCCAGGACCCGGACCCCACGACGACGGGTGGCCTGCGGGTCCCGCCGTCCGCGCTGCCCGCCGGGAAGGCGGCCGCGAAGGCGACCGCCCCGTCCTCCTCCACCGCCCGACCGTCCCGCGGAGGCCGCCGTGCCTGAGCGCTCCAGCCGATACCGGCTCGACACCCCCGCCGGCCCGCAGCGTCGCCTGCGGGTCGAGCTCGACACCGAGGCCTTCGGCCGTGCCGCGGAACGCCTCGCCCGCTTCCTCGGGACAGGCACCTACCTGCTCTGGCAGACGGTGCTCGTCGTCATCTGGATCGCCCTGAACCTCATCGGGATCCTCGGGAAGTGGGACCCCTACCCGTTCATCCTGCTCAACCTGGCGTTCTCCACCCAGGCGGCCTACGCGGCACCGCTGATCCTGCTCGCGCAGAACCGCCAGGACGACCGTGACCGGGTCTCGCTCGACGAGGACCGGACGCGGGCGCAGCGGACCATCGCCGACACCGAGTACCTCTCGCGCGAGCTCGCGGCCGTCCGGCTGGCCGTCGGCGAGATGGTGACCCGCGACTTCCTGCGCAGCGAGCTCTCCGAGCGGGGCGCGGAGCGCAGCGGCATCGACCGCGAGATGCAGCGCACGCTCACCCGGGCGGTCGACAAGTCGATGGACCGGACGCTCGAGAAGTCCCTGGACCGGGTCGTGGACAAGGCCGTCGAGCGGGCCGTGGACAAGGCCGTCGAGCGGGCGCTCGGCCGAGCGCTCGAGAACGCCGGGGCGCGCACGGGTGGCAACTACCACGCGGGCCCCGGGTCGGACGAGGACGCCACGTAGCATCGGGTCATGTCTGGTTCCCCGTCGGTCGAGGCGATCCGCACCGCGCTGTCCGGTGTCGAGGACCCCGAGATCCACCGCCCGATCACCGAGCTCGGCATGCTCAAGGACGTGCGTGTCCTCGACCACGGCAAGGTCGAGGTCGCGATCTACCTGACGGTGTCCGGCTGCCCGATGAAGGAGACCATCACCTCCCGGGTGACCGACGCCGTGTCCACGGTGTCCGGCGTCTCGGCGGTGTCGGTCGAGCTCGACGTCATGGACGACGAGCAGCGCAAGGAGCTGCGCCGCAAGGTCAAGGGCGACGCCGACGAGCCGGTCATCCCGTTCGCGCAGCCGGGCTCGATGACCCGGGTCTACGCGGTGGCCTCGGGCAAGGGCGGCGTCGGCAAGTCCTCGGTGACGGTGAACCTGGCCGCGGCCATGGCCGAGAAGGGCCTCAAGGTCGGGGTGGTCGACGCCGACATCTACGGCCACTCGGTGCCGCGCATGCTCGGGGCCGACGCCCTGCCCACCAAGGTCGACGAGATGATCCTGCCGCCGCAGGCGCACGGGGTGAAGGTCATCTCGATCGGGATGTTCACCCCCGGCAACACGCCGGTCGTCTGGCGCGGCCCGATGCTGCACCGCGCGCTGCAGCAATTCCTCGCCGACGTCTTCTGGGGCGACCTCGATGTCCTGCTCCTCGACCTGCCGCCCGGCACCGGGGACATCGCGATCTCCGTCGCGCAGCTGATCCCGAACGCCGAACTGCTCGTGGTGACCACGCCGCAGCAGGCCGCCGCCGAGGTCGCCGAGCGCGCAGGCGCGATCTCGCTGCAGACCCGCCAGCGGCTGGTCGGCGTCGTCGAGAACATGTCGTGGATGGACATGCCCGACGGGTCGCGGATGGACCTGTTCGGTTCCGGTGGCGGTCAGCAGGTGGCGGACTCGCTGACGAAGGCGGTCGGGTCCGAGGTGCCGCTGCTGGGCCAGATCCCGATCGACACCGCCCTGCGCGAGGGCGGCGACTCCGGCGTGCCGCTGGTGCTCTCGGCGCCGCAGTCCGCGGCGGGCGTGGCCCTGCGCGCCGTGTCGGACAAGCTCACCGTCCGGGCCCGCGGCCTGGCGGGGATGTCGCTGAACATCTCGCCGAGCGGCCGCTGACCCGACGTCAGGAATGACTCGTTCCTGACACTGGACGTCCGGGAAGCGTCGTCGATCACTCGTCGGGTGAGAGATTCCGCTGCATCCACGCGACGTCGTGCCACCCGTCGTGCTTCCAGCCGACGCGGCCGAACGTGCCGACCGGCTCGAAGCCGAGCGCCGCGTGCAGCCCGACGCTCGCCTCGTTCGGCAGCGTGATGCCCGCCGCCGCGCGCCGGTAGCCGAGGTCGACCAGCCGCACGAACAGCGCCTCGTACAGCGCGCGGCCCGCCCCGGTGCGACGGCGACCGTGCTCCAGGTACACGCTGACGTTGCAGGACCAGCGGTAGGCCTCCCGGGCGTTGAACGGACCGGCGTAGGCGTAGCCGACGGCCCGGCCCGACTCCTCACCCACGAGCCAGGCCGACGAGCCCCGGATCCGCGCGGCCATCTCCTCGGCGTCCGGCGGGACGGTCTCGAAGCTGATGACCGTGTCGCGGACATAGGGCGCGTAGATCGAGGCGCACGCGGAGGCGTCGTCGGCCGTGGCCTCGCGGATGCTGAGCACGGTTCACGAAAGTAGCACTATATGGCCGCTATAGTGGCCACATGGACGCACTGACCACCTCGCTCGCGGCGGCCGTCCGGGAGCGTCGGGTCGAGCGCGACCTCACCGTCCGCGCGCTCGCGGACCGCGCAGGCGTCTCCCGGGCGATGATCGCCAAGGTCGAGGCGGGGGACGCCCAACCCACCGCGGCGCTTCTCGGCCGCCTCTCGGGAGCCCTGGGCCTGAGCCTCTCGGAGCTCGTCGCCCGCGCGGAGGGCAGCGGCCGCGTCGCACGAGTCGTCGACCAACCGACCTGGACCGACCCGACGTCGGGCTACACCCGCCGGGCCGTGTCGCCCCGCTCCGGGGGAGACCTGGAACTGGTCGAGGTGACCATGCCCGCCCACGCCGAGGCCGCGTTCGCCGCCGACACGTACGCGTTCCTCGGCCATCAGATCTGGGTGCTCGACGGCGAGCTGGAGTTCGACGAGGGCCCGACCACCCACCGCCTCGCCGCGGGCGACTGCCTCGAGCTCGGCCCGCCCGCGGACTGCGCCTACCGCAACGCCTCGGACACCCCGGTCCGCTACCTCGTCGCCGTCACCCGCCGCTGAGCGGCGCACCGCGCTCGGGCCGCCGATCCGGCGACGGCGCATGATCAGCGGGACCACGTCGCTGTCTCGACCCACCACCGACCACCGCACCGTCCTGGTGATCGCGGTGCGCCCCGCACGGGCGGCCGGGCGCATGATCAGCGGACCAGCACGGGTCCTCCCGGCCCACCCGGACACCCATGGAAGTCTGTTGATCTTCGAGATGGCACCGCAGGGCCGCTACCGGCGAGGGAGTCACCATCGGTCATCCGGATCTCCGCCCGACCGCGTGGTGACTCCTTGATCTTCGCGAGCTCCGCGTCGCCGACCCACCTGGGCCGCCACGGCGCCCACGAGCGAGACGGCCCCGGCGAGGAGCAGCACGCCCCGGTGCCCGACCGGACCCGCGAGCACCCCGAACGCCGCCAACGACGCCGCGCTCGCCAGGTATTGCGCCGCCACCACGATGCCGCCGGCCGCGCCCCGACGATCGGACGGCACGTCGCGACCCGCCAGGGCGAACACGGCCGCGAAGGCCACACCGCTGCCCAGGCCCGCGACCAGCGACGACGCCGCGAGCCCGCCGACCGCCGACAGCGCGAGCGCCACCCCGACGGTTCCGAGCGCGGCCACGCCGAACCCCAGCGGCGCGCCCCGCTCCTCGCCGACCCACACCATCAGCCGCCCCGACAGCGCGCTGCCGACCACGACGCCGACGGCCAGCGGCAGGAGCAGCAGGCCCGCCGCCGCGGGCGGGAAGCCCGGGAGATCGGCGAGCATCGTCGTCACGAGGTAGTACAGCGCGCCGGGGCCCGCCATGTACGCGGCGGCGAGGAGCGCGCCGAGCCGGACGTCGGGTCGCCGGCGCAGGTCGCGGCCCAGGAGCGGCGCCACGGACCGTTCCCCCAGGAAGACGCCGACCGCGGACACGACGGCGAGCAGGATCGCCGTCACGGTGGCCGGCGCGGTCCACCCCAGGGTGCCGCCGAGGGTGAGGCTCGCGGCCGTGGCGACCCCCGCCGTCGTCGTGACCGCCGCCGACCGGACGGGGACGCGGACGGGCTCGGCGACGGCAGGCTCGGACGGCAGGACGCCCGCGACGCACGCCGCGAACAGGCACACCGGCACGACGACGCCGACCGCGAGCCGCCAGTCGAGGGCGACCAGCACCCCGCCCCCCGCCGCCCCGAGGGCGAGCCCGCCTGCCCCGACCGCGCTCCAGACGCTCCAGGTCCGCGCTCGCCCGGGACCGGTCGCCACCCGCGTCATCACGCCCAGCACCGCCGGTTGCAGCGCGGCGGCCGCGAGTCCCTGGCCCGCCCGACCCGCCAGCAGGACGGTGGGCGATCCCGCCAGGGCGACGACGGCCGTCGTCGCGCCCAGGCCCAACAGGGCGACGCGGAGCACGCGCCGCACCCCGAGCCGGTCGGCGAGCCGCCCGGCCGCCAGCAGTGCGCCGCCGAACACCACCGCGTACGCGCCGGGCACCCACGGCACGAGGGCGGGAGCGACGTCCAGGTCGACGACGATCGCCGGGAGGGCGACGAACCCGACCGTGAACTCGTAGGTGGCCGCGGCCTGGGCGAGGGCGAGGACCGTGAGTGGCCCGCCCCCGCGGCGCATCAGGCGCCGGGACCCGCCGCGGTGTGCATCGGCGGCGACGCTAGCGGATCAGGCCAGCGAGAACGACCGCCGCGAGAGACCCCACATCATCCCGTCGATCTCAGTGGTCGCCGGGACCTCCGCGTCGGTCGCGGCCCCGAGGGTGACGAAGAGGGGCACGTAGTGCTCCACGGTGGGGTGCGCGTAGGGCATGCCGGGGGCCGAGCGGAAGCGCCGCAGTTCCTCGACGTCGCCGCGGGCCAGGGCGTCGGAGGCCCAGGCGTCGAAGTCGTCGGTCCAGCCGGGAACCGAGTCGCCGCGCAGCATGTCGCGGGTGAGGAACGGCAGCCCGTGGGTCATGAACCCGGAGCCGACGACGAGCACGCCCTCCGCGCGCAGCTCCCGCAGCCGGGCGCCGATCCGCATCAGCCGGTCGGGGTCCTCGTCCGGCATGCTCACCTGGATCACCGGGAGGTCGGCGTTCGGGTACATCACCGACAGCGGCACCCAGGCCCCGTGGTCGAGCCCGCGCGCGGATCGGTGGACGTTCTCCGTGCCCTCGAGCATCGCGGTCAGACGGTCGGCGAGCGCGGTCGCGTCCGGCGTCGCGTAGGTCATCGTGTAGTAGCGCTGCGCGAAGCCGCCGAAGTCGTAGACGAGCGGGGTGCCCTCGCCGGGCGAGGAGATCGTCAGCGGCGCGGACTCCCAGTGCGCGGACACGATGACGATCGCCCGGGGCTGCGGCATCCGCTCCGCCCAGCCGAACAGCTCACCCATCCACTCGCCGTCGTCGTAGAGCGGCGGCGCGCCGTGCGAGAGGTAGACGGCCGGCAGCGGACCGTCCTCGGGAGTCCATGGGCGGCGACCCGCGGCCGTGTCGCGGGCCGGTCCGACGAAGGCGTCGAAGGCAGCGCCCGGGGTGGCGGTGTCGAACGGGGAACTCATGGGCGCGCTCCTGGGAGGTGAAGGTTCAATCATCACGGTACACGCTGGACAGTTGAAGCCTCAAGTGTAAGCTGTGTCCATGGCCGACTGGTTGACCGCCGACGAGCAGCACGCCTGGCGCCGTACGGCCGCGGTGATGACCCTGCTCCCCGCCGCCCTCGACGCGCAGCTGCAGCGCGACGCCGGCCTCACCCAGTTCTCCTACCTGGTGCTCGCCATGCTCTCCGAGTCCCGTGACCGCGTCATGCCGATGAGCGAGCTCGCCTCCATGGTCAGCTCCTCGCTCTCCCGCCTCTCCCACGTGGTGTCGCGATTGGAGCAGCAGGGCTGGGTCGCGCGCGAGCCCTGCGCGGGCAACGGGCGGGTCACGATGGCGCGACTGACCGACGCCGGGTGGGAGAAGGTCGTCGCCACCGCCCCAGGTCACGCGGCCGAGGTGCGACGCCTCGTCGTCGACGCCGTCGGGCCCGACCGGATCGCCGACCTCGACGCCATCACCGGCGCGATCCTGCGCTGCCTCGACCCGGCCGGGCGGATGCGCGCCAACCCGATGGCCCAGCAGATCGCCGACGGGGCCTGACGTCAGGTCGCGTCGGGGTCGAACGGGGCCTGTTCGCCCGGCGCGAGGGGGGCCGCCCGGTCCGACTGGCCCTTGACCGCACCACCGGCCCCGGACGCGGGGAGCCCGTGGTTCCCGTTCGTCCCCGACCCGTTCCCGGCCGTCAGGGCCGCCGCCGCCCCGCCCGCCGTCGCCGGGTCCGGGGCGGCCGGGGTCGCGGCGCCGCTCCAGGTGCCGTCGGCGATCGGGTCGAACAACGTGCGCCGCACCGCGCGGCGCGGGTCCAGGTCGCGGATCGAGCGGAGCTCCTCGAGGGGCTTGCGGAGGTCCTCGAACTCCGGCCCGATCTCGTCGCGCAGCTGGTCCCGGGCGCCTGCCGCGTACTCGCGGACGGTGCGCACGGTGTCGGAGACCCACCGCACCGCGCCGGGGAGGCGTTCCGGGCCCAGCACGAAGAGCCCGATCAGGGCCAGGACGAGGATCTCGCCCCACCCGACGCTCTCGAACACGGCTCCTCCTAGAGCTGCGCCTGCAGCGACAACGGCCGGCCGCCACGCACGACGCCGAGGGTCACCGTCTCGCCCGGGCGGTGCTCGCGGATGGCCACCGTCAGCTCGTCGGCGGAGGCGATGGGCCGGTCGTCGACGCGCGTGACGACGTCACCCTCCAGCACCCCGGCGCGGGCCGCCGGACCACCCTGGACGACGTTGAGGATCTGTGCGCCGTCCGCGGTGCCGTCGGTGACCGACTTCGCGTTCACGCCCAGGTCGGTGTGCGCGAAGCCGCCGGTCTGGATGAGCGACTGCGCGATGACGCGGACGTCGTCGATCGGGATCGCGAAGCCCAGCCCGATCGAGCCGCCCTGGCCGGAGCTGTCGGTGCCGCCGAGCGTGCGGATCGCGGTATTGATCCCGACGACGGCGCCGGTGGAGTCGACGAGCGCACCGCCGGAGTTGCCAGGGTTGATCGCGGCGTCGGTCTGGATGGCGTCGATGACGGGGTTGGCGTTGGCGGACTCCGCGTCGAGGCGCACCGGCCGGCGCAGTGAGCTGACGATGCCGGTGGTGACGGTGCCCGCGAGACCCAGCGGCGAGCCGATCGCGATGACGCCGTCGCCCACCTTCAGGTCGGACGACCGTCCGAGCTGGGCGACCACGGGGTTCGCGACGTCGACCTTGACCACGGCGATGTCGGTCTGCGGGTCGCGCCCGACGATCCGCGCCGTGGCCCGCATCCCGGACGCGAAGACCGCCTCCAGGGTCGCGCGGGGATCGGTGGCGGCGAGCGAGACCACGTGGTTGTTGGTGACGATGTCCCCGCGCGGGTCGATGACGACGCCGGACCCGGTGCCGCCCGTCGTGCCCGACCGGACCTCGATGGACACGACGGCGGGCACGACGCGCCCCGCGACGTCGGCCACCGACCCGGCCGGCCGCTCCTTGCCCGGGTCGACCTGGGCGAGGCTCGCGCCCGGGTCGACCAGGGCGTCCGAGCCCGCGGCGGTCAGGTGTCCGACGACCCCGCCGACCGCGCCCACGAGCAGCGCGATGACCGCGAGGACGATCAGGGCGCTCGGCGCCACGCGCCGACCGAACAGCAGCTCGCGCGCCGAGAGGCGGGGCCCGACGGCACGCCGGTCCGGGCCGGGCTCCCTCTCGCGCACCGCGGGTGCCCCGAGCTCGGCCGCCGCGGCGGGATCCCGCCAGGGGTCGCGCTCGGTGGTCTCGCCGGCCCAGAGGTCCTGCGCCTCGTGCTCAGGCCGCGGCCGGGTGGACTCCGCCGGGCGCTGGAGCGTGTCCGGCGTGCCCTCGGGCCGTCCGAACGCGCCCGCGAGGGCCACCGAGGGCTCCCGGGCCCCCGCCTGCTCGCGCGGGCGGGCCCGCGGAGCGGCATCGGTGGGGGACCCGTCCGCGGGGCGGGCGAACGCCGCCGCCATCTCGCCCTCGTCCAGGACGTGCCCGTTGCCGGCGGCCGGAGAGGCCTCGGCAGCGTCGGGACCCGCGGGCCGGGTGTGGCCGTTCGCACGGTGGTGGCCGTTCGTGGGCGCCCCGGACCCGGTCGGGGCGTCGCCGGCGACCCCGGCGTCGGCGGGAGCGTCGTCGGCGGGGTCGTCGTACTCGGGCGCGTCGGGGCGCTCCGTCGTCGCGTGACGCGACCAGGGGCTGCTCATGGCTGCGCTCTCATCGGGTGCGCTCGCGACGGCTTGCCCTACTCGCCGTGGGCGTGCGCGCGCGGTGGGTGGTCATCGTCCTCCCACGGTAGAGCGCGGAGGACGGCGCGGCGACACCGCCCGATCCTCGGCCGTCGACCGTGAAGGAACGGTCAGGCCGGAGGACTCGTCGGAGTGGTCGTGCCGGGGGCCGGCCGGGCCGGCGGCTTCGCCACCGCGGGGATCGCTCCCGCGGGTCCGGCGTGCTCGACCGAGCCGGCCACCGGATTGCCCCGGTCCCCGGCGGGGGGCACCGGGACGCCCGCCGTGAGGGAGGCGCCCGCGACGGGTGCGGGACCGCCGGGGGTGACCGCGGCCGGGATGGCCCCCGCGGCGACGACGGGCCCCACCACGGCCGCGGCCCCGGCGACCAGGCCGGACGCGACCACCACCGGGAGACGGCGGGGGCGCGGGGCACCAGCGGCGCGGCGGGCGCGCCTGCGCCCGGCGGCCTCAGCCGTGCCCGGGGCGCCGGAGGGCACGACGAAGTTCCCCTCGGCGTCGAGGGTCAGCCCGGCCGGTGCCTCGGGCAGCTCGGCACAGTCGGGGATGGCGCGCAGCGAGCACAGCAGCGAGTCGGGGACGCCCGGGGTGTCCGCGCCGCGCAGCCGCCTCCGGGCCTGGCGCTGGGCCATGACCTCACCGGCACAGGCCGGGCAGCGGTCCACGTGCGCGGCGGCACGTCCGGCGGGGCCGGCCGGGAGCTCGCCGTCGACGTGGGCGACGACGGCATCGAGCGAGAGGTGCCCACCGGGCAGCGCCTCCGAGACGGCCCCCACCCAGCGGGACCAGGGGGTGCCGTGCGGCCGGCCGATCACGGCGCCGACCCGGCGCCCAGCGTCACCGGCGTGTGCCCGCCGGCCCCCTCTTCGGCGGCCCGCTCGGCACGGCGCCGCTCGAGAGCGCTGCGAAGCGCCTGACGTCCTCGATGGATGCGACTGCGCACGGTCCCCAGTTTGACATCCAACGTGGCCGCGATCTCCTCGTAGGAGAGACCTTCCACGTCACAGAGCACCACGGCGGCCCGGAACTCCGGCGCCATCTCGTCGAGCGCGCCCTGGAGATCGGGGTCGAGGTGGGCCTCGGAGAAGACCTGCTCGGGGTCGGGCCCGCCGCCGGGGAGCCGGTCGGTGTCCTCGGGGAGGCCCTCCATCCGCAGCCGGCCGCGGCGGCGGACCATGTCGAGGAACAGGTTCGTCGTGATCCGGTGCAGCCAGCCCTCGAACGTGCCCGGCTTGTAGGCCGCGAGCGAGCGGAACACCCGGATGAAGGTCTCCTGGGTGAGGTCCTCGGCGTCGTGTGCGTCGCCGGTGAGCCGGTAGGCCAGGCGGTAGACCCGGTCGGCGTGCTCGCGGACCACGTCGTCCCAGGACGGCGGTGTCCATCCCTCGGCGCCGTCGGTGAAGGCGCCCGCGTGGGTCGTGGCGGCGCCGGAGGAACCCACGTCCGGTCCGACAGGGCGCGCGGCGAGCGTCTCGGTCATGGCCACACTCTCTCCGCTCGGTATGACACCCGGGTGAGGGTCGTCTGAGAGGGGGCTGAGGATCCACGGGAGACGGAGCGACATTCAAGGGAGCACGCCGATAGGGGAGCTCGACCCATAGGGGTCGAGGCGCGGCGCGGCGCGGACCGGGTGGCGTGATCGCGATCTAGCCTGGTTCGCGTGACGGAGGACGGGGGCCGCCGGGGCGGTGGCGACGACGGTGAGTCCCGTCGCGCCCGTGCCGCCCTGCGCGTCGTCGATTCCACGAGCACCCCCTCGCCGCCGGGGGCCGCCCACCGGCGTGCTCCCCTGGATGCGACCCCTACGGACCGGACTCCGCAAGCACCTCACGATGACGCGGGAACGGGGTCCACGTCGAGCGCCCCCGGACTCGCGGGCAGGCGCCGCGGCGCGGCCCGGCCCCCGAGCGGGCGGGCAGGCGGTGCGCACGGCAGCAACCGCATCCCGGTCTACCCCCGGGTACCGACTGAACCGCTGCGCGCCACGTCCACCCCCGCCGGTCGGCGCGGGTCGGGGGCCGAGAGGCACGGGGCGGGACGGCACGGAGCCGACGAGACGCTCCCCGAGCAGCCAGGCCTCCGCCCGCTCGGTGATCCCCCGGCCGACCAGGACAACGACGACGAGGCCGCGGTCACCGTGGCGCTCACCGACCCCACCGGCGAGGCAGGCGCCACCGAGCGTCTCCGCGCCCGCGCCGAGCACTTCACCGGCGACGACGAGGTCCTCGCGGCGGCGCGGGTACGGGCCACCGAGCACGGGATCGTCCCGATCGGGCCGGGCGCGTGCGCGGCCCTGACGTTCCTGGCCTCGGCGACCCGCGCGCGCAGCGTCGTCGAGATCGGCTCCGGGGCCGGGCTCGGCACGGTGAGCCTGCTGCGCGGGATGCCGCGCGAGGGGCTGTTGACCAGCATCGACTGCGAGGCGCCGCACCAGGGTCTGGCCCGCCAGGCGTGCCTCGAGGGCGGGTTCGCACCCGGCCGCGTCCGGATGATCACCGGGCGGGCGCTGGACGTGCTGCCGCGGCTCTCCGACTCCGGTTACGACCTCGTGCTCGTCGACGCGCTCACCGTGGAGTACCCGCGCTATCTCGAGGAGGCGGTGCGGCTGCTGCGTCCCGGCGGGGTGGTGGCCCTGGACAACGTCCTGTGGACCGGGCGGGTGAGCGACCAGGTACGCCGGGAGGCGATCTCCTCGGCGCTGCGGGAGACGGTGCGCGCGGTGCGGGCCGACGAACGGCTCGCGCCCCTGCTGCTCCCGGTGTCCGACGGGCTGCTCTGCGCCTCGCTCCTGTCCTGAGCGGGGTTCAGGAGCGGGCGACGAACTCGACGAGCGTGCGCGCCGCGAACCCGGTCGCGCCCTTGGCGACCTCCTCGTGGGGCGAGTCGCACCGCGCGGGGCCGGCGATGTCGAGGTGGGCCCAGGGCAGCCCGCCGGTGAAACGCTGCAGGAACAGCGCCGCGACGATCCCACCGGGCCCGGGCGGCGCCTGCCGGACGTCGGCGAGGGTGGAGTCGACGTCGGAGTCGTGCGCGGCGGCCAGCGGCATCGCCCACCACGCCTCGCCGGTCTCCCCGCCCGCGTCGACGAGGCGGCGCGCGAGGTCGTCCGTGGTCGCGAAGAGCCCGCCGGTCCGCACGCCCAGGGCGACCTTCATCGCGCCGGTGAGCGTGGCGACGTCGACCATCACGTCCGGCTCGAGGGTCGCGACCGCCCAGCCGAGGGCGTCCGCGAGGACCATCCGGCCCTCGGCGTCGGTGTTGGTGACCTCGGAGGTGCGGCCGTCGTAGTGGCGGACGACGTCACCGGGCCGGTAGGCCGAGCCCGAGACGTGGTTCTCCGCGAGCGGGACCAGGCCGGTGACGCGCACCGGCAGCCCGAGCGTGGCGATCGCCGCCAGCGCGCCGACGACCGCGGCGCCCCCGGAGCAGTCGGTGCGCATGTCGGCCATGCCGGCGTTCGGCTTGATCGAGATGCCGCCGGTGTCGAACGTGATGCCCTTGCCGATCAGCGCCACGTGCCGGTCCGCGCCCGCCGGGGACCACGAGATCTCGAGGAACCGCGGTGGCCGCGAGGATCCACCGCCGACCGCCAGTACGCCGCCGAACCCCTCCTCGGCGAGCCAGG
Source organism: Actinomycetospora sp. (assembly GCF_036497585.1). Taxonomy (GTDB): domain Bacteria; phylum Actinomycetota; class Actinomycetes; order Mycobacteriales; family Pseudonocardiaceae; genus Actinomycetospora. The sequence continues at coordinate 864 of NZ_DASXJD010000207.1, read as the reverse complement.
CCTCGTCGCGGACCACGAGCTCGAGGCCCGGCACCGACCCCAGCACCGCGACCGCCTGGTCGGCGAACCACGCGGGGGACTTCGCCCCCGAGGGGGTGTCGGCGAGGTCGCGGGCGGTGGCCGTCGCGCGGGCCAGCACGAGGGCCCGCTCGACCGCGGGCCTGGCGTCCCCGGGAACGGCCACCCGCACCGTGGGCGGTTCGGCCGGCGCCGACGAGCGGACCGAGAACCGGTGCGACCCGAGCAGGAGACCGGTCGCGAGCGCCGCCCACGCCGCGTCGTCGTCGGGTCCCGGGTGGCCGTCCTCGATCGCCACGAGCACCCGCGCGACGTCGCCGTCGAGGGCGCCGTACAGCTCGCCGGGCTCGGAGCGGCCCGTCACGACCCGCACGGCGGCGGCCCCGGCGGCGCGCCAGTCGGACTCCGACCCGCCGCCCGCGCCGACGAGCCACCGGCCGGCCCCGTCGGACGGAGCCAGGGCCGTGACCGCGCCCGGTGACGCGGTCCAGCCGCTCGGCGTCGGCTCCGGGGCAGGGAGGGACTCGCCCTCGGCGTCGACGGTGCGTCGCAGGCGCACGAGCGCGTCGCCTGCCGGGGCGGTGCCCGGGTCGACGCACACCACGTCGGCCAGGGGGGTCGGGAGTCCGGGCTCGGCGAAGGGCACGCCCTCGGCCGGGGTCCCGGGCACGCCCGACCCCGTCGTCACGCTCACCCGATCAGGGCGAGACGGAGGTGAGCGCCTCCCGCAGGTCACTCGCCTCGTCGGCGGTCATCTCCACGACGAGCCGGCCCCCACCCTCGAGCGGCACGCGCATCACGATGCCGCGCCCCTCCTTGGTGACCTCGAGGGGACCGTCACCGGTC